>NZ_JBIVGI010000002.1:7430-507059 GCF_044748625.1 Kitasatospora sp. NPDC089913 | reverse complement strand
GCGCGCGCGCCCTTAAATCCCCGGCGGGGGGGCGGGGCCCGGGCCCCCCCCCCCCCGGCCCCCCGCCCGGGGGGGGGGGGGGGGGGGGGGGGGGGGGGCCCGCCCCCCCCCCCCCGCCGCTCCTGTGCTGCGGTTGTGATCATCGGGACCACCCCACGGTCGGGTCAGGCCGCTTCGGTGGCCGGGGCCGCGGACTCCGGGCCGGGGCGTCGGCAGCAGTTGGGGCTGCTGCCGCAGGTGCCGCAGCTGTAGTCCTCGACCGAGCCGTGGACGTCCTTGGCGAAGTCCGGGCCGAGCCACCACTCGTCGGCGGGGCCGGCCTTCCGCGCCGGACGCACCACCCGGAGGCCGAGTTCGGCGTAGACCGCCCACTGGTCGCCGTGGTGGCGGACCAGGAGCCCGGCGACCCGCTCCGGTGTGGAGGTCACGGTGGGGACCTCGAACCGGGTCGGCCAGATCAGTGTCAGCATGGCGGCCGCCGTGCTGATCCCGTCCCCGTGGACCGCCGCCAGGCTGATGCCGGCGACGGGCAGCACCTCGGTGGTGCCGTCGTGCCCCGGTGACCGGGATATTCGGAGGATGTATCTGTGCCACGGGCTCGCCAGCTCCCGGGGCGGATCCGGGACCAGCACGGTCGCCCGGCTGGTCATGAACCCGTGGGCCAGCAGCTCGCCGGGAACGCCGTCACTCACCTGGGCGTGCACGGCGACGAGCAGAGCGGGCGCGTTGGTAACGGAATCACTACTCATGGTGACACCTCGTGACCGTCCTGGCCCGCTCCGATCCGGCGGGCGCTGTACCTCCACCCTCCTCCCGCCCCTGTCCCAGGAACATGAGTCTCCGGCCCCACCCGCGCCCCGACCTCGCCGGGCCCTGTCCGGCCCGTTCGCCCGCTCCTTGCCCGCTCCTTGCCCGCTCCTCGCTCGTTCCTCGCTCGTTCCTCGCTCGTTCCTCGCCCGCTCCTGGCCCCGACCGGGGCCGCTGCGGCTTCGCGGACGCGACCCCTAGCGTCGCGGTGTGACGAAGACGTCGTTCACGACGTACCCGTCCAGTCCGTGCAGCTCGCCGTAGGCGATCAGGTCGCTGCTCCGGTTGATGAACCCGCGTCCCGAGTAGTTGAGCGAGGTGTTGCAGAGGACGCTGAATCCGGTCAGTGCGCCGAACGCGGTCAGCAGTTCACCCATGGCCGGGTTCGCGGCCGGGTCGACGGTCTGGGTGCGGGCCGTTCCGTCGACGTGGGTGACCGCACGCAGGTCGGCGGACTCGACCTGGCTGAAGTACAGCATGTAGGGGTCGGGGAGCCCCCCGCCGAACCAGCGGCCCGCGTCCTGCTCCAGGCAGATCGGGGCGATCGGGCGGTAGCTCTCGCGCTGTTTGATCCTGTTGAGCCTGGCCGTGGTCTCCGCGGTGAAGGGGGCGGCCAGGATGGACCGGTTCCCGAGCGCGCGGGGGCCGATCTCCCAGCGGCCCCGCGCCCAGCCGATGATGCTCCCGTCGCGGAGGTGGCGGGCGACCTCGCCGTGGTCCAGCGGGCGGATCTCGTAGCGCCGCGGGTCGAACCCGACGTCCTCCACGAATTCGCCGCCCGCGTAGACGTCCCACTCCAGGCCGGCCGACCCGGTGTAGAAGTGCTGGGCGTCGATGGCGGTGCCGATCGCGGAGCCGCTGTCGTTGGGACACGGCGGCACGAAGACCGCCGGGAAGAGCCCGCACTCGCGCCAGCGTCGGTTCCACTCGCAGTTGAGCCCGCAGCCGCCGGAGACGAGCAGCGGGAATCCCTCGGTCAGGTGCTCCCGGGCGTACGCGTGGAAGCGGTCGAAGATGGCGTCCGAGAGCCGGGCCGCCAGGTTCTTGTACGCGCTCGACTCCACCCCGACGTTGTGGAAGGGGGAATCGGTCATCCGGTCCTTCAGGCTCCCGGTGATGACCTCCTTCTGGCCGAGGACGAAGTCGACGACCTCCTGCTCCGCCCGGGTCGGCGGCCGGTTCTCGGCGAATCCGGCCAGGGCCATCTGCTTGCCCGCGTCCTGGAACCGGACGAACTCCTGGTGCGGGCTGAACCTCGGGTCGGCGAGCGCGAAGCCGTAGGAGTACTTGTTGCCCGGGTAGTTGAGCACCTCCTTGAGGTGGGTCACCTTCCCGTGCTCGTCGATCCGGTAGAACGAGCCGATGTTCCCCTCCCACACCAGGCTGTAGAACGGCTGGTCCCGGCGGAGCGCCGACATGCCGTAGGACGTCATGATGTGGGAGCGCTCATGGGTGGACGAGAAGACCCGCACGGCCTTGCCGAAGAACCGGCCGGGCTCGTCCGTGATCGCGGACGCGCCCACACCGAAGTACCCGGCGCGCGAGGGCTGGTCGGTGCACTGGGTGCCCTTGATCCAGCCGCTCACGGCGACGACGTCGGGCTGCCGGTCCAGCCGCTCCGCCGCCGTCGCGAACAGTTCGGCGGTCGGATTGCTGTAGCGGAGGAACGAGTCCTTCTCCGCCTCCAGGGAGAAGAGCAGCCTGCCGTCCTCGACGGCCGCGATCGCCCCGTCATGGCCTTCCTTGAGGGAAAGAATCAGCATGATGGTCCGTTTCTCGGTGGGTGCCGCGTCCGACGGTTCGGGGCGGGCTCAGGGTCCGGGCGGCCCGGGTGCCGCGGGCGGCGCCGAGAGGGCCGCCAGGGCGAGCCGGTGCAACCGCGGGTTGGCGGACAGGGCGCCGGTGCCGCTCCGGGGCGAGGCGCCCAGGAGATCGGTGCAGAGGCCGCCGGCCTCCTCCACGAGCACCTGTACCGCGGCGATGTCCCAGGGGTTGACGACCGGTTCGGCCGCGATGTCGAGCGTTCCCTCGGCGACCATGCAGTGCTGGAGGAAGTCGCCGAAGGCACGGTCCTCCCAGCAGGACTCGGCCAGGCGCAGATAGGCCGCCCGCGAGTGGAAGACGTCCCAGGTGCGGGTGCTGGTGGTGGAGAGGTACGCCTGGTCGAGGCGGGAGCGCCCGGAGACCCCCAGACGCGCGGGGGCGGTGCCGGCCGGTCCCCGGCGCAGCCAGGCGCCCCGGTCCGCCGCCGCCCACCAGCGGCTGTGCAGGGCGGGCGCGCTGATCACGCCCACGATGGGCCGGCCGTCCTCCAGGAGCGCGATCAGTGTGGCCCAGACCGGTACGCCGCGCAGGAAGTTCTTGGTGCCGTCGATGGGGTCGACCAGCCAGGTGCGCCCGGACGAGACGGAGCCGCCGGTCTCCTCCCCGGCGAAGGCGTCGTCGGGGCGGGCGGATCGCAGCTCCTCGCGGACGGCCCTCTCGACGGCGGTGTCCGCGTCGGTCACGGGTGTGCGGTCCGGCTTCTCCCGGACCCGCAGGTCGAGCGCGTGGAAGCGGCGGACGGTGAGCCCGTCGGCGAGGTCGCCCAGACGGAGGGCCAGCTCGAGGTCGTCCTTCGGCGGCACGGGCGGCGTCACCGGATCACCTCGTTCGCAGTTCGAGCAGGTGGTACTCCATGACGCCCACTTCCTCGATCCGGCGGACCTTGCGCAGCAGGTCGATCCGCAGGCCGGCTCCGCCGGCGAGCACGTCGAGCCGTTCGCGGTCCCCGAGGTGGGCGGTGCCCAGCAGCAGCCGGCCGCCGTCGGTCAGGTGCCGGTGCGCCCCGGCGAGGTAGCGGGCCTGGCCCCGGTAGCCCGGGTCGAAGACGGCGGAGTGGATGTCGCTGGAGAGGGCGAAGCCGTCCTCCACATAGGTCCAGGGCACGTTCCAGAAGATCGTGTCGAAGCGGCTCAGGGGGTCGAGCGCCGCGTACAGGTCGCTGTGGAGGGCACGGACCCGGTCGCCCACACCGTGCCGCTCGGCGTTGGCGACGGTATTGGCCACGGCCTTCTCGTTGATGTCCAGCGCGGTGACGGAGGCACAGCCGCTGAGTGCGGCGGTGACGGCGATGACGCCCGTGCCGCAGCCGACCTCCAGGAACGAGCCGTCCCGGGGATAGGGCACCACCGAGGCCATCACCTCGGTGGCCGCGCTCAGCGTGCTGGGCCAGACACCCCGGTGCAGGCTCCATTCCCGTCCCAGCAGGGTGAAGGTGTCCGGCAGGTCGTCACCGGCGAGAGCGTGCTGCAGCGCCCTCGCCACGTCCTCCGGCGACTCCTCGACGGTCATGCGCACTCCCTCTTCGGTGCTGCGGTCCCGGTCGTCGGGGCGGTCCGGGTCGTCGGGGCGGTCCCGGTCATCGGGGCAGCTCGGCGGCGTACCGGACCAGCGCCTCGCGGTGACGGCCGATCTTGCGGAACGCCTCGGCGTACTGGTCGATCAGCACCTTGTCGTCGGGCCAGGAGGTGAAGGTCGGCAGCGAGAGCGCGTGCCGCTCGACGTGCTCGGCCCGCGAGCCGGCCCCCGGCGCGGCGGCCTTCTTCGGGACTCCCGGGAAGAGGGGGTTCTCGGGGCGGGCGTAGAGCGGCAGGGTCGACAGCCGGGGGCCGGAGGGGGCGCCGACCTCCATGCCCTCGGCGCGCAGCGCCTCGATGAGCACGGCACGCGGAACGCCCCCCAGCGCCTGGGGCCGGTAGAGCGGCTTGTAGCCGTACCAGGCGCCCATGTCGACGTGGTCGGCGACCTGGACCCGCTCCAGGTACGCCACGTCGGCGAGTTGCTCGCCGAGGTGCCGCAGGCACCGGTGCCGGGCCTCCTTGCGTGCGGGGAAGGCGGCGAGGGCGTGCCGGGCGACGATGGCGTTGAACGGTGACATCCGCAGCTTGAGTCCGAAGCCCGTGACCCAGTGGGCCCGCAGGTCCTCGTCGAGGACGGAGTCCCGGGAGCGGTCCCGGTAGTGCCCGAGCAGGGTGGCGCGGTCCTGGACCCCGGGGTCGCTGGTGACGAGGATGCCGCCCTCCCCGGCGTAGACGGCCTTGTTGGCCTGGAGGGAGAAGACGGCGGCGTCGCCGAAGGTGCCGACGGGCCGGCCCTTGTAGCGGCTGCCGTGCGCGTGCGAGCAGTCCTCCAGGACGCGCAGCCCGTACTGCTCGGCGATCGACAGGATCGCGTCCATCTCGCAGGGGTGGCCCCACTGGTGGACCACGGTGACGACCTTGGTGTGCTCGGTCAGCGCGGACCGGAGCGCCTCGGGGTCCAGGCCGCGGGTGTCGGGGTCGATGTCGGCGAGAACCACGTCGCCGCGGAGCGCGAAGACGGGGCTCAGTGCGGCGTGGTAGGTGAGCGCCGGTCCCACGACGTCCACCCCCTCGCGCACACCGAGGGCGAAGTAGGCGGCGAGGAGCGCGCTGGTACCGGAGTTGAAGGTGACCGCGTAGCGGGCGCCGCCGTCGAGGAAGGCGAGGAAGTCGGCCTCGAGCCGGCCGATGGGGCCGCTGTTGCCCTTGATGGAGATGTCGGTGTTGCGCTGCGCGGCCAGTTCGGACAGCTCCGCCGCGTCCGCGGGGGGCGGCCACACCTCGTGCGGCCGTGGCTGCGGGACGGCGGGTGTGCCTCCGAGAAGGGCGAGCCGTTCGTCGGCGCTCATGTGTTCTCCTCCGGTCTTCGCGGGGTGGGTCAGGCGCATCGGTGGGCGAGTTCGCTCGAACCGCCCGATCGGTCCCGGTAGATTCCGTCGATCGTGCGGACGGTGGCGAGTTGACGCAGGAGGTGGTCCCGGCGGTAGTCGCGGTCCTCCAGGCGTTCCAGGTAGTGGGCGATCATGGAGCGCGTGATGTCGGTCCTGGATCCTTCCGGGGCGCAGCGTTCCAGCTGCGCCCCTCCGACGGCGTGCAGGGTGGCGGCTCCGGGGGCGACGTTCAACGCGCCCTCCGAACCGAGCACACAGAGGTGTTCGGTCTTCGCGAGGCTGTGGCGCGAGATGCGCAGTGAGCCCTCCAGCCCCCTCGAGGGGTAGCTGCACATGAGACCGACCAGATCCTCCAGCCCGCGGTCCCGGGTCTCCCGGTACTGGTGCACGAAGGCGGAGTGCACCCGGGGGGCTTCGGGGAACATTCCGCTGAGCACATCGACGAGGTGGTAGCCCATGTCGAGGAGCACGCCACCCCGCGCCTGCTCCCAGCTGGCGCGCCAACCCGTGGTCGGACGCGCCAGGTTGAAGTGGTAGTCGTAGGAGAACCAGTAGGGCTCCCCGATCCGCGCGAGGTTCTCCCGGGCGAACCGGAACACCGGGTCGAAGTTGCGCTGCAGCAGTGTGAAGACGCTGCGGTCGGCCTGCTGCGCGAGACGGATCAGGTGGCGCGCTTCCGGCTCGGTGACCGCGAACGGCTTCTCCTTGATGACGTGCCTGCCGTGCGCGAGCAGCCTCGCGCAGACCGGGAAGTGCTCGCCGTGCGGCACGGTGACCACCGCGGCGTCGAAGTCGACCGATTTCAGGGCGTCGTCGAGGTTCTCGTAGTACGGGAATCCCCATTCGCCGGCGAGCGGCAGGGCGGGCGGGGCGGAGTCGACGCCGCCGACGATATCGGCACTCTCCCGCATGATCGGCAGGTACTCTTTTCCTTGATGCCCGGCAAATCCGATCATCAGGACTCGTGGTCGCGGACGGAGGTCCTTCAGCCTGTCGCCGGGCATGCAGAATATTCCCCTCGCAGAACACCGCTCGACGATGACGTGGGAAGTCGGGAAAGGGTGGTGCGGCCCGGATCGGACTCAGGTGTCCGCAGACGGTTCAGGGAGCCGTGCGGGTCCCCGGAGGATCGGTGCGCCAGGCGTGTGCCGCGGTCACGACGTCCTTGACGAAGGTGCTTCCGCTGCGCAGTGTGTTCTCGTCGAGCAGCGTGACGTCCTCGGCGGCCAGCCACGCGAACTCGGTGTGTTTGTCCGCTTCGAGTGCGGGCGAGGAGAGGTCCCCGTCCACCTCGACGAGGTAGTCCGACTCGATGTGCCGTGTGCCGTTCCCGGTCCACTCGGTGTGTGCCACCCGGGCGAGCACGCGGCGCAACCGCCACCCCGTCTCTTCCGAGATCTCCCTGCGAAGTGCTTCCAGGAGGGACTCCCCTGGTTCCACGGCTCCGCCGACCACGTCCCAGCAACCGGGGAAGAGGGAGCGGTCCGCCGAGCGGCGTTGGACGAAGATCCGGCCGGCCGGGTCGCGGATCAGCGCGCCCACCACCGGTCGGGGCTCGGCCGGCCCGGTCATGAGGGGGCCCCGTCGCGCTCGGACGGGTGCGGGGGCGGGGAATCGGTGTTTCCGTACAGACGGTCGGAAGAATGCGGGACCGAACGGCCCGAACAGACCGAACGGCGCAGTCGGGGCGGGAGGAGGCGGCCTGAATTCGAACTGGGGAATGGACGATCTGAAGCTTTCGTCTCCACTCGGTGAGGCTACCGGAATCCCGGAGGGCAAGTGCGGGGACGAATCTCTTCGAGGCGCCCCGAGTTCCACTTGACACGGTGAACGGTCGCGCGCTGCGGGATTTCCCGCCGAGGGGTGCCGTGGATCCGGCCCGGCGGAATCGCCGGGCCGGGCCCCGTCCGTGCACGGTCCGGTACCGGCCCGGTCCGCCTGCTCCATGGTGACGGGTCGTCGGCCACGGATTTCTGAGCGAATATTTCCTGCCACCACCGATGGATCGTGGTGGAACTTCATTGGCCGGATCGGTTGCCCGCCGAGCTCCGGCGAGGCCGTTCTTCGGCCCCGCCGATCCGGCCGGTGCCCGCGTTCAGCGGCGGCGTGCGACCACGAAGGCGTAGCCGACCTCCGGGAGCGCGCCGAACCGGGGCAGGGAACGGGCGAAGTCGAAGAACTCGTAGTGCGGATCGTCCACGGAGGGGGTGACATGCGCGAAGGCGTCGGCGAACGCCTGGTAGGTGGGTCGGACGTGCTCTCCGATGTCCTGGAACTCCAGAACCTCCAGACCGGCGCGGTCGAGGGCCGCGCGGAGCTCCGTCGGCTCGGGGAGCGCGGGGGACCCGAACGCCCGGCAGGTCCGGCGGACTGTTTCCGCGGCGTCACCGGTCACCGGCGACCGGAGCAGCACGTCGGTGACGACCAGCGTGCTGCCGGGCCGCAGGGTCCGGGCGATCTCGGTGAGGGCGGCGGTCCGGTCGGGAATGTGCATCATGGACTCGATCGCCCAGGCCCCGTCGAAGGACTCGGACTCGAACGGCAGCGCGCAGGCGTCCGCGTACCGGAAGTCCACCCGGTCGGCGAGCCCGGCGGCGTCCGCCCGGGTCCGTGCCAGCGCGATGTCCTCGGCGCTGACCGAGATTCCCGACACACGGCCACCGGTGGCCCGGGCGATGCGCAGCGCGGGCCGCCCCGTTCCGCAGCCGACGTCCAGCAGCGTGCGGCCGGGTGCGGCGGCCAGCCGCCCCGCCACGAGGTCGGTGAGCCGGTCGGTGGCCCGGTCGAGCGACCGTCCGTCCGCCGGGCCGTCCCAGTAGCCGACATGGATGTTCCCGTCGACGGCCGCGCCGTCCACGGTCCCGGTGTGCTCGTCACGGGGCGGGTCGGGGTCGGGGCCGGGGTCGGGGTCGGGGTCGGGTCCGGACGGGACGCCGTGCTGCGCGGTCTGGTTGTCGGTCATCGCGATCTCCCGGTTGCGTGGGGTGAGTCGGCGCGTGACGAGGGCCGGTGGCGACGTTCGCCGGGAGCGGGCAATGGACTCCCGGACGAACGCGCCGCTGTTCCGCTCCTCCTGAAGGACTTCCCGTACGACCGGTGGTGGGAACCGTTTGTCCGTGGGGCGTTACCGCAGGACGGTGATGGCGGTGGCGAGGTGGCCGTCGTGGACGCGCCAGTGGCCGTCCAGGGTGGGGAGCGGGGAGGGGACGAGGAGGGTGGCGGTGAAGGTGCCGTCCGGGCGGAGGGTGAGGTCGGCCTCGGAGAAGTCGAGGAAGGTGCGGGTGAGCGGGAACCACGTCTTGTAGACGGACTCCTTGGCGCTGAAGAGGATGCGGTCCCAGGGGGTGCCGGGGTGGACGGCGGAGAGGGTGGTGTTCCGCTGCTGCTCGGCGGGGAGGGCGATGGCGTCGAGCACGCCCTCGGGCAGGGGGAGGGCGGGTTCGGCGTCGATGCCGAGGGAGAGCACGTCCTCGGCGCGGGCCACGGCGGCGGCGCGGAAGCCGGCGCAGTGGGTGAGGGAGCCGACGACGCCCTCCGGCCACCCCGGGGCGCCCCGCAGGCCCGGGACCAGCGGCCGGTAGGGGACGCCGAGGCGGCCGAGGGCGATCCGGGCGCAGTGGCGCACGGTGGTGAACTCGCGGCGCCGGGACTCGACGGCGCGGGCGACGACCGCCTCCTCCTCGGGCTCCAGGCGGGCCTGGGGCGGGTCGGAGTAGGCGGTCTCGACGACGACGGACGCGGGCAGGAGTGCGCTGATCACTGTTCCCCCGGGACAGGACGGACGGCAGGGCCTTGCGGGGACAGGTTATTCGAACGCGGCGGCGGCCTCCCGAAGGGCCCGGGCGACGGTCTCCGGGTCGTCGGGGGCCGGGTCGCCGGGCCGGTAGGTGACGGCGCGCAGGCCGCCGGTGTAGCGGAAGGAGCGGTGGCGCTCGTACACCGGCCAGGAGACCGGGGACTTGCGGTCGACGCCGACGCTGATGCCCTGGAACGGGGCCATCCCGATGAGCTGGTGGACGGGGCCCAGCCGCCCGCTCGCGACGCCGTCGACCAGCACCCGGAACTCCCAGCGCAGGCCCGGGACGGCGGTGGCCTCGACGGTGACCAGGTGGGCGCCGGGGGCGAGCGGTCCGGCGTCGGCCTCGACGAGTTCGCCGTACTGGTTGTAGGCGAGGCGCAGCCGGCCGTCCTCGACGTAGAGGCTGTAGCCGCCGCCCTGGTCGCCGTGCGAGACCAGCACGCCGGCGTCCCCGTCGGCGTGCTGGGAGAGTTCGGCCTCGATCGTGAAGGAACGGAAGGAGATCAGCCGGGAGGAGCGGTAGCGTTCGAGTTCGGGGGTGCCGGCCAGCAGCCGGACCGGGCGGCGGAGCCGGGCGTCGTCCGGGTGGCGGCGGGCGAGCGCGCCGCTGCCGTCGGCGAGCGGGAAGACCCCGTTCTGCCGGGCGGCGACCTCCCAGGCTCCGGACAACTCCTTGACCAGGGCAGGGTGTTCGGCGGCCAGGTCGTGGATCTCGGTGGGGTCGGTGCGCAGGTCGTACAGGGCCCACTCGCCGTCGTCGTACGGGGTGCCGGGGCGGTGCAGGGTGACCAGCTTCCAGCCGTCGCGGTAGTAGCTGCGGTTGCCGGTCATCTCGCAGTACTGCTCGAGGTGGGTGGAGTCCGCGGCGGGGTCGCGCAGCACATCGGTGAAGGGGAAGCCGTCGAGGGACTGCACGGGCTGCCCGGCGCGGTGGGCGGGCCGTTCGACGCCGGCCAGGTCCAGCAGGGTGGGCAGCAGGTCGGTGACGTACTGGTACTGGGTGCGGACGCCGGGGTCGCCCTCGGCGCGCGGGAGGCCGGCCGGCCAGGACAGCACGAACGGGACCCGCACCCCGCCGGCGTGGGTCTGGCCCTTGTAGAGGCGGAACGGCGTGTTGGAGGCCATCCCCCAGCCGCGCGGGTAGTGGACCAGCGAGCGCGGGCCGCCGACGAGTTCGACCTCGCGCTCGACGTCGGGGTTCCAGTCGGCGGGCAGGTTCGGGTGGTGGACGAAGCGGCTGAAGTAGCTGCGGGTGCCCTCGGCGCCGCCCTCGCCGGTGCCGCCGTTGTCGGAGGTGAACACCACGATGGTGTTGTCGAGTTCGCCGAGCTCGGTGAGGGTGTCGAGCAGTCGCCCGAGGTTCTGGTCGACGTTGTCGACCATCGCCGCGTAGACCTCCATGTACCGGGCGTACAACCGCCGCTCGGGTTCGGTGAGTCCGCTCCAGGGCCCGACCTCGTGGCCGGACTCGGAGTTGCGGTCGGGCAGTTCGGTGCCGGGCGGGAAGTGGCCGGCGGCCAGCTGGCGGGCGAAGCGGGCGGCCCGCAGTTCGTCCCAGCCGCCGTCGTAGCGGCCCCGGTGGCGGGCCAGGTCGGCGGGCTTGGCCTGCAGCGGGCCGTGCACGGCGTTGTGGGCCAGGTAGAGGAAGAACGGCTTGTCGGCGTCGTGGGCGCGCAGCGACTTGACCATGTCGATGGCGCGGTCGGTGATGTCGTCGGTGTAGTAGTAGTCGTCGGGGAACTCGTCGATGTCCAGCGGACTGTTGTCGCGCACGAGTTGGTGCGGGTGGAAGAGGCTGGTCAGGCCCTCCAGCACGCCGTAGTACTGGTCGAAGCCCTTCTGCAGCGGCCAGTTGGCGCGGTTGTCGGCGGCGCTGGAGGCGGAGTCGCGGGTGAGGTGCCACTTGCCGACGGCCCAGGTCGCGTAGCCGCTGTCGTGCAGCAGTTCGGCGAGGGTGGGGATGTCCCCGGCGACCTCCATGCCGTAGCCGGGGAAGCCGGGGTCGGCGTTGGCGACGAAGGAGTAGCCGACCCGGTGCGGGTTGAGGCCGGTGAGCAGCGCCGCCCGGGCGGGCGAGCAGAGCGGCATGGTGTGGTAGTTGGCGAGTTTGACGCCGCGCTCGGCCAGGCCGTCCAGGACGGGGGTGGGGACCTCGGCGCCGAACGGGCCGATGTCGCTGTAGCCGAGGTCGTCGACCAGGACGACGACGATGTTGGGTGCGCCCTCGCGCGGGCGGACCCGTTCGGGCCAGGCGGGCGTGGATTCGGCGAAGGTGCGGCCGACGGTGCCGGGGAAGCCCTGGTAGGGGTCGCGGCGGGTGGCGGGCTGCGGGTCCCGGCGGGGGTCGGTGCTCATGCGGTGCTCCGGAGGGTCAGGGCGGGGGCGGGCGGCGCGGCGACCGCGTCCAGGCGGGGGACGGCGGCGAGGAGTTCGGCGGTGTACGGGTGCTCGGGGGCGGTGACGACCCGGTCGGCGGGGCCGGTCTCGACGATCCGGCCGCCGTGCAGCACGGCGATCCGGTGGCTCACCTGCCGGACCACCGCGAGGTCGTGCGCGATGAAGAGGATGGCGAGGCCGAGGTCGCGCTGGAGCCGGGCCAGCAGGTCGAGCACCTGGGCCTGGACCGAGACGTCGAGTGCGGAGACCGGTTCGTCGCAGATCAGGACGCTCGGTTCGGGGGCCAGCGCCCGGGCGATGCCGATGCGTTGGCGCTGGCCGCCGGAGAACGCCCGGGGGTGCCGGTCGGCGCTCGCCGGGTCGAGGCCGACCTGCTCCAGGAGTTCGGCGACCCGCTTCGCCCGCGCGGCCCGGTCGCCCAGGCCGTGGGCGATCAGCGGCTCGGCGACGATCTGCCCGGCGGTCATCCGGGGGTTGAGCGAGGAGTACGGGTCCTGGAACACGAGTTGCACCTCGCGCCGGGCGGTGCGCTCGCCGCCCCGGCCGAACTCCTCGCCCCGGAACCGGATCCGGCCGCCGTTCGGCGCGTGGACCTGGACCAGGGCGCGGGCCAGGGTGGACTTGCCGGAGCCGGACTCGCCGACCAGGCCGAGGGTCTCGCCGGGGTGCAGCTCCAGGTCGACGCCGTCCAGCGCGGTGACGGCGCGCCGGCGCGAGCCGTAGGTCTTGCGCAGGCCGGTGACGGTGAGCAGCGGTTCCGGTCCGGGCACGCTGTTGGCGGCCGCGCCGGAGGGGGTCTCCAGGCGCGGGACGGCGGCCAGCAGCTGCCGGGTGTAGGGGTGCCGGGGCGCGCCGAGGAGTTCGGCGGTGGTGCCGGACTCGACCACCTTGCCGTGGCGCATGACCAGCAGCCGGCGGCAGGTCCGGGCGATCACCCCGAGGTCGTGGCTGATCACCACGAGCGCGGTGCCGGTCCGCCGGTTGATCCGGGTGAGGAGGTCCAGGATCTGCCGCTGCACGGTCGGGTCGAGGGCGGTGGTGGGTTCGTCGGCGACCAGGACCTCGGCGTCGTTGGCGAGCGCGAGGGCGATCATGATGCGCTGGCGCTGTCCGCCGGAGAACCGGTGCGGGTGGTCGCGCAGCCGCCCGGCGGCGTCCGGGATGCCGACCAGTTCGAGCAACTCGACCGCCCGGGCCGCGCGTTCGCGGCGGTCGGGGTGGGCGCCGTGGGCGCGCAGGGCCTCGTCGAGCTGGCGGCCGACGGTCAGCACCGGGTTGAGCGAGGACATCGGGTCCTGGAAGACCATGGCGATCCGCCGGCCGCGCAGGGCGCGCAGGGCCGGTTCGGGGAGGGCGGCGAGGTCCTGGCCGTCGAGTTCCACCGAACCGCCGGTGATCCGGCCGCCGGGCGGGAGCATCCGCAGCAGGGCGAGCGCGGTGGTGGACTTGCCGGAGCCGGACTCGCCGACCAGGCCGAGGGTGTCCCCGGCGGCGAGGTCGAAGCCGACACCGTCGACGGCGGTGGTGCCGTCGAACTCGACGGTGAGGTCGGTGACCTTCAGGACGGTGCGGGCGGGGGCTCCGGCGGCGGCCGACGGGAGAGTCCCGGCGGTGCGGTGCGGGGTGCTGGCGGTCATCGGCGGATCCCCCGGTTCAGGGCCTCGGCGATCAGCGTGAAGCCGAGCACCAGCGCGGTGGTGGCGGCCAGCGGGGCGGCCGCGAAGGTCGGACGGGTGGCGAGGTAGCCGACGGACTGGCTGAGGATCGAGCCGAGGGTCGGCTCCGGGGGCCGGACACCGAGCCCGAGGAAGCTCATCGCACCCTCGATGAAGACGCCGACGGACAGCGCCACCGCCGCCTGCACGATCAGCGGATCGACCGCGTTCGGCAGCACGTGCCGCAGCAGCACCCGGCGCCGGGAGGCACCGCCGACCCGGGCCGCGAGCGCGTACTCGCGCTCCCGCTGGACCAGGATCCCGGACCGCAGCTGGCGTCCGAACAGCGGGATCTCGGCCAGGGCGACGACGATGAACACCGGCCAGCGGCCGGGCCCGAGCACGGCGGTGACGGCCAGTGCCAGGATCAGTCCGGGGAAGGCGAGCACCAGGTCGAAGGCCCGCTGGACGGCGGTGTCGGCCCAGCGGTGGGTGGCCGCGAGCAGGGCGAGCGAGCAGCCGGCCAGCGCGCCGACCGGCACGGCGGGGAGGATCAGCGCGAGGTCGGTGGTGATGCCGTGCAGGACCCGGCTGAAGAGGTCCCGGCCGAGGTCGTCGGTGCCGAACGGGTGCGCGGCGCTCGGCCCGGCCAGCGCCAGCGGGCCCTGGGCGTCGGGGTCCTGGCCGGTGAGCAGCGGGGCGAGCAGTCCGGCCAGGGCGACGGTGCCGACCAGGGCGAGCCCGGTCAGGCCGCGTCCGGTGAGCAGTCCGGCGAGGTAGCGGTTGCGGGCGCGGGCCGGGAGGGCACGCGCGGGGGCGGCGAGGGCGGTCATGGGTTACTCCCACCGGATCCGGGGGTCCAGCCAGGCGTACACCAGGTCGGTGAGCAGCTGGACGATGACGTAGACGGCGACGATCAGCAGCAGGAGGTCCTGCACCACGGGGTAGTCGCGGCGCAGTACGCCCTGTTCGACGAGCTGGCCGAGCCCGGGCCAGGCGAAGATCCGCTCGACCAGGACGGCCCCGGCCACCAGGTGGCCGATCTGCAGGCCGAGCACGGTGACGGCGGAGGGCAGCGCGTTGGGCAGGGCGTGCCGCCAGACGATCCGGCGGCGGGAGACGCCGACGGCGGTGGCGGTGCGCACGTAGTCCTCGGCGAGGGCGCGTTCGATGCCGTCGGTGAGGTAGCGGGCGAGGACGGCGGCGCTGGGCAGGGCGAGGCAGACGGCGGGCAGCAGCAGGTACTGCAGGGCGAGGTCGGGGGCGTCGAGCAGGGACTCGTGGCCGCCGGCGGGCAGCAGGCCGAGGGTGACCGCGAACAGCAGGACCAGCAGCACTCCGGTGACGAACGGCGGTACGGCGAGCACGGCGGTGGTGAGGGCGCGGACGGCGGCGCCGGCCGGACGGCGCCGGGCGGTGGCGCCGAGGACGCCGAGCGGCAGGGCGATCAGCACCACCAGCAGCAGGGCGGCGGCGGTGAGTTGGGCGGTCGCGCCGAGTCCGTCGGTGATCAGGTCGGCGACTTGGCCGCCGATCGCGTAGCTGGGTCCGAGGTCCCCGGTGAGCAGCTGGCCGAGCCAGTGCAGGTACTGGCCGAGCAGCGGCCGGTCGAGGCCGAGTCGGGCTCGGATCGCGGCCACGGCGTCCGGTCCGGCGTCCGGTCCGGCCAGTGTGGTGGCCGGGTCGCCGGGGATGAGGCGGAGGATCAGGAAGACCAGGAAGGAGGCGAGCAGGAGGACGAGCAGGGCGGAGGGGAGCCGCTTGAGGAGGAAGGTGCGCATCGGGTCCGGGTCCTCCGGTCAGGCCGTGAGGTAGGCGTCGTCGAGGTTGAGGTAGCCGAACTTGTTGAGGGTGGCGCCGCGTGCCTTGCCGACGGCGACCTCGGTGAGGCCGGCGATGGCGAGGTCGATCACGAACTGCTCGTCCAGCAGGACGTCGGTGATCCGTCCGTAGAGCGCCCTGGCCTCGGGGCTGTCGCTGTCGGGCCGCTGCCAGGCGCGCTGGACGATGTCGGTGTAGGCGGGCGAGCTGAAGCGCGAGCTGTTCTTCGCCTCGTTGAACGGGTAGGCGCTCACCGCCAGGGTGGCGGGGTGGAGTTGGGCGAAGCCGTGGCTCAGGGTCCACAGCGCGGGCATGCTCTGCGCGATCAGCTGCTTCTGCATGGTGGGCGAGTCGGTGGGCTGGAGGACGGTTTCGATGCCGACCTGCTTCAGGTCGTACTGGAGGATCTGGGCGACGGCGGTGTTGCCGGGGTCGTTGCTGTGGGCGAACGGCAGGCTGATGCCGGTGAGTCCGGCGTCCTTGAGCAGCTGCTTCGCCCGCTCCGGGTCGTGGCGGTAGTGGCCGGCGGCGTCCGCGCTGTAGGCGGGGGAGGACTTGGGCCACGGGGTGGCGGAGACGGTGCCGTAGCCGCCGAGCGCCTGCTCGACCAGCCGGTCGCGGTCGACCGCCCAGGCGATGGCCTGCCGCACCCGCTTGTCGGAGACGTGTTCGGCGGTGAGGTTGGCGCCGATGTAGTAGGCGCCGGAGCCGGTGTCGTAGGGCGTGATGCGGAACTGCGGGTCGCTGCGGAGGGTGGCGATGTCCTTGCCGCGGATGCCGTAGGAGAGGTGGGTCTGTCCGGTCTTCAGGGAGGAGAGCAGCGACTCCGCCTGCGGGATCACGCGGATCTCGACGCCGTCCAGGTAGGGGCGGCCCGGGTTCCAGTACTTCTCGTTGCGGGCGAAGGTGATCGAGCTGCCGGGCTTGCGCTCGGTGAAGGTGTAGGGGCCGGTGCCGATCAGCTTCGTCCCGGCGAAGGCCTCCTCGACGGTGGCCGAGTCCGGGACGATCATGAACTCGAACAGGTCGAAGAGGTTGCTCACCGGATGGGCGAGGACGAGGGTGAGTTCGAAGTCGCCGTTCTTGCGGAAGTCGGTGACGGCGGCCGCGGTCGACCTCAACTGGGCCGAACGGGCCGGGTTCTGGAGGTTCTTGACCGCGAACACCACGTCGTCCGCGGTGAACCGGCGGCCGCTGTGGAAGGTCACGTCCTCGCGCAGCCTGAGGGTGACGCTCGCGCCGTCCGGGGCGACCTGCCAGGAGGTGGCCAGCTCGGGCTGCGGCTGGAGCTTGTCGTCGTAGCGGGTGAGGGTGTTGAAGACCAGGCGCTGGACGAGGGTGTTGGCGCTCTGGGCGAACAGCAGGGCCGGGGTGAAGTCGACGCCGGTGCCGACCGTGAGGACGCCGCCGCGGCGCGGGCCCGCCGCGTCGCCGGTGGCCTGCCCCGCGGCGGTGTCGGCGGCCGAGCGGCAGGCGGCCAGGGAGAGCAGGCCGGCGCCGGCGAGGCCGCCGCGCAGCAGTGCCCGGCGGGACAGGGCGGGGGCGGTGGGGAAGCTGGTCACGAGTGGGGTCCTCTGCGGGAAGGGGCGTGCGGGGTCGGCGGGTGAGCGGTCGGCGGCTGCGGGGTCGGTCGCTGCGGCCGGGGGGCGGCGGTCAGGGCGTGCACCGGACGGGCGTGCAGGGCGGTGAGCGCGGCGGCTCCGGCGGCCACGGCGAGCACATCGGCGCCGCGCTGCTGGGCGATCAGCAGATCGGCGTCCCGCCGCAGGTGCGAGCGGCGGGCGAACTCGGTGCGCACCACGTCCAGGTAGGCCGGGTCGAGCAGGGCGAAGGTCTCGGTCAGGACGAGCAGGTCGGGGTTGACCACGTCGGCCAGCAGGGCGAGCGCGCGGCCGATGGTCTCCGCGCGTCGCCGCACCAGTCGGTCGGCGCGCGGGTCGCCGGCCTGGACGGCGGCCAGGAAGGCCGCCCGGTCCGGCCGTTCGGTGATCCCCTCGGCGGCCGCCGCCTCGAACAGCGTGGTGTCCGAGGCGGCGACCGCCAGACAGCCGGTGCGGCCGCAGTGGCAGAGCAGGTCGCTGTCCGGTACCGGCAGATGGGCGACGTCCCCGGTCGGCGACGCCGGGCCGACGTGCACGGTGCCGGCGACCGCCAGGGCCGCGTCCACCACGTGGCCGACGAACAGGTGCACCATCGAGCGCCGGGCCGCCGGGTGTCCGAACAGGATCTCCGCCTGGGCCAGCGCCCGGGCGTGGTTGTCGACCTGCACGGGCAGCCCGGAGGCGTCCGAGAGCAGCGCGGCGAGCGGCAGGTCCCGCCAGCGCAACGGGTCGTGACGGACGATCAGCCCGCGCTCCCGGTCGACCGATCCGCCGGCGACCGCGCCCAGACCGACCACGGTCCGTCCGTCGGGCGCCGCGGCCAGCAGCCGGGGCAGCCGCTCCAGCAGCGGCCGCAGCACGGCCCGGCCGGTGCGGCCGCGATTGCTCAACTCCCTGCGGTGCAGCACGTTGCCGCGCGGATCGAGGAAGGCGAAGGTGGTGTACGGCAGGCCGATGTGCAGACCGGCCACGGCGATCCGGCCGGTATCCACGTCGACCGGGAGCTGCGGCCGGCCCACCGCCCCGGTGCCGGGTGCGGTCAACTCGGGCCGCTCGCGCAGCAGTCCGAGCCGGACCAGGTCGACCACCTGGCGGGAGACCGCGGCCGGGCTCAGGCCGGTGAGCGCGGCCACCCGGCCGCGGGCCACCGGGCCGTGGTCCAGCACCGCCCGCAGGACGGCGGCCGCGTTGACGTCCCGCCGGGCGTCCCCGGTGCGCGGCCCGCCGACGGGCGTGGCGGGGGCGGTCTCGGTGACCATGCTTCGCCTTCCTCGGTTCCGTTTGCCGATCCGCTTCCGTTCCGGTTCCGCTCAGCCCCGGTCGGCGGCCGGGGTCACCGGACTCGGGGCCACCTTGGCCCCGGCCCCGGCCGCCTCGGCGGCGGCGACCTTGGCGGCCTCGGCGGCGGCGGTCTCCAGTTCCTCGGCCGGCACCAGCCCGGCCACCCGCGGCGGCTCGGCGGGCTCGAGCAGCCGGCTCGGCGCGCCGTCCGCACCCACCGGCAGGTCGCCGTCCAGGGTGATCCGGCGGACCAGGCGCGGCTCGTCGCCGTAGTCGTTGACGGCGTAGTGCTGGGTGGCGCGGTTGTCCCAGATCGCGACGTCGCCGACCTGCCAGTCCCAGCGCACGGTGTTCTCCAGCCGCTCCACGTAGCGCTGGAAGAGCGCGAGCAGGGCGCGGCTGTCGGCGCCGGAGACGCCCTGGATCCGCTGGGCGAAGGCGCCGAGCAGCAGGTTCTTCTCGCCGGTCACCGGGTGGACCCGGACCACCGGGTGCTCGGTCTTGAAGGCGGTGGAGACGAAGACCTGCCGGAACAGGTTCGCGATCTCGGCATTGTCGGCGAGCTCCGGGCGCAGGGCCAGGCTGGCCGCGTAGTCGTAGTCGTTGGTGTGCACGGCGCGCAGCGACTCGGCCAGCACCTTCAAGGGCTCCGGCAGGTCCTGGTACGCGGCGGCGGTGTTGGCCCACACGGTCGAGCCGCCGGCCGGCGGCAGCTCGAGGGAGCGGAGGATCGAGGCCTTGGGGTAGGAGGGGACGAAGGTGACGTCGGTGTGCCAGTTGTTGGCCCGCACACCCTTGGTGGCGTCCAGCTCGAAGACGTAGCGGCCGTCCGCGCTGGGGACGGTGGGGTGGCCGACCGGGTGGCCCAGCAGGCGGGCGAAGGCCTCGTGCTCGGCGTCGTCCAGGTGCTGCTGGCCGCGGAAGAACAGCACCTTGTGCTCGTACAGGGCGGCCTCGATCGCGGCGACGGTCTCGGCGGGCAGCTCGCCGCCGAGGCGCACGTCGTGGACGATCGCGCCGATCCGGCCGGCGGCCGGGGTGAGGCGGAGTGCGGTGGTGGTGGCGGTGGACATGGCGGATCCTCGACTCTCGTACGGAGGTGGGTGCGGTGCAGGCGGGTGTGCGGGCAGGGCCCGGCCGCCGCGGACGACGGCGCGGACGCGGGCGGCGCACGGGCGGGGTGCGGCGGGGTGCGACACGGCGGGGCGCGACGGAGGGCGCACGGGTGCCGTGGGGAGGAAGGACGGCCGGGGTCCGGCCGGGGATCAGCGGGCGAGCGCCCCGCGACAACAACAGCGGCGGCGGGCCGGGGCGACACGGTGAACGGTGCGGGTGATCATCGGCCCTCCTTCCGCTGTCTCGGGGTGGTGCGACGCGTGGTGCGACGGGTGCTGCGACGGGTGCTGCGGCCGGTGCTGCGAGGTGCTGCGACCGGGCTCGGCGCTCATCGTGCTGAAGCCCGCGGTTCCCTGTCAATCACCCGTTCTGCCTGCTGGGAACGGGTGTTGCGGCCGCGTGACGCCGCGTTGCGGGAGGCTTTCGGGTGATGACGCGGCCGCTGCGAGGGCGTGTTCCCGCCTGTCGCGGGCGTGTCGGCAGGACTAACTTTCGCAGCGGAAACAACCGTGGGCAGTCGAAGGGCCCGCCCGGAGGGTGTCCGGACGGGCCCGTGTGCCGCGAGGGGTGCCCCCGGAGATCGCCTTCGGGGATCGGATCCGGGGGAGGACCGAGTCGCTCGGTCCGGGGTGTCCGCGCGGTGCCGGGGCGGATCCCGGGGGTGGGCCGCACGGTCGTGCGGCCCACCGTCAGTGTGTTCCGGTGGTTCAGGCGAGGACGACGGAGAGTCGCGCCGGGCCGGTCTCGGTGGTGGTGTCGCAGAAGTAGACGATGGCCCGGTGGCTGCTCACGTACGCCTGGCCGGCCGCGTGGCAGGAGGCCGCGGTCGGGTAGATGCCGATGTAGGTGTAGGTGGCCGCCTGAGCGCTCGGGGCCGCGATCAGGGCGCCGCCCGCCATGATTCCGGCCACGGCAACGCTGGAGAAGGCCTTGCGAAGCGACATGAGTGGTCTTCCTCCCATTGGTGAGCGCGGGGGTCGGTACCCCTGCGCTTCGCCGAGGAGCCTCCTCCGAATGTGAACGCCGAGCAATGGTCGAGACCAATTCCGACCGGAATCGATGTGGTGTTCCTGTGACGGTGCAGGTCAGGGGCCCGCCTGACAGGCTGACGATCATCTTCCGGACAGTTCTTGCACTGTCCGGCACCTGACAGGCGGTCGCGGGCGCCCCGGGTCGCTACGCCCCCAGCAGTCGGGCGAAGTCCAGGCCGAGGCTGCCGAGCACGGGGAGTGCGCCGAGGTCGGTGACGGCGCCGACCGGGATGCTGTAGCCCTGGTTGACCTCCCGGGGCTCCGGTGCGGCGGCGGCCGGGCCGGCGAGGGTGCCGGTGAGCACGGCGGTGAGGGTGGCGAGCAGGGCGAAGGTGCGCAACGGGGCCTCCGAGGACGCGGGATCGGGCGCCCTGCTGAACGCGCGGCGCGGTCGTGCGGTCACGCATCGTCCCCCTGTCGGCCGAGTGAGTAAAGCATCCTGACTTGTGTTCATGACAACATGTCAGATGTCTGTACCAATGCTGGATGCTCTGCCTACTGTCCTTTCCAGTCACCGAACTGGGAGGGTACACATGCGAGTTGTCCCGAACCTCCGGATCCTGGCGGGCGTCCCGCTGGCCGCCGCCGCGCTGGTCGCGCTCACCGCCGGCACCGCGAGCGCCGCGATACCGATCAACAAGCCCATGAACGGCAAGGCCACCTACTACAACGACGCCGGCTACGGCGCGTGCGGCACCCAGATCAACGCCGGGAACCAGATGCTGGTCGCCGTCTCGCACACCTGGTGGACCAGCGCCAACCCCAACAACGACCCGCTCTGCAAGGGCATCTCGGTCAAGGTGAGTTACCAGGGCAAGACCGTCACCGTCCCGGTCCGGGACAAGTGTCCGTCCTGCGACTCCACCCACCTCGACCTCAGTCAGCCCGCCTTCGCCCGGTTCGCACCCCTCGGCCAGGGTGTGATCAACGGCTTGACCTGGCAGTTCGTCAAGGCCGGACTCGCCGGTGAGAGCATCCCGATCTCCGGGCCGATCACCGGATCGACCATCGGCTGATCCGGCCACCCCTGTCGCCCGCCCCCGCCGCGGCCCCCACTGTCGGCGGGTGCGGGCACAATCGGCACCACCCCGACCGGGCGCGTCCGGCGCGTCCGGGGGGTGCCAGTGGGACCAGACCGGTGGGGCCGGAGCGACGACGGAGGAACGGCGGACATGGCGCGGTACATCACGGTCACGGCGGCGGTCACCGTCGCCGAACCCCGGCTGCGGGCCTATCTGCGCTCGCCGCTCGCCCCGGCCTCCGCCTGGCCCGAGCCCGACTGGACCGGCCTCTGCACCCCCTGGCCCGACCGGGCCCTCCGCAGCCGGTACCTCGCCGAACTCCCGGCCGCCGTCGCCGAGTGCGACAGCTGGCTCGACGGAGACCACGCCGACCACCTCCTCGAACTGGCCGAGCACGACGACCTGGGACTGCGCCACGACGGCGCCGGCGATGCCCTCGTGCTCGACCTCGACACCCGGGTCGACTTCGAACTCCCCGGCATGATCTGGGCGTTCACCGTCCTGCGCGGCCTGGCGGCGGTACTGGCGGACGGCGAGGGCGGACTCGTCGAACTCACCCCCGACTGGACCGCCGGCAGCGTGCCGATGCTCCTGTCACCACGACGCTCCGCCTTCCTCGACCCGGCCCGCGACGCCGCCGCGCTCGCCCGTGCCCGCGACGCCGCCTTCGACGTGCGCTGCGCCGTCCCGGAGAAGCACGACGACACGTCGGTGGCCGAGCTCCTGGAACAACTCCTGACCTGACAGGGTGCAGCGCACGGGCGCCGGATTCTTCCAAGCTGGCGGTGGTTCGACCCCGTCCGCCGGGCATAGCGTCCGGGAAACTGTCGGCGTGAGAGCGAGGTCGGGTTCCGTGGGATCCGGTGGCACGGGTGTGAACGGCGGAGTGTCCTTCTGGTGGGGGCGGCTCGGGATTCCCGACGCCCGGCCGGCCCTGCCTGGCAACCGGGAGGTCGACATCTGCGTGGTCGGCGGCGGCTACACCGGCCTCTGGACGGCCTACTACCTCAAGAAGGCCGACCCGGACCTGCGGATCGCGGTGCTGGAACAGCGCTTCTGCGGCTACGGCGCCTCCGGCCGCAACGGCGGCTGGCTCTACAACGGCTTCGCCGGCCGCGGTGCCTTCGCCCGCCGGTACGGGCAGGAGCGCGCCGCCGCGATGCAGCGGGTGATGGACCGGGCGGTCGGCGAGGTCGCCGACACCCTGGACGCCGAGAACATTGACGCCGACCTGGTGCGCGGCGGCGTCCTGGAGGTCGCCCGCACCCCCGCACAACTGGCCCGGCTGCGAGACTTCACCGCGACCGAACGCGCCTACGGGGCCGACCGCGTCCAGGAGCTCGACGCCACCGAGGCCGCGCGCCGCCTGAACGTCGCCGGTGCCCTCGGCGCGGTCTGGAGCCCCCACGGCGCACGCCTCCAGCCCGCCAAACTCGCCGCCGGCCTCGCCGACGTGGTCGAACGGCTCGGCGTCGACCTGTACGAGGGCACCCCGGTGACCGAGATCCGCGGCGGCCGCAAACCCCGGGCCGTCACCCCGCACGGCACCGTCACCGCCCGCTACGTGCTGCGCGCCACCGAGGGCTTCACCTCGGGCCTCGCGGGCGAACGCCGCACCTGGCTGCCGATGAACTCGGCGATGATCGCCACCGAGCCCCTCCCGGCCTCGTTCTGGGAGGAGACCGGCTGGGAGGGCCGGGAGGTGCTCGGTGACTTCGCCCACGCCTACATGTACGCGCAGCGCACCGCCGACGACCGGATCGCCCTCGGCGGCCGCGGCGTCCCCTACCGCTTCGGCTCCCGCACCGACACCGACGGCGCCACCCAGCCCGCGACCGTCCGCCAGCTGCGCGAGATCCTGCACGAGTTCTTCCCCGCCGCCCGCACCGCCAGGATCGAGCACGCCTGGGCCGGGGTCCTCGGCGTGCCCCGCGACTGGTGCGCCACCGTCGACCTGGACCGCCGCACCGGCCTCGGCTGGGCCGGCGGCTACGTCGGCAGCGGCGTCACCACCACCAACCTGGCCGGCCGGACCCTGCGCGACCTCGTGCTCGGCCACGACACCGAACTCACCCGGCTGCCCTGGGTCGGCCACACCGTCCGCCGCTGGGAGCCCGAACCCTTCCGCTGGCTCGGCGTCCACGCCCTCTACGCCGCCTACCACCTCGCCGACCGCCGCGAGGCCACCACCCGCCGCCCCACCACCTCGCCCCTCGCCCGCCTCGCCGACACCATCGCCGGCCGGTAACGGGGGCGGGAGGGGCGGGGCGGGGGGGGGGCCCCCCGGGGGCCCCCGGGGCCCCCCCCCCCCGCCCCGCCCCCCCCCGGCGCCCCCCCGGGGGGGGGGGGGGGGGGGGGGGGGGGCCCGGGGGCGCGCGGGGGCCCCCACGCCTCGGCTCAGGAGCCCACGTAGTCCGCCAGGTGCTGGGCGGTGAGGGTGTTGCGGGCGGCCACGAGCTCGGCCGGGGTGCCCTCGAAGACGATGCGGCCGCCGTCGTGGCCGGCGCCGGGACCGAGGTCGATGATCCAGTCGGCGTGGGCCATCACGGCCTGGTGGTGCTCGACCACGATGACGGACTTGCCGGAGTCGACCAGGCGGTCCAGCAGGCCGAGCAGCTGCTCGACGTCGGCGAGGTGCAGGCCGGTGGTCGGCTCGTCGAGGACGTAGACGCCGCCCTTGTCGCCCATGTGGGTGGCCAGCTTGAGGCGCTGGCGCTCCCCGCCGGAGAGGGTGGTGAGCGGCTGCCCGAGACTGACGTAACCCAGGCCGACGTCGGCCAGGCGGGTGAGGATGCGGTGCGCGGCGGGGGTGCGGGCCTCGCCCTCGGCGAAGAAGGAGACGGCCTCCGCCACCGGCATCGCCAGGACCTCGCTGATGTCCTTGCCGCCGAAGCGGTACTCCAGCACCGAGGCGTCGAAGCGCCGCCCCTCGCAGTCCTCGCAGGTGGTGGCCACGCCGGCCATCATCGCGAGGTCGGTGTAGACGACGCCGGCGCCGTTGCAGGTCGGGCAGGCGCCCTCGGAGTTCGGGCTGAACAGGGCCGGCTTCACCCCGTTGGCCTTGGCGAAGGCCTTCCGGATCGGCTCCAGCAGACCGGTGTAGGTGGCCGGGTTGCTGCGCCGGGAGCCGCGGATCGGGCTCTGGTCGACCGACACCACGTCCTCCCCGGGCGGGACGGAGCCGTGCACCAGGGAGCTCTTGCCGGAGCCGGCCACCCCGGTGACGACGACCAGGACGCCGAGCGGCACGTCCACGTCGACGTCGCGCAGGTTGTGGGCGGCGGCGCCGCGGATCGGCAGCTTGCCGGTCGGGGTGCGGACGGCCGGCTTCACCGCGGCCCGGTCGTCCAGGTGACGGCCGGTCACCGTGCCCGCCGCGCGCAGGCCCGACAGCGGGCCCTCGTAGCAGACCGTGCCGCCGGCCGAGCCCGCGCCCGGGCCGAGGTCCACCACGTGGTCGGCGATCGCGATCACCTCGGGCTTGTGCTCCACCACCAGCACCGTGTTGCCCTTGTCCCGCAGCTGGAGCAGCAGGCCGTTCATCCGCTGGATGTCGTGCGGGTGCAGACCGGTGCTGGGCTCGTCGAAGACATAGGTCACGTCGGTCAGCGAGGAGCCGAGGTGGCGGATCATCTTGACCCGCTGCGCCTCGCCCCCCGACAGGGTGCCGGCCGGCCGCTCCAGCGAGAGGTAGCCGAGGCCGATCTCCACGAAGGAGTCCAGGGTCTGCCGGAGCGCGGCCAGCAGCGGCGCCACCGAGGGCTCGTCCAGACCGCGCACCCACTCCGCGAGGTCGCTGATCTGCATCGCGCAGGCGTCGGCGATGCTGATGCCGCCGATCTTCGACGAGCGGGCGGCCGCCGTGAGCCGGGTGCCCCCGCAGTCGGGGCAGGCGGTGAAGGTGACCGCGCGGTCCACGAACGCCCGGATGTGCGGCTGCATCGCCTCCCGGTCCTTGGCCAGCACGGACTTCTGGACCTTGGGGATCAGCCCCTCGTAGGTGAGGTTGATGCCGTTGACCTTCACCTTGGTCGGCTCGCGGTGCAGGAAGTCCCGCAGCTCCTGCTCCGTGTAGTCGCGGATCGGCTTGTCCGGGTCGAGGAAGCCGGAACCGGCGAAGATCCTGGTCATCCAGCCGTCACCGGTGTAGCCGGGGACGGTGATCGCGCCCTCCGAGAGCGACTTGGAGTCGTCGAAGAGCTGGGTGAGGTCGATGTCCGACACCGAGCCCCGGCCCTCGCAGCGCGGGCACATGCCGCCGGTGACGCTGAAGCTGCGCTTCTCCTTGACGGTCTTCCCGGCGCGCTCGACCGTGACCGCGCCGGCCCCGCTGATCGAGGCGACGTTGAAGGAGAAGGCCTTCGCCGAGCCGATGTGCGGCTGCCCCAGCCGGCTGAACAGGATCCGCAGCATCGCGTTGGTGTCGGTGGCGGTGCCGACGGTGGAGCGCGGATCGGCGCCCATCCGCTGCTGGTCGACGATGATCGCGGTGGTCAGACCGTCGAGAACGTCCACGTCGGGCCGCGCCACGGAGGGCATGAAGCCCTGGACGAAGGCGCTGTACGTCTCGTTGATCAGCCGCTGCGACTCGGCGGCGACGGTGTCGAACACCAGGGAGCTCTTGCCCGAGCCGGAGACGCCCGTGAACACCGTGAGCCGGCGCTTCGGGATCTCGATGCTGACGTCCTTGAGGTTGTTCTCCCGCGCCCCGTGGACGCGGATCAGATCGTGGCTGTCGGCGGCGTGCGGCTCGGGTGCCTGCGCGCCGGTGCTCCTGGCCGTGCTCATGGTGTCTCCGGTTCCTCTGGCGATGCCCTCGGTTCCGATCCAACCACCCGGGTACGACAAACGGTGTTTAGGCCGGTCGGCGCCCGTGCGCTGGCGGCGGGCGGGGGCACGTCGCACGGTGGTGGCGGGAGTCGGACAGCGGGAGTCGGACAGCGCGAGCCGGACAGCGGGAGGCGGCCAGGTGCGGGCGAGGCGGGCGGAGCGGGCGCGGCGGGTGTGGCGGGCACGGCGGGTGTGGCGGGCGGTGGCGGGCGCGGCCGCCCTGGTGCTGGGGATCGGCGCGGCCCCGGCTGCGGCCGCCGGGCTGCGGCCCACCTGGACGGTGGCCGTGGTCGACCAGGCCTCCCGCCGGGTGCTGGTCCTGGGCGCCGAGCGCCCGGCCGCGCTCCGGGCGCCGGAGCTCCGCCCGGTCGTGTGGTCCTGGTCCGCGGACACCGATCCCGGCCTGGGCGACCTGGAGCCGAGCCGGACCTGGAACCTGCCGGACGAGGCCAAGAGCCGGGTGCGGCACGGTCGCAGATACCTCCTCACCACCGCCTCCGGCGGTCTGGCCGCCGTGGTCGACACCGTGACCGGCGCCGCCGTCTGGGCCGTCGACACCGGTCCGGGCACCAACCCGCACAGCGCGGAACTGCTCCCGGACGGCAATGCCGCCGTGGCCGCCTCGGGCGGCGGCTGGGTCCGGCTGTACGCGGCCTCGCTGGGCCCGCGCAGCACCGCGTACGCCGAGTACCGGCTGCCGGGCGCGCACGGCGTCCAGTGGGACGCGCGCACCCGGCTGCTCTGGGCGCTGGGCGACGACACCCTGACGGCACTGCGGGTGGGCGGCACGGCGGCCGCGCCGACGCTGACCGCGGAGCGGTCGGTGCCGCTGCCCGAGCCCGGCGGCCACGACCTCGCCCCGGTGCTCGCCGCGCCCGGCCGGTTCTGGGTGAGCACGGCGGCGCACCTGTGGCGGTTCGACCCGGCGGCGGACCGCTTCACCCGGGTCCGGCTGGCGGACGAACGGGCCGAGCGGGACATCAAGAGCGTGGGCGACGAGCCCGGCAGCGGGCGGCTGCTCACGGCTGCCCCGGACCACGCGGGCCCGTGCGCCTGGTGCACCTCGGCGCTCACCCTGCACCGCCCGGACGGGGTCCGGTACCTGCCCGGTGCCCAGCTCTACAAGGCGCGCTGGTGGACCAGTTGGGGGAGCGGGGCGTGAACGGCCGACCGGGGGCCGGGGTGACGGGAGGGGCCGAACGGGGTGGCATTCGGTGGATGCGGCTGATTTTATGCACCGTCAAACTACTCCAATGGTGGTCAGTTTCCGCTCCTGTTCCGAATACCTCCCCGTAGCGCCTCGGGCTGGGATAGCGTCCATGGCGCCGGGGGGAACACGGACCCGCTCGACGGGTTCACATCCAGAAATGCCGTAACCGTTTAGGGAGAGAACTGTGCGCAATTTCGTTTCCGAATCCAGGTCCGAGAACGTCGACGAACTGCGGCTCGCGGTCGACTCGCTCGCGGCCTTCCCGGCCGGCGGGGCGCCCGGCGGGGCGGACGTCCCCGAGCGTCTGGCCGCGGTGGCCGAGCTGTGCCGGGCGGTCGACGGCGTGCTCGACAGCCTGGTCGTCCGGGCCGCCGCCGAGGCCGCCGAGGAGGGCTGGACGGCCGCCCGGATGGCCTCCGAACACGCCGTCTACTACGCGCGGTTGCAGCGGGCGCTGCTGCCCACCGGTGCCGCGGCCGAGAACCGGTGAGCGCGGCACGGAACCACGCGGCGGACGCCAACGCCCACGTCCTGGCCTGTCCCACCCGGTGGAGCGACGTCGACGAGAACGGGCACATCAACAACGCCCGGCTGGTCTCCTACGTGCAGGAGGGAATTCACGACCTGTTCTGCCACCACTCGACCGCGGTGCGGGAATCGCTATTTCCGGCGGGATTCCTGATCGCCCGGCACGAGATCGATTATCTGGAGCAGCTGCACCACCGGCCGGAGCCATTGCTGGTGCGGCTGACGGTGGAACGGCTCGGACGCAGTTCCGCGCATGTCGTGGTGAATGTGTGCCGTGACCCGCACACGTTTATGCGGGCGCGGACCGTGGTGGTCGCCCGGGACCGGGCCTCCGGCCGTTCCCGCACGCTCAGCCCGTCGGAGCGGCGGTTCCTCTCCGGTTTCCTCGCCGACGAGGCGGGCGTCGCGGTGCCGTCCCGGCCGGGCGTGAACGCCCCGCGCGGGGCCCTGGTCGCCGCCTCCGCCGGACGCCACCAGCCCCGCCGGCGCCTGCCCGGCCTGAGCGCGCTGGCCCGGGGTGTCCCCGTGGGCTCGAACCGGCACCGCGCGCGCTGACCCTCCAGGCCGGGCCGGCCGACGCCCGGCACAGGAAGTCGACTGGGGCTTCTTCCTGTGCGGGGGCGGACGGGCGGGCGGACGGGCCGACAGGCGGACGGGCCGACGGAGGGGCGGGCGTGACCGAGGGCCGGAGGGGCGAGGAGGCGGGAGTGCCGGAAGGGCCGGGCGACCGCGTCAGCCGACGGTCGCGCGGTGGAGCTCCGCGCCCGGGCCGTCGAGCCGGACCGGGACGGTGGTGGGCGGCAGATAGGCGGAGCCGCCCCGGGCGAGGCGCAGGGCCGTGCCGTCGGGGGCGGACAGCCGGGCCTCGCCGGCGGTGCACAGCAGGATCTGCGGGGAGTCCGCACGGTCGATCCGCATGCCGGTGTCGGCGAGGCGGAGCCGGGAGAGGCGGAACTCGGCCGCGAGGGAGGGGAAGCAGGCTTCCGAGGGATCGCCGCCGGCCACCGGTGCGGCGGTCAGCACGGACGGTTCGGCGGCCTCGGGGACGGTCACCGCGAGCAGGCCCGGGACATCGATGTGTTTGGGGGTCAGACCGCAGCGCAGCACGTTGTCCGAGTTGGCCATCAGTTCGACCCCCAGGCCGCGGAGGTAGGCGTGCGGCACGCCGGCGTCCAGGTGCAGCGCCTGGCCGGCCCGCAGCCGGACGTGGTTCAGCAGCAGCGCGGCCAGCAGGCCCGGGTCGCCGGGGTGGTCCCGGGCGGTCCGGGCGTAGGCCGCGCAGGCGGCGGCGTGGGGACCGCCGGACGCCGCGACCCGGTGCAGTGCGGCGGTGACCTCCGTGAGCACGGCGGCGCTGCCCGGAGCGCCCGGACCGCCCGCGCCGCCGCCGAGGGCCTGCCGGAGCAGGGCGGGCAGCACCTCCGCGGCGGGCCGCGCGCGCAGCTCGGAGGCCCAGCCCGCCAGCGCCGGGACGGCCAGCCGCTCCAGCAGTCCGGCCGTGGCCGCGGTCGGGCGGAATCCGCACAGGGCCTCGAAGTCGCCGAGCGCGCAGAGGAGTTCCGGCTTGTGCTGGCGGTCCCTGTAGACCCGCTCCGGGGCGTCCGGCGGCACCCCGAGCGCCTCCTCGGCGGCGAACCCGGCCTCGGCCTGGGCCCGGGTCGGGTGGACCTGGAGGGACAGCGCCCGGTCGGCGGCCAGCACCTTGAACAGGAACGGCAGCCGGGGGCCGAACCGCCGGACGGTGGCCGGACCGAGCAGTTCCTCCGGGGACTCGGCGATCAGCCGGTCGAGCGGGCGCGGCCCGTGTCCGTCGTCGAGCAGGGACGGCGCGGACGGGTGGGCGCCCAGCCACAGTTCGGCCTGCGGCCCGCCGGTGGGCGCGGTGCCGGTCAGCTCGGGGATCGCGGTGACGGATCCCCAGGCGTACGGGCGCACCGGGTTGGTGAGCGGGGCGAACAGCGCCATGCGGAGGTCTCCCGGAGACGGTGGAACGGGCAGGGGCGAGGGGCGGGGCCTGTTGTTCAGCGGCAGAGCGCGGCGGCGCCGATCAGCCCGGCGTCGTTCCCCAGCTCGGCCCGCCGCACGTCCAGTCCGTGCACGTACGGCAGTGCCGCGTAGCGGTCCAGGTGCCGGGCCAGCGGCTCGAACAGCACCGGTCCGGCCGCCGCCACCCCGCCGCCGACCACCACCCGCCGCAGGTCGACCAGGGTGGCGGTGGCGGCGATCCCGGCCGCCAGCGCCTGCGCCGCCCGGTCGAAGGCGGCCAGTGCCACCGGGTGCCCGGCCAGTGCGTCCTCGGCCACCGCGCGCGCCGAGCGGTCCCCGTCCCGGGGCTCCCAGCCACCGGCGAGCGCCCGCCGGGCGATCGCGGTGCCGCTGGCGATGTTCTCCAGGCAGCCGTACGAGCCGCACGGGCACCGCTCGCCGTCCAGGTCCACGCTGATGTGGCCGAGGTGGCCGGCGTTGCCGCTGGGCCCGGGGTGCACCGCGCCGTTCAGCACCAGGCCCGCGCCGACCCCGGTGGAGACCACCAGACAGAGCGCGTTCCCGGCGCCCCGGGCGGCGCCGCGCCAGTGCTCCGCGGCGGCCATCGCGACCCCGTCCCCGGCCAGCGCCACCGGGCGGCCGGCCACTGCGGGGTGGGCGGCGACCTCGGCGGTGAGGGGGAACTCCCGCCAGCCGGGGATGTTGACCGGGCTGACCGTGCCGCCGACGAGGTCCACCGGTCCGGCGCTGCCGATGCCGACGGCGGTGACCGCCGCCCAGTCGGGTGTGGCGGCGAGGTGGTCCAGCACCCGGTGCACCACGGCCAGGACCTCGGCGCCGGACTCCTTCGCCGGGGTCGGCAGCTGGACGCGGTGGGCGAGCGTCCCGGCGGAGTCGACGAGCGCCCCGGCGATCTTGGTGCCGCCGATGTCGACGGCGGCCCAGACCGGGCCGGTGAGGGGCGGGCCGGCGGGGAGCGGGGCGGTGGACGGCGAGGGCGCGGTCATGGCGGAGGGCTCCGGTGCGGTGGACGAACGGGTGGACGGGCGTCCGGCCCGCCGCCCCGGGGGGACCAGGACGGCGGGCCGGACGAGCGGCACGACAGGGACAGCAAACAGGATCAGCGCGCCGGCGTCAGCCGCAGGGTCACCAGTTCGAACGGCCGCAGCGTCAGCCGCACCCCGTCGCCGTCCGCCACGACCTCGCCGCGGGTGCCGTCCCACGGCCGCTCCAGCAGGTCGCAGGGCACTGCGGCGGCCAGCGCGAAGGAGGTCGCCAGCCGCCCCCGGGCCCGGCCGCCGGCGGACTCGTAGACCCGCACCACCAGGTCCCCGCTGCCGTCGTCGGCCAGCTTGACGGCGCTCACCACCAGCGCGTCCTGGTCCAGCCCGACCAGCGGCCGCACCGATTCGGCCGAACCGGTCACCCGGCGCTCGGGCAGGCCCACCGCGTAGCCCTCGCGGACCGCGTCGCCGATCTCCGCGCCGGGCACCAGCGCGTGCCGGAACCGGTGCCGGCCCTGGTCGGTGCGCGGGTCGGGGAAGCGCGGCGCGCGCAGCAGCGAGAACCGGACCGTGGTGGTGGTGCCGCCGTCGTCCGCGCGCACCGCCCGGGTCACGTCGTGCCCGTAGGTCGAGGGGGTGACCAGCGCGACGCCCCAGCCCGGTTCGGCCAGGTGCACGAAGCGGTGGTTGCAGGCCTCGAACTTGGCCGCGTCCCAGCTGGTGTTGGTGTGGGTGGGCCGGAACTGGTGGCCGAACTGCGTCTCGGCCGCGTACCGCTCGGTGTGCACGTCCAGCGGGAAGGCGAGCTTCAGGAACTTCTCCGCCTCGTGCCAGTCCACCTCGGTGTCGATGTCGAGCCGGCCCGAGCCCGCGCGCAGGGTCAGCGTCTGGGTCACCGTGGAGGAGCCGAACGAGCGGGCGACCCGCACCGCGACCTCCGCCGGGCCCTCGGTGTGCACGGCGACCTCGTCGGCCCCGACCAGGTCGGTGACCGTGTTCCGGTAGAACTGGTCGACGTCCCAGGCGTCCCACATGTTCGGGAAGTCGGGGTGCAGCTGGAGCAGGTTCGCCCGGGTGCCCGGGGCGACCGTCTCCCGGCCGCTCGCCGCGTCGACCGCCGACACCACCAGGCCGTCACCGTCCACCACGACCCGCAGCAGGCCGTTGTCGAGGACGAAGCCGCCGCCCTCGCGCCCGGTCACCGAGCAGTCGCCCGGACCGGCCACCGCCACCGCCGCGCCGCCCGCCGGCACCGCCGAGCGCCCGTGCGGGGCGCCGTTGAACACCAGCTCGCGCCCGCCCGCCGGATCGCCCGCCAGGGCCTGCTGGGCGGCGCCGATCAGCTCCTCCAGTTCGGCCGCCAGACCCGCGTACGTCGCCTCCGCCTCCCGGTGCACCCAGGCGATCGAGGAGCCCGGCAGGATGTCGTGGAACTGGTGCAGCAGCACGGTCTTCCAGATCCGGTCCAGCCGCTCGTACGGGTACGCCAGGCCGGTGCGCAACGCGGCCGTGGCGCACCAGAGTTCGGCCTCCCGCAGCAGGTTCTCGCTGCGCCGGTTGCCCTGCTTGGTCCTGGCCTGGCTGGTCAGGGTGGCCCGGTGCAGCTCCAGGTACAGCTCGCCGACCCAGACCGGCGGCTTCGGGTACTCGGCCTCGGCCTCGGCGAAGAACTCGGCCGGCCGCTGCCAGCGCACCGCGGCCGAGCCCTCCAGGTCGCGCAGCCGGGCGGCCTTGCCGACCATCTCGCGGGTGGTGCCGCCCCCGCCGTCGCCCCAGCCGGTCGGCGCCAGCGAGTGCCGGGCCACCCCCTTGTCCTTGAAGTTCCGTGCCGCGTGGGCGATCTCGGAGCCCTTCATGGAGCAGTTGTAGGTGTCCACGGGCGGGAAGTGGGTGAAGATCCGGGTGCCGTCGATGCCCTCCCACAGGAAGGTGTGGTGCGGGAACTTGTTGATCTGGCTCCACGAGATCTTCTGGGTCAGCAGCCACTTGGAGCCCGCGTTGCGGATGATCTGCGGCAGGCCGCCGGTGAAACCGAAGGTGTCCGGCAGCCAGGCCTCCTCGTTCTCGGTCCCGAACTCCTCCAGGAAGAACCGCTTGCCGTGCACGAACTGACGGGCCATCGCCTCCGAGGAGGGCATGTTGGTGTCCGACTCCACCCACATGCCGCCGGCCGGGACGAAGCGGCCGTCCGCCACCGCCTTCTTCACCCGGGCGTACACCTCCGGGCGGTGCTCCTTGATCCAGGCGAACTGCTGCGCCTGGGACATGGTGTAGAGGAAGTCCGGCTCGTCCTCCAGCAGCGCGGTCATGTTGGCGGCGGTCCGGGCGACCTTGCGGACCGTCTCCCGCAGCGGCCACAGCCAGGCCGAGTCGATGTGGGCGTGGCCGATCGCGCCGATCCGGTGCGCGGACGGCGCGGCGGGCGCGGCCAGCACCTCGACCAGGCACGAACGAGCCGCCGCCGCGGTACCGTTGACGTCCTGGAGATCGATCGCGTCGAGGGCCCGCTCGACCGCGCGCAGCAGTTCCCAGCGGCGGGCGCCGTCGGCCGGCAGCTCGGCCATCAGCTCGCCGAGCACCTCCAGGTCCAGCACCAGCTGCCAGACCGTCTCGTCGAACACCGCGAGGTCCATCCGCGCCAGCCGGTACTGCGGCTCGTCCCCCGCGGTCTCCTTGTCCCCCAGCTCGGTGGGCAGGAAGGGGTGGTAGTCGAGGATGACCGGATTGGCGGCGGCCTCGACGTGCAGCAGCACCGGCTCGCCGCCGGCCGCCGGGGCGGCGATCCGCACCCACTGGTTCTGCGGGTTGAGGCCCTTCACCGGGGTGCCGTCGGGGCGGTACACCAGGCCCTCGCACTGGAAACCGGGCATATTGGCGTCGAAGCCGAGGTCGATCAGCGCCTCGACGGTCCGCCCGGCCCAGGCTTCGGGCACCGTCCCGGCCACCGTGAGCCAACTGGTGCTCCAGGGCGCGCCCCAGGCGTCCCCGACCGCGATCGGCGAGCGCGGCGCGGCCAGGCCCTCGGCGACCGGGACGGGCTCGCCGGGCGCGGTCCAGACCGAGGCGGTCAGCGGGACGGACTCCGGGTACACCGCGGGGCGGATGCGCTCCTCCAGGACGCGCTTGAGGCGGGCTTCGACGAGGGTGCGGTCATCGTGCATGTCAGCGGGCTCCGTTGGGCGACTGGGCGAGGGGGAGGGAGGATCGGCGGAGGTCGTCCGGGTGGACAAGTTCGGTGATGCCGCGGGCGGCGAGGTGGGCGGCGTCCCCGGCGCGCTCGGCCAGGACCGCGGTCGGCCGGGCGCCGTCCGCGGCCAGCCGCATGAAGGTCTCGAACACGGCGCCGCCGGGACCGCAGACCGAGCGGCCCGGCGCGGTCACCTCGTCCCCGGCGGCGACCACCACGGCGGTGCGGCGCGGCGCGGGCGCCCGCCAGCCGGCGCGCGCGGCGGCGACGGCTTCGGCCAGCCGCTCGCCGGCCGGCTTGACCCGCCGGTCGTTGGTCAGCAGGCCGAGGCTGTACTCCAGCACCGGGAAGTCCGCCAGCGAACGGTCCACATCGTGCGAGCACCACCAGGTGACGCCCCACAGGTCGGGGCAGTCCAGCACGGCGGCGACGGTCGCGCCGGTGAACCGGGCGGCGTCCGCGGCGGTGATGTGCGGGGCCGGGGCGCCGACCTCCTGCAGCCAGACCGGGCGGTGCGGGTCCTCGGCCCAGGCCTTGGAGAGCTCCACCAGGTAGGCGGCGTGCTGGTCGCTCGCGGTGGAGCGGGCGCCGTAGCGCTGCGCCGTGCCGTTGAACACCCAGGAGTGCACGGCTGTGGCCGCGCCGATCCGGGCCGAGTGCCAGGGCGTGAACGGGTGCCCGTCGAGGTACCAGGCCGCGTCGTAGGAGGCGTGCAGGTGCAGCCGGCCGGGGGCGCCCCGCTCGCAGGCGTCGACCATCCGGCGCAGCCAGGCCCCGGCCTGCTCGGGGGTGGCCCGGTGCGGGTCGGGGTGCGGCTCGCCGGAGAACTGGTTGACCTCGTTGCCGACCGTCATGCCGAGGAAGTTGGGCCGTTCGGCGAGGGCCGCGGCGAGGGTGCGCAGATAGGCGGCCTGGCCGTCGACCACGTCCGGGTCGGTGAACATGTTCCGGCGGTGCCAGGTGCGGATCCAGGCCGGTTCGAAGTCGAAGCTGGACAGGTGCCCCTGGAGGCCGTCCACGGCGACGTCGAGCCCGCGCTCCCCGGCCGCGTCCACCAGCGCCACGAGCTGTTCGACGGCGCGCGGGCGGATCAGGGTGCGGTTGGGCTGGAACAGCGGCCAGAGCGGGAACACCCGGACGTGGTCGAGGCCGAGCGCGGCGATCGAGTCGAGGTCGGCGCGGACGGCGTCGAGGTCGAAGTCGAGCCAGTGGTGGAACCAGCCGGCGGCGGGCGTGTAGTTGACGCCGAAGCGCGGGGCGGTGGTCCGCGGAGCGGTGGTCATGGTCGGTGGCTCCCTGGGAGGAGGAACGGCGGTGCGTCCGGTGCGGTCCGGCGGGGCCGTCCGGTGCGGTGCGGTCCGGTGCGGTCCGGTGCGGTGCGGTCGTCCGGTGCGGAGTTCAGCCCTTCACGGCACCCTCCTCCACTCCCTTGAAGAAGAAGCGCTGGCACACCGCGAACACCACCACGATCGGCAGGAAGGCGATCATGGTGCCGGCCGCGATCAGCCGGGGGTTGGCGCTGAAGGTGCCGTTGAGGTACTGGAGACCGACGGTGAGGGTGTACTTCTGCGGGTCGTTGAGCACGATCAGCGGCCAGAGGAAGTCGTCCCAGGCACCGATGAAGGTGAAGATCACGATCACGCTGAGCATGCCGCGCACGTTCGGCAGCCCGATGTGCCACAGCCGCTGGCGGACGTTGGCGCCGTCCACCAGTGCGGCCTGCTCCAGCTCGGGCGGGACGGTGGCGAAGGCGGTGCGCATCAGCAGCACGTTCAGCATGGCCAGCGCGCCGGGCAGGGCGACCCCGGTCAGGGTGTCGGCCAGGCCGAGGCTGCGCACGGTGACGTACTGGGACACGACGGTGGCCTCGCCGGGCAGGATCAGGGTGGCCAGCAGCAGGCCGAACACCAGCCGGGCGCCGCGGAAGCGCAGCTTGGCGAGCGCGTAGCCGGCCAGGGTGCAGCCGACCACGTTGCCGATGATCGCGATGGCGGCGACGATCAGCGAGTTGGCGGCGTAGGTCCAGACCGGGACGGTGTCGGCGACCTTGAGGTAGTTGTCGAAGGTGGGGTGGTCCGGGAGGAAGCGCGGGGTGGCGGACCAGACGTCCTCGGTCGGACCCTTGAGGGAGGTGGAGAGCTGCCACAGGAACGGCCCGACGACCAGCAGCAGGACGAGCAGGAGCAGCAGGTAGCGCAGCGCGGTCTCGGCGGGGGAAGGGGTGTTGAAGCTTCGGGAGCGCCGCACGGGTCAGGCCGCCTTCCGGTTGAGGCGCGTCAGCAGCAGCATCGGGCCGAGGGTGATGAAGAAGAGCAGCAGGCTGAGCGCCGAGGCGTAGCCGAGGTGACCGGTGAAACCGCGGCTGTACATCTGGATCAGCATCACCACCGACATGTCCCGGCCGCCCGGGCCGCCGGTGCCGTTGGAGAGCACGTACAGCTCGGAGAACACCCGCAGCGAGGACACCGAGATCAGCACCGAGACCAGCACCATCGTGGGCCGTACCCCCGGCAGGGTGACGTGCAGGAAGCGGCGCAGCGCTCCCGCGCCGTCGACGGCGGCGGCCTCGTGCAGCTCCCGGCCGACGTTGGCCAGCGCCGACAGGTAGATGACCATGTAGTAGCCGAGGCCCTTCCAGGTGGTCAGGGCGATCGCGCTGAGCAGCAGCAGCCAGCGGTCGGTGAGGAAGGGGACCGGTGAGTCGGCGAGGCCGGTCTGCTGGAGCACGCCGTTGATCAGCCCGCGGTCGTTCAGCGCCCAGCCCCAGATCAGGGCGACCACGACGGCGGAGGCGACGACGGGGGTGTAGAACGCGGTGCGGAAGAAGGTGATGCCGGGCAGCCGGCGCTGGACCAGCAGGGCCAGCAGCAGCGGCAGCAGGGTCAGCAGCGGCAGGCAGATCAGCAGGTAGATCACGGAGTTGAGCAGGGCGTCGGCCAACTGGTCGTCGCTGAAGGCGCGTTGGTAGTTGTCGAGGCCGGTGAACCGCCCGCCGCCGAGGGGCTTGGCGTTGGTGAACGACAGGATCACCGTGTTGGCGGCGGGCCAGAGGTTGAAGACGGCCAGCCAGATCAGTGCGGGCCCGGCGAGCAGCCAGGGGGTGAACCAGCGCCGGTGGGTCATGCCGTGCCTTCCTGGGGCGGGGGTCGCGGGTGGTACCCGGCGGGCGGTGGCTCCCGGGGGGCAGGGCCGCCGCCCGCCGGCGGGAGGGCTGGGGAACCGTCAGGCGACCCCTAGCCCTTGAGGAGCTGGTTGCACCGCTCGACGGCGGTGTCCAGGGCCTGCTTGGAGCTGGTGTCGCCGCTGATCGCGAGGGTGAACTGCTGCTTGACGATGGTGCTCATGGCGTCGTCCACCTGGACTGGCTGGAGCATCTTGGCCCTGGCCAGCGAGGTGAAGGCGACGACCTTGGCGTCGCCGGCGTTGCTGCCGTCCGACTTGCTGAACAGCGGGTCGTTCGCGGAGGCCTTGGTGGAGGGGAAGATGCTGGTCAGCCGGGAGAAGGCGGCCTGGTTCTCCGGGCTGGTGACCCAGCGGGCCAGGGCCACGGCGGCGGCCGGGTTCTTGGTGTTCCTGGGCACGGACACGCCCTGGACGTAGAGCGGAGGGGTGCCCATCGACGGGGAGGAGACGATCTTCGGGGCGAGGGTGGGGTTGTCGGTGGCGACGGCGGTGATGAAGTTGGCCCCGGCGGTGGTCCAGGCCGCGGTGCCGGCGGTGAAGAGCTTGGAGTTGCCGGCGTAGGTGTCGGTGAGGACGTCGTTCGGCAGCAGCCCCTCCTTGAACGCGGCGCGGTACTTGTCCAGTACGGCCGCGGCCTCGGGGGTGTTGAAGGTGAACGACCTGCCGTCCTCGGCCATCACCTTGACGCCCGCGTCGACCAGGTCGCCGAGGCCGGGCTTTCGGCTCATCAGGTAGGCGGAGCCGCCGGCCTTCTCCTTGAAGGTCCTGGCCTGGGCGATGAGTTCGTCCAGGGTGGTGGGGAGCTTCTTCGGGTCCAGGCCGTACTTGGTCAGCAGCTCGGCGTTCCAGTAGTTGACGTCGGTGTTGAGGTACCACGGATAGCCGAAGGTGCCGTCCTGGCCCGCGAAGCGGTAGGCGTCGAGGCCGCCGGTCACGTACTCCTCGGCGGCCTTCGGGTCGGCCTTGGCGACGTCCAGCAGCAGGCCCTGCTTCGCCAGCGGAAGGGCGAAGTCCGGTGGGAGGTTGACCACGTCGGGCAGGGTGCCGGCGGCGGCCTGGCTGAGCACCTTGTCGGAGTAGCCCTCGCCGGGCTGGTCCAGCCAGTCGACCTCGACGCCCGGGTACTTCTGCTTGAAGCCGTCGATCACGCCCTGCACATAGGCGGTGAACTTGGGCTTCAGCGCCCAGGTCTGGAGCGAGACCTTGCCCTTGACCTCGCCGGTGGCGGCGGCGCTCGCCGCACTGTCGCCGCTGCCGGAGCTGCCGTCGGAGCCGAGTCCGCAGCCGGTGGCCAGGGTCGCGGTGAGTACCGCCGTCGTGACTGCCGCCCGGATTCTACGCATGAGGGTTCTCCCGTGGTGGGTGGGGGAGGGGGATGCATCGGGGATGACGCGGGTGGGACTGCGCGGGTGGGATTGCGTGCGGTTCTGGAACCTGTCTTACTAAACCGGTCTAGCTGTTGCAGGGACTATGCTCCGGCCTAAACTTGGCTGTCAAGAGAGGAGTCGGAACGCGTGGGCAGACCGACCATCGCCGACATCGCCCGTCGGGCGGGCGTCTCCAAGGGCGCGGTGTCCTTCGCGCTCAACGGCCGCCCGGGGGTGAGCGAGGCGACCAGGGCCCGGATCCTCCAGGTCGCCGAGGAGATGAACTGGCGGCCGCACAGCGCGGCCCGGGCCCTCGGCGGGGCCAGGGCGGACGCGGTCGGACTGGTGATCGCCCGCCCGGCCAGGACCATCGGGGTCGAGCCGTTCTTCAGCCAGCTGCTCTCCGGCCTCCAGGCGGTGCTGTCCGCGCACTCCGTCGCCCTGCACCTGATGGTGGTCGAGGACACCGCGGCCGAGATCGAGGTCTACCGCCGCTGGACGTCCGAGCACCGGGTCGACGGCTTCATCGTGGTCGACCTCCAGCTGCGCGACCCCAGGCTCGCCGTACTGGACGCCCTCGGCCTGCCCGCCGTCGTGCTCGGCGGGCCGGGCAAGGGCGCCGGGCCGCTGCGGATCTGGGCCGACGACCGCGAGGCGATGCTCTCCATCGTCGACTACCTGGCCGCCGTCGGGCACCGGCGGATCGCCCACCTGGCCGGGCTGCCGCACTTCCAGCACACCCAGCGGCGGATCCGGGCGCTGCGCGACGCCTCCCGCCGGCTCGGGCTGGAGGAGGCGCTCTCGGTGCCGACCGACTTCAGCGACGCCGAGGGCGCCGCGGCCACCCGCACCCTGCTCTCGCGGCCCCGGCGGCCCACCGCGATCGTCTACGACAGCGACGTGATGGCGGTGGCCGGCCTCGGTGTGGCGGGGGAGATGGGCGTCGCGGTGCCCGGGGAGCTGTCCATCGTCTCCTTCGACGACTCGGTGCTCGCCCGGATCGTGCACCCGCCGCTCACCGCGCTGAGCCGGGACACCTTCGCGCTCGGCGAGCAGGTGGCGCGCAGCCTGCTCGCGGTGATCGACGGCACCGGCCCGGACCGTGACCTGCAGATGCCGACCCCGCGGCTGACCGTGCGGGAGTCCACCTCGCCGCCGGCCGGCGGTTCACCGGTGGGTGTGAACTCCACCGGCACCGTTGACAGCGCCTCTGAACCGGTTTAGCCTCGCTGGCGCCGAGCGGGCCCCGCTCGGCGCAGCACCGTGGGCCGGAGCGCGGCGAGGGCGCCCACGGCCGCCCGGCCGGCCCGTTCGCACCCGGGCCCGCGCCGGTTCCACCGCGCCCGCGCGCCGCACCCCGCCCGGAGCCCGCACCACCGGCACCGCGCACCCGGCCCCGTCCCGCAGCCACCCGCCGCACCCCGTACCCGCCGCGCACGCACCCGTGCACGTCGCACCCGTACCCGTACCCGTACCCGTACACATCGCACCCGCACCCGCACCCGCACCCGCCGTACCCGCACATGCACCCCCGGGCCGCGCCCGCCCCGGGCGAGGCCCGCCCCCACCCTCCTCCGCCTTCCGCGCGAACGGAGCCAGCGCATGTCACGACGAAGGATCCCCCGCCTCCTCGGCGCCGCCCTCGGCGCAGCCGTCCTGGGCCTGACCCCCACGATCGCCGGGGCCGCCCCCGGCCCCGCCGCGTCCGGCCCGGCGGCCGCCCCCGCCGCGGTGAGTGCCGCCACCGGCACCCAGCCCTACGCCTCCTACTGGTACCCGAACACCATCCTCGGCTGGGCCCCGGCCACCGACCCGGACGCCCGGTTCAACCGCGCCCGCGTGCCGCTCCAGCCCCGCACCGCCGACCCGGCGCTCAGGGCGAACCCCAACGCCCGTGCGGGAGAGGGGAAGATCGCCTCCCTGGTCTCCTTCGGGCCGACCTCCGCCAACCCCTCGCAGGGCTCCACCGACCCCAACTACTACGCCTTCGGCTACTGGCAGTACGTCGACAAGCTGGTGTTCTGGGGCGGCTCCGCCGGCGAGGGACTCATCCTCGCCCCCAACCCGACCGTGATCGACGCCGCCCACCGCAACGGCGTCAAGGTCTACGGCACGGTCTTCTTCCCGCCCGCCGCGTACGGCGGCCAACTCCAGTGGGTGCGCGACTTCGTGCAGAAGTCCGGCAGCCGCTACCCCGTCGCCGACAAACTCGTCCAGGCCGCCCAGTACTACGGCTTCGACGGCTGGTTCGTCAACCAGGAGACCGGCGGCGGCGATTCGGCCCTCGCCGGCCAGGTCCGCGACCTGATGCAGTACACCAAGGCGCAGAGCGGGACCGAGTTCATGTGGTACGACGCCATGACCGAGTCCGGATCGGTCAGTTGGCAGAACGCCCTGACCACGGCCAACGACGCCTTCCTCCAGGACGGTGCGAAGCGCACCTCCGACTCGATGTTCCTCAACTTCAACTGGTCGTCCGGCGGCCTGGACTCCTCGCGCACCCTGGCCCGGGGCCTCGGCCGGGGCGAGTACGAGCTCTACTCCGGCATCGACACCGAGGCGAACGGCTACAACACCGGCGTCGACTGGAACGCGCTCTTCCCGGCCGGAAAACCGCACACCACCTCACTCGGCCTCTACCGCCCCGAGTGGACCTGGAAGTCGTCGACCGACCGGGCCGACTACCTCACCAAGGACGCCCGGTACTGGGTCGGCGCCAACAACGACCCCTCCAACACCTCCACCTCCTCCTCCTGGAAGGGCCTGGCGAGCTACGTCGCCGAGTCCACCCCGGTCACCGCCAAGCCCTTCGTCACCAACTTCTCCTCCGGCGAGGGCGACTTCTACAACGCGGCCGGCACCCGGGTCGCCACCGGAGGCTGGAACAACCTCTCGCTCCAGGACGTGCCGCCCACCTACCACTGGCTGGTGGAGTCGGCCGGCAGCAAGGTGACCCCGTCGGTCGACTTCGCCGACGCCTACGAGGGCGGCTCCTCGCTGCGCCTCACCGGGACGCCGAGCGCCGTCAACACCGTGCGGCTGTACCAGAGCAGGCTGCCGGTCGCGGCCGACACCAAGCTGTCGGTGGTGCTGAAGACCCCGGCCGCCGGTGCCACCCGCCTCGCCGCCGCGGTCTCCTTCACCGACGCGCCGACCACCTTCACCACCCTCGACCTGGGCGCCACCACCGGTACTGGCTGGGAGCGCAGGACCCTCGACCTGTCCGCCTACGCCGGCCGCACCATCGCCCAGATCGGTCTGCGGACCACCGGCACCGGCTCCGCCTACGACCTGCGGATCGGCCAACTCGCGGTTTACGACGGCACGGTGGACGCCCCGGCGGCACCGTCCGGGCTGACTCTGCTCGGCGCGGCCGACGTGGTGGCCGGGAGCAGTCAGTCGCTCCGGCTCGCCTGGACGCCGTCCGCCGGCGGGAACGTGCACCACTACGAGCTGTACCGCCGCAACGCCGACGGCACCCGGGGCTACCTGGGCGCCACCCCGTCGGACGCCTTCTTCGTCAACCGGCTCGACCGCGCGGGCACGGAGGCGAGCACCACCGTCGAGGTCGAGGCCGTGTCCACCGAGTTCGGCCGCTCCACCGTCGCCTCCACCACCGTCCCCTGGACCGGCACCCCGCCCACCGGCAGCAACCTGGCACTGGGCCGCCCGGCCACCGCCTCCGGACAGTGCAACACCGACGAGGGCCCGGCCAAGGCCGTCAACGGCACCGTCAACGGCGGCAACGGGGACAAGTGGTGCACCCTCAGCAGTGCCAAGTGGCTGGAGGTGGACCTCGGTTCGGCGAAGCCGCTGACGAAGTTCGTGGTCAAGCACGCGCAGGCGGGCGGGGAGAGCGCCGCGTACAACACCCGGGACTTCTCGGTCCAGGTCCGCTCCGCCGCCACCGACCCGTGGACCACCGTCGCCACCGTCACCGGCAACACCGCCGGCACCACCACCCACCCCGTGACCACCACGGCCCGGTACGTCCGGCTGGTGGTGACCAAACCGACCCAGGGCACCGATCCGGCCGCCCGGATCTACGAGTTCGAGGCCTGGGGCGCCTGACACCCGCCGGGGCGTCCGACACCCGCCGGGGGCCCGACCCCCTCCGGGCGTCCGACGCCCCCCGGAGCGGGTGACACCCCGCCGTTCCCGGACCGCCGCTACCCGAAAGGACCCTCCCCGTGCCGGTCACCCTCACCGCCGTCGAGAGCACGGATCTGTTCACCGGCCCCGAGCACGCCCCGCGGCAACTGCTGCGGGTCACCCTCGACGGCCCGCCCGCCACCCGGATCACCGTCACCGGCCCGGGCGTGCGCGGCGCGGCGGCCGGCACGGGGCAGGTCGAAGTCCCCCTGGAGATCACCGGCGCCGCCCCCGGTGACCGGCTGCCGGTCACGGTCGAGGCGGGCGGGCCGGTCGAGGCGGGCGGTGCCCGCGCCGGGGCCGTCGTCGAGGTCGCCGAGCCCGGCTGGACGATGTTCCTCGTCTCCCACTTCCACTACGACCCGGTGTGGTGGAACACCCAGGCCGCCTACACCTCCCCCTGGGAGCTGCTCTCCGCCGACGCCACCACCCGGCCGCTCTGGGAGCGCAACGGCTTCGCGCTCGTCGACGCCCATCTCGACCTCGCGCTGCGCGATCCGGTGTACAAGTTCGTGCTCGCCGAAGTCGACTACCTGAAGCCGTACTTCGACCAGTTTCCGGAGCGGCGGGAGACCCTGCGGCTGCTGCTCGACCGGGGCCAGGTGGAACTCGTCGGCGGCACCTACAACGAGCCCAACACCAATCTCACCGGTGCCGAGACCACCATCCGCAACATCGTGTACGGCATCGGCTACCAGCGCGACATCCTCGGCGGCGATCCGCGGACCGCCTGGCAGCTCGACGTGTTCGGGCACGACCCGCAGTTCCCCGGCCACCTCGCCGCCGCCGGACTCACCGGCAGCGCCTGGGCGCGCGGCCCGTTCCACCAGTGGGGCCCGATCCAGAAGAACTTCCGGGAGGCGAAGGACGACGCCCGGGTGATGCAGTTCCCCAGCGAGTTCGAATGGATCGCCCCGAGCGGCGAAGGTGTGCTCACGCACTACATGCCGCACCACTACTCGGCCGGCTGGTGGATGGACTCCTCGGCCGACCTCGCCGCCGCCGAACGTGCCGTGTACGAGCTCTACCGCAAGCTCAAGCCGGTCGGCGCGACCAGGAACCTGCTGCTGCCGGTCGGCACCGACTACACCCCGCCCAACAAGTGGGTCACCGAGATCCACCGTTCCTGGGCCGCCAAGTACCTGTGGCCGAGGTTCGTCTGCGCCACCCCCCGCGACTTCCTGGACGCGGTGCGCGCCGAACTCGCCGCGACCGGCCGCCGTCCCGGCCCGCAGAGCCGCGACATGAACCCCGTCTACACCGGCAAGGACGTCTCCTACATCGACACCAAGCAGGCCCAGCGGGCGGCGGAGACCGCGGCCGTCGACGCCGAGAAGCTCGCGGCGCTCGCCGAGACGCAGGGCCTGGGCCGCTACCCGGCGGCCGCGCTCGACAAGGCGTGGCGCCACCTCGCCTACGGCGCCCACCACGACGCGATCACCGGCTCCGAGTCCGACCAGGTGTACCTGGACCTGCTCGGCGGCTGGCGGGAGGCGTACGACCTCGCGGCCGACGTCCGGGACCGGGCGCTGGACGCGTTGACGGCGCGGATCGCCACCCCGGCGGGCGAGGGCCGGGCGCTGGTCGTCACCAATACGCTCTCCTTCGACCGCACCGACCTGGTGGCCGTCCCGCTGCCCCCGGAGGTCACGGCCGGCGGGGTGCGGGTGCTGGACGACACGGGGGCGCCGGTGCCCTGCGCACTGGACCGGGGCACCCTGCGCTTCCTGGCCGAGGACGTGCCGGCGCTCGGCTGGCGGACCTGGCGGCTGCTGCCCGGGGCCCCGGACAGCACGCCCTGGTACCCGGCCGAGGGCCTCACCGTCGCCAACGCCCGCTACCGGGTCACGGCCGACCCGGCCCGCGGCGGCGGCCTCTGCTCCGTCCGGGACCTGCGCCAGAAAAGGGAGTTGATCCGGACCGGACTGGTCGGCAACGAACTGCGGGTGTACGAGGAGTACCCCCAGCACCCGGACTTCGGCGAGGGCCCCTGGCACCTGATCCCCAAGGGCCCGGTGACCGGCTCCGCCGAACGCCCGGCCGAGGTCCGCCGGGAGACCGGCCCGCTCGGTGAACGCCTGGTGGTCACCGGGACGGTGGACGGCCTGCGGTTCGAGCAGACGGTCACCCTCTGGCGCGGCCTCGACCGGGTCGACTGCCGGACCAGGGTGCTCGACCACCGCGGCGCCGACCGGCTGCTGCGGCTGCGCTTCCCGGTCGACCTGCCGGGGGCGCTGCCGGTCAGCGAGGTGGCGGGTGCCGTCGTCGGCCGGGGCTTCGCGATGCCGGACGTCGACTCGGCCGAAGCGCCGTGGACCCTCGACAACCCCGCCAACACCTGGTTCGGCCTCGGCTCCACCGCGCGGGCCGTGCTCACCGACCCGGTCACCGGCGCGCCGCTCGGCGAACGGGCCTTCGGCGTCGCGGAGGTGGTCGTCCCCGGGCTGGACGCCGCCGCCGACGCCCGGGAGCTGGTCGTCGCCCTCGCCCGGGTCGGCGTCACCGCCACCACCTCCGGCGCCGACTGGGCCCGGTACGGCTGGCTGGACGTCGACTCCAACCTGCCGGACCTGCGGATCCTCCTCGGCGGGCCCGAGACCAACGACGCCACCCGGGAGTTGCTGGAGCGCGCGGGCGAGGAGTACGCGGCCGTGCTGAAGGCGCACGGCGCCGTCTGGGTGCCCGCCGACGCCCCGCTGGCCGAGGTCTGGCGGCCCGGCGCGGACCTGCGCGACCTGCGGGCCCTGCCCGCGCTGGTGGTCGTCGACCCGGCCGCGCTCGCCGCCGACCTCGCGGACGCCCGGATCACCGCCCGCTGCCCGGTGGCCCCGCCCGCCGCCGAACAACTCACCGACCACACCGTCGCGTTGCTGACCTACGGCCTGCCCGGCTTCGCCGTCGACACCACCGGCGCGCTCCATCTGTCGCTGCTGCGCTCGTGCACCGGCTGGCCCTCCGGCGTCTGGATCGACCCGCCGCGGCGCACCCTGCCCGACGGCGCGTCCTTCCAGCTCCAGCACTGGACGCACGACTTCCACTGTGCCCTGGTCGGCGGGCCCGGCGACTGGCGGGACCAGGAACTCCCCGCTCAGGGGCAGGAGTTCAACCACCCGCTGTACGCGCGGGCGGTACCCGCCGGACAGTCGGGCCCGTTGCCGGCCACGCTCTCCTGGCTGCGGGTCGAACCCGCTCGCCGGGTGCTGCTGGGCGCCCTGAAAGCGGCCGGCAACCCGATCGCCCACGGGTCCGCCGTCACCACCTCCGCCGAGCAGCTCACCGTCCGTCTGGTCGAGTCGACCGGACTGGGCGGCACCGTCGCCCTGGGCGGCGCGCTCGGCCTGGTCGACCTGCGCCACGCCGATCTGCTGGAGCGGCCCACCGGCCCGGTCGACGGCGAACTCACGCTCCCCGGTTCGGCGTTCGCCACCCTGTTGGCCCGCCCCGGGGTGGCCGCCGACCCGGCCGGAGCCGTCCTCGGCGCGGTCGCCGAGCCGGCCCAGCCGGTGCACGCCCGCTACTGGCTGCACAACCGGGGCCCGGCGCCGCTCGGCTACCTCCCGGTGTCCGTCGGTGCCTCGCCCGGCCTGCTGCGGACGGCCGGGGAGCCCGTCACCCTCTCGGTCGCGCTCTCCTCGCAGCTCCAGGACGCCGCCGTGGAGGGCACCGCCACCGTCCACCCGCCGGAGGGCTGGACGGCCGGCCCCACCGCCCGCCCCTACCGGCTGGCCCCGGGCGGCCACCTCCGCTTCCCGGTCACCCTCACCCCGCCCGCGGGCGCCGAACCCGGCCTGTACTTCGCCGCCGTGCGGGTGGTCCACGACGGGCAGGAGAGCGAGGACGTGGTCACGGTGGCGGTCGGGGACCTGCCGCAACTCCTCCCCGTCCCCGGCGAGGCCCTCGAGGACTGGACCGCCGCCCAGGGCACCACGGCCACCGAGGGCCGCGACACCGGCCTCGGCGTCGCGGTGCTCGCCGACACCGTCTGGCTCGCCCCGGGGGAGCGGGGCGTCCTGGCGCTGCGGCTGACCAACCGCACCCGCGGCGGGATCCGCGGCGAACTGCAACTCGTCTCGCCCTGGGGCGCCTGGGAGACCGTCGCCGACCCCGTCCGCGGCTTCGCCCTCGCGGCGGGCGCCGAATCGGTCGAGGAGTTCGAACTCGCGGCCCCGGCCGCCATGGACCCCGGCGCGTACTGGGCCCTGGCCAAGGTGATGTGGTTCGGCCGCTGCCAGTACGCCCCCACCGTCGCGGTGGTGGTCGCACCGTGAGCGCCCCCGCCGAAGCCCCGGTCCTCGGCCTGCTCGACGGCCGGCCGCTGCCCCGCACCGGCCTCGACCGCCGCCTCGCCGCCCTGCGCGCCGGCCCCGGGGCCGCCGCGCTGCCCGTGCCGGGCAGCGGCGAGGACCGCCAACTCGCCCGCTGGGTCGCCCAGGTGCTGCTGACCGAGGCGCTCTGCGAAGCGGTCGCCGCCGAACGCGGCCTCGCCGTCCACCCGGCGGCGCCGCCCGCCCGCCTCGACCAGCAGGCCGCGGTCGAACTCGGCTCCGTCACCGCCGCCGCGTACGAGGGCAGTGCGGCGGTGCGGGCCGTCTGCGAAGCGGTCACCGCCGGGGTCGAGCCCTCCGCCGCCGAGGTGGCCCACTACCGCGCCCTCACCGAACGGCCCCCGTCCGCCGCTCCGTGGCGGCTCGCCCTCCCCGACGGCTCCGTCTTCGAGGCCGCCCCGGACACCCTCCCGCTCGCCCTCGCCGAGGCCCTGGGCGGCGCGGCCCCCGGCGAGTGGGTCACCGCCGCCGGTTGGACGGCCGCCCGCCTCGCCGCCGGGCCTGCCGCCGAGCCCGACCCCGACCCCGATCCGTCGGCCGTGGTGCGGGCCGCCGCCCGCCGGTCCGCGTTCGTCCGCTGGCTCGACCACGCCCGTGCCACCCGGCTCGTCCTCGTCCCCGGCCTCGAACACCCGGGGGACCCGGCCCAGCCGGACAACCACCACCGCCACTGAGCGGTCCCGCCGGGCACCCTGCGGACACCGGACCCGGGTGCCCGGCGGACGCCCGGGCAGACCGCCTGCCCGTTCGGGCGCGGGCGTGTGCAACCTTTCCACCCGCCCGAGGCATCCATACAGTGACGGCGCACCGCCCGTCGCCCCGGGCGGTGCCGGTGCGGAAACCCGTTCACGGCGTCTGAGTTCGTGCACAAATGTCTTCCGAGGGTCGGCCCCGGCCGTTTGTTGCGCGGCTGTGACAATCCTGTGGGAAAACCGGTTCGACCTCTCACGATCGAGGATTAGCATTCCGGCATGGAATCGAACACTCCCCCGATATGGAACTCGCCCGAGGACGAGACACCGCAGCCGGCCCGGAGCTCGCCGCTGCGGCTGGCCCGCCACGGAGCGACCTTCCTGGGCGTCAGTGTGGTGTCCGGCGCGCTGCTGGCGGGCATGGCCCTGCCGGCCGTCGGCGCGCTCGGGCTGTCCGCCAAGAACACGGCGGAGGGGTTCGACGACATCCCGGACGATTTCAGGACCCCGCCGCTCACCCAGGCGACCCAGATCTTCGACGCCGGCGGCGCGCTGATCGCCAAGGTCTACGAGCGGGACCGCACCGTGCTCACCGCCGAGCAGATGTCCCCGCTGATGCGGCAGGCCCAGGTCGACATCGAGGACGCCCGCTTCTACGAGCACGGGGCCGTCGACCCCAAGGGCCTGCTCCGGGCGATCAGCAAGAACGCCGAGAGCGGGACCACCGCCCAGGGCGCCTCCACGCTGACCCAGCAGTACGTGAAGAACGTCAACGTGGAGAAGGCCGGCGACGACCCGGTGGCGGTCCGGGAGGCGCAGCGCAAGACCCTGGGCCGCAAGATCCAGGAGCTGAAGATCGCCATCAAGCTGGAGGAGGAGCTGACCAAGGATCAGATCCTCACCAACTACCTCAACATCACCTATTACGGGAACGGCGCCTACGGTGTCGAGGCCGCCTCCCAGCGGTACTTCGGCAAGTCGAACAAGGACCTCACCGTCGCCGAGGCCGCCACCCTGGCCGGACTGGTGCAGAACCCGTCCCAGTACGACCCCAAGGCGCACCCGCAGGCCGCGCTCAACCGGCGCAACACCGTGCTCGACAAGATGCTGGAGAACGGCCACATCACGGCCGACCAGGCCAAGGATGCCAAGGCCGCCCCGCTGGGCCTGAACTACCAGGAGCCGCAGAACGGCTGCATCACCGCGAAGGCGGGCATGGGCTTCTTCTGCGACTACGTCCGCCACGTGGTCAAGCAGGACCCGGCCTTCGGCGCCACCGCCGCGGAGCGCAAGAAGCTCTGGGACCAGGGCGGCCTGAACATCCGCACCACCCTCGACCCGGACAAGCAGGCCGCCGCCCAGAGCGCGGTCAGCTCGAACGTGCGCGTCACCGACCCGGTGTCGGCCGCCGCCACCATGGTCGAGCCGGGCACCGGCAAGATCCTGGCGATGGCCCAGACCCGCCCGTACGGCCTCTCCGCGGCCAAGAACCAGACCGTCGTCAACTTCAACGTCGACGCGGCGATGGGCGGCGGCAACGGCTTCCAGCCCGGCTCCACCTTCAAGCCGATCGTGGTGGCGGCCGCCCTGGAGGCGGGTCTGACGCCCACCCAGGAGTACTCCTCGCCGAACAAGCTCGAGTACCCGACCATGAAGACCTGCGAGGGCACCTGGAAGAACACCACCAAGCCCAAGGCGGTGGTGCCCAACGAGTCGGCGAGCGAGCAGGGGCCGTACCAGCTGAAGGAGGCGATGGCCCTCTCGGTCAACACCTACTTCGTGCAGATGGAGCAGGAGATCGGCCTCTGCGCGGTCAAGCAGATGGCCAACAAGCTCGGCATCGGCGGCAAGGCCAGCGGCAAGCCGCTGGACGAGGTCCCCGCGATGGGCCTCGGTGTCGAGGAGGTGAGCCCGCTGAGCATGGCCGGTGTCTACGCGACCTTCGCCGCCGGCGGCAAGTACTGCACCCCGCTCGCCATCACCTCGATCACCACCGTCGACGGCAAGGACGTGCCGGTCCCGGCCGCCCACTGCGAGACGGCCTTCTCCGCCGACACCGCCAAGGCGCTGAACACCGTCCTCAACGGCGTCACCGAGACCGGCACCGGCCGCGACCTGGGCCTGGAGGGGGACCGGCAGATCGCCGGCAAGACCGGCACCTCCGACAAGAAGCGGGCCGCCTGGTTCAGCGGCTACACCCCGCAGCTCGCCACCTCGGTCTGGATCGGCGGCCCCAACGGCGGTGTGGAGATGCGCAACATCACCATCAACGGCAAGTACCGCAAGGAGGTCTTCGGCGCCGACGGCCCCGGGCCGATCTGGCGGGACGCCATGAACCAGGCCCTGCGCGGGACGCCCAAGCAGACCATACCGATGGCCGACATCCCCGACGCCCCGCCCCGCAAGGACCCGAACGCCAGCGGCAGCGCCAGCGCTTCCGGTTCGCCGACCGGGACCCCGACCGGTTCCCCGACCAACCCCCGCACCGGCGGCGGCCGGACCTCGGCCCCGGCCCACCCGCCGGCCACGGCTCCTGCGAACACCCCGGCCGGAGCGCCGGCCAACGCACCGGCTGGTGCCGCCGCCAATGCCCCGACCGGTCAGGACGACTGACGGATCGTCATGTCTTCGTGCGCACCGACGGGCAGCCGGTGCGTCGGGCGCCGCCGCGGCGTTCTTCGGGTGAGGGGTTCCTCGGGGCACGAGGGGTCCCTCACCCCCGCTTCGGGGCGGCCGGGACGACCAGTGGGGTGCCGGTCTCCGGGTCGGGGATGATCCGGCAGGGGAGGCGGTAGACCTCCTCCACCAGCTCGGCGGTGAGGATCCCGGTCGGGTCGCCGGCGGCCACCACCTTGCCGTCGCGCATCACGATGAGGTGGGTGGCGTAGCGGGCGGCCTGGTTGAGGTCGTGGAGGACGGCCACCAGGGTGCGGCCCTGGGTGCGGTGGAGGCGGTCGCAGAGGTCCAGGACCTCGATCTGGTGGCTGATGTCCAGGTAGGTGGTGGGCTCGTCGAGGAGCAGCAGCGGGGTCTGCTGGGCGAGGGCCATCGCGATCCAGACGCGCTGGCGCTGGCCGCCGGAGAGTTCGTCGACGGGGCGGTCGGCGAGTTCGGCGACACCGGTGGCGGCCATCGACTCCTCGGTGATCCGCTCGTCCTCGTGGGACCACTGGCGCAGCAGGCCCTGGTGGGGGTGGCGGCCGCGGGCGACGAGGTCGGCGACGGTGATGCCGTCGGGGGCCACCGAGGACTGGGGGAGCAGGCCGAGGGTGCGGGCGACCTGGCGGGCGGGGAGGCGGGCGAGGTCGGCGCCGTCGAGGAGGACGGTGCCGCGGCTGGGACGCAGGACGCGGGCGAGGGCGCGCAGCAGGGTGGACTTGCCGCAGGCGTTGGGGCCGATGACCACGGTGAAGGAGTGGTCGGGGATCTCGACGTCCAGGCCCTCGGTGACGGTCCGCCGGTCGTAGGAGAGGGTGAGGGCGCGGGCGGTGAGGCGGGCGGTGGTGGTGTGCGGGGTGGCGGCGAGGGTCATGGCGAGGACTCGTTCGGTCGGGGTCGGGTAGTGGGGGGCGCGGCGGCGGTCACAGCCGGCCGGCGCGGCGTTCGGCGGCCAGCAGCCAGACCAGGTAGCCGCCGCCGAGCACGCCGGTGACCACGCCGACCGGCAGCTGCCGCCCGCCGAAGGCGTGCTGGGCGGCGAGGTCGGCGGCGGCGAGCAGGGCCGCGCCCATCGCGGTGGAGGCCAGCAGGTTGGGGCTGGGGGCGCGGGTGAGGCGGCGGGCCAGTTGGGGTGCGGTGAGGGCGACGAAGGAGACCGGTCCGGCGGCGGCCGCGGCGACCGAGGCGAGCAGCACGGCGCAGCCCAGCAGGACGGGCCGGATCCGTTCGACCGGTACGCCGAGGCCGAGGGCGGTGTCGTCGCCGAGTTCCAGCATCCGCAGGCCGGGGCCGCAGGCGAGCAGGACCACCGGGAGCAGCACGGCGAGGACGGCGAGCAGGGGGAGGGCGTCGTCCCAGCCGCGTCCGTCGAGGCTGCCGGTCAGCCAGAGCAGGGCGCGGGCGGCCTCCATCAGCTTGATCCTGGTGAGCAGGTAGCCGTTGACACCGCCGAGCACGGCGGCGACGCCGATGCCGACCAGGACCAGTCGGTGTCCGCCGTTGCCGCCGCGCCGGGCGAGGGCGCGGATCAGCGCGCCCGCGGCGGTGCCGCCGGCCACGGCGCCGCCGGCCAGGGCGAGGCTGCTGCCGCCGGTCGCGACCACCAGCAGCGCACCGGTGGTGGCGCCCTGGGTGAGGCCGAGGATGTCGGGGCTGCCGAGCGGGTTGCGGACCAGGGCCTGGAGGACGGCGCCGGAGAGGGCGAGGGCGGCGCCGGTGAGCAGGGCGGTGACCACCCGGGGGAGCCGCAGTTCGTTGACGACGAAGTCGGCCGCGGGGTCGCCGCCGCCGGTGAGGGCACCGATCACCTCGCCCGGGGTGAGCGGGTAGTCGCCGCTGCCGAGGGTCGTCACGGCGACGGCGATCGCGGTGAACAGGCAGGCGGTGACGGCGAGCACGGTGCGCGGGCGGTAGCGGACGGAGAGTCCGCCGGGGGTGCGCAGGGCGCGGGTGCGGGTGAGGTCGGTCATGCGCGGGCCGCCTTCGTGCGACGGACGAGGAGGAGGAAGAAGAGGCCGCCGAGCACGGATGTGACGAGGCCGACCTGGAGTTCGCCGGGCCGGCCGACGACGCGGCCGAGCACGTCGGAGCCGAGCAGCAGCAGCGGCGCGAGCACGGCGCAGTACGGCAGCATCCAGCGCAGGTCGGGGCCGGTGAGGGCGCGGACCAGGTGGGGCACGGTCAGGCCGACGAACACGATCGGTCCGCAGGCGGCGGTGGCGGCACCGCAGAGCAGGGTGACGGTGAGGACGGCGCCGGCCCGGACCCGGGCGGGCCGGGCACCGAGGGCGCGGGCGGAGTCCTCGCCCAGGGCGAGCGCGTTGAGCGGCCGGGCGAGGGCGAGCGCCAGCACCGCGCCGACCAGGACGAACGGCGCGACGGCGGTGACGGTGCCGGGTCCGGCGGCGGCCAGTGAGCCGATGGTCCAGAACCGCATCCGGTCCAGCGAGGCGGAGTCCAGCAGCATCACGGCGCTGACGTAGGAGTAGAGGGCGGCGTTGAGCGCGGCACCGGCCAGGGCGAGCCGGGCGGGGGTGGCCCGCCGTCCGCCGCCGACCGCGTAGACGAGGGCGGAGACGACGCCGGCGCCGGCCAGGCCGAACCACACGTAGCCGGTGAAGCCGCCGACGCCGAGGAAGGCGATCGCGGTGGCGATTGCGGCGGAGGCGCCCGCGTTGATGCCGAGCAGACCGGGGTCGGCGAGCGGGTTGCGGGTGACGGCCTGCATGACGGCGCCGGCCAGGCCGAGGGCGGTGCCGGCGAGCAGTCCGAGCAGGGTGCGTGGGACCCGCATCCGGTTGACGACCGGGTAGGCCGGGGAGGCGGGGTCGGTGAGACCGTGCCAGACCTCGGCGGGGGAGAGCGCCTTGGCGCCGACGGCGATGCTGAGCACCACGGCGGCGGCCAGCAGGGCGAGGGCGGCGAGCAGCCCGAGGGCGCGGGTCCGGTGGCGGTGGCGGCGGCCGGCGGGCGCGGCCGGTGCGGGCGGTCCCGGGCGGGCGGTGACGTCGTGCATGGTGGGGTGCTCCGGGGACCGGGGTGCGGACGGTGGGTGGCGGGGCGCCGACGGACGGTCGACAGGCCGGTGAATATGGTTAGGCTAACCTAAGTCCCGGCTCGGGGTGCGACCCGCCCCGGGACCTTCACGACTCCCACCACCGAACAAAGGCACCCCCATGCCCAACCCCGGCCTCCCGACCCCCGGGCGACCCACCCGCCGCACCCTCCTCACCGCCGCGGGCGCCCTCGGCCTCGGCGCCGCACTGGCCGCCTGCGGCAGCGGGGGCGGGGGCGGGGGCGGCACGAAGGGCGCGGACGGCGGGGGCGCCGACGGCAAGGCCTGGTCCTTCACCGACGACCGGGGCCGGGCCGTCACCGCGAAGAACACCCCGCGCCGGATCGTCGCCTTCACCGGAACCGCCGCCGCCCTGCACGACTTCGGACTCGGCGACCGGATCGCCGGCGTCTTCGGCGAGACCAGGCGCGCCGACGGCAAGGCCGACCCGTCCGCCGGCGAGCTCGACATCGACAAGGTCACCATCGTCGGCAACGCCTGGGGCGAGTTCGGCATCGAGAAGTACGCGGCGCTGCGCCCCGACCTGCTGGTCACCCACATGTACGACCCGGACGCCCTCTGGTACGTCCCGGACGAGAGCAAGGACAAGATCCTCGCCCTCGCCCCGAGCGTCGCCGTCACCACCGCCCGGGTCCCGCTGCCCGAGCCGATCAAGCGCTATGCCGCGCTGGCCGAGTCGCTCGGCGCGGACCTGAACGCCAAGCGGGTCACCGAGGCCAAGGCCCGCTTCGAGGCCGCCGCGGAGACCCTGCGGCAGGCCGCGAAGGCCGCCGGCGGGCTCAAGGTGATGGCCGCCTCCGGCAGCGCCGACCTCTTCTACGTCACCAACCCGGCGGTCAGCACCGACCTGATGTACTTCCGCGAGCTGGGCGTCGACTTCGTCGTCCCGGACGCGCTCGACCCGCAGGGCTACTTCGAGAGCCTGAGCTGGGAGAACGCCGGCAAGTACCAGGCCGACCTGATCCTGCTCGACAACCGCAGCACCGCCCTCCAGCCCGCCGACCTCGCGGCCAAGCCGGCCTGGTCGGCGCTGCCCGCCGTCAAGGCCGGCCAGGTCGCCCCGTGGGACGCGGTGCCGCGCTTCTCCTGGCTGGGCGCCGCCCCGCTGCTGGAGAACCTGGCCAAGGCCGTCCAGGGCGCGAAGAAGCTCGCCTGACGAGCGGACCGGGTGCCGGAGCGGCGGGGGCGGCTGCCCGTACGTCCCGCCGCTCCGGCGGATGTCCCGGCCGGTCGACCCGCTCCGGCCCTACTACTAGGAGGGGAAGGGCCAGGTCGGGCACCACGGCGGGATGACCTGGCCGGGGTAGGACGGGCCCCACGGCGGGCACGTGGGCAGCGGCTGCGGCGGGGCGGAGGTCCAGAGGATCTTGCCGTTCAGCTCGACCGCGATCGCGCCCTCGTTGTAGATGGTCAGCTCGGCGCCCCACTTGCCGCCGGTCTGGCTGTTCCACAGCGGGGTGTTGTCGGCGGCGTACACGACGAGGTTGCCGTCGCCCTGGATCACCAGGAACTCGCCGCGGGGCATGGCGCCCTGGGCGACCCAGATCGCCTTGCCGTCGCGGTACAGCACGACGTTGCCGTCGCCCTGCATGGCCAGCATCACCTTGCCGTTCGGCGAGTACCAGGCCTGGTTGCGGCCGATCGAGGTGTTGCCGGGGATGCGGGTGGGCGGGGTGAGCGCGGCCGTCGCGAGGGCGGGGGCCCCGGCCGTCGAGGGGGCGGCCGGGGCCGGGGCGGCGGTGGCCGTGCCGGAGGCGAAGGTGGCGAAGCCGATCGCGGCGACGGCGGCGAGGGCCGCCGCTCTGGTGCGGAGACTGGTCATGGCGGGGTACGGGATCCTTCCGGACGTGCGGGGCGGCCCGGTCGGGGCCGCTGATCTGACGGCGCGTCGGTCCGTTCCTGCGCGCCGGGCGCCCAGGTTATGGCCGCCGGAACGGCGGGTGGCGGCAGATCGACCGGCAGCTTCCCGGCACCCCGTACGCCCCCCGCGCGCCCCCTAGCGCCCCCGCGGCCCCTACCGCCCCCGGTGCGCCGCGATCAGCCGCGCGTAGTGGTGGCCGCTGGACTTGATGGTGCGGCGCTGGGTCGGGTAGTCCACGTGGACCAGCCCGAAGCGCTTGGCGTACCCGTACGCCCACTCGAAGTTGTCGAGCAGCGACCAGGCGAAGTACCCCGCCAGCGGCGCGCCCCGGTCGACGGCCCGGGCGCAGGCGGCGAGGTGCTCGGCCAGGAACGCGGTCCGCTCCGGGTCGTGCACGCTGCCGTCGGCGGCCACCGAGTCGGCGTACGCCGAGCCGTTCTCGGTGACGTAGATCCGCTCGGCGTCGTACTCCTCGGTGAGCCGGAGCAGCAGCTGCTCCAGTCCGGGCGCGTGGACCTCCCAGGGCATCGCGGTGTGCTCCCGGTTGGGGCCGGGCAGTTGGCGGACGTACGGGGCCGGCCCGGCGGGGTCGTCAGCGACGATCTGGCGGAAGTAGTAGTTGAGGCCCAGCCAGTCCAGCGGCGCGGCGATGAGGTCGAGGTCCCCGGGGCGCTCCGGCAGGTCGACACCGTAGACCCGCAGCATGTCCTCGGGGTAGCCCCGGCCGTGGATCGGGTCGAGCCACCAGCGGTTGACGTGGCCGTCGGCGCGGACGGCGGCGGCCAGGTCGGCGGGCGAGTCGGTGGCCGGCTCGATCGGGCTGAGGTTGTTGACGATGCCGATCCGGGCGTCCCGGACGTTCTCGCGCAGCACCTGCACGGCCAGGCCGTGGGCGAGGTGCAGGTGGTAGGAGGCGTGCACGGCGGCGGTGAGGTCGGTCAGGCCGGGGGCCATCGCGCCGTCGAGGTGGCCGATCCAGGCCGAGCAGAGCGGCTCGTTGAGCGTCGCCCAGTCGGTGACCCGGTCGCCGAGCCGGGCGGAGACCGCGGCGGTGTACTCGGCGAACCGCTCGGCGGTGTCCCGTACCGGCCAGCCGCCCCGGTCCTGCTGCGCCTGCGGGAGGTCCCAGTGGTACAGGGTCGGGAACGGGCGGATCCCGGCCGCCAGCAGGCCGTCCACCAGCCGGTCGTAGAAGTCCAGGCCGGCCCGGTTGACCCGGTCGTCGGCGAGCGGCACCACGCGCGGCCAGGCGATCGAGAACCGGTAGGCGCCGAGGCCGAGCCGGCCCATCAGCGCGACGTCCTCGGGCCAGCGGTGGTAGTGGTCGCAGGCGGTGTCGCCGGTGTCGCCCCCGGCCACCCGGCCCGGGGTGCGCGCGAAGGTGTCCCAGATCGAGGGGGCGCGCCCGTCGGTGTCCGCCGCGCCCTCGATCTGGTAGGCGGCGGTGGCCGCGCCCCAGAGGAAGTCGTCAGGCAGGGCGGCCAGTTGAGTGCCGGGGTCGGTCATGGCGGGCCTTTCGGGGCGGTGGAGGACAGGGGAGCGGGCGGCGCCGGGGTGCGGTGCGCCGGTCATTTGACGGCCCCGGCGGTGAGTCCGGCGACCAGGTAGCGCTGGAGCAGCAGGAAGCCGGCCACCACCGGGACGCTGACCACCAGCGAGGCGGCCATCACCTGGTTCCAGTAGACGTCGTTGAGCGTGGCGTAGCCCTGGAGGCCGACGGCCAGGGTGCGGGTCTCCTCGTTGGTGAGCACCGAGGCGAAGAGCACCTCTCCCCAGGCCGTCATGAAGGCGTACACCGCGACCGCGACGATGCCGGGCACCGCCGCCGGGACGATGATCCGCACCAGGGCCCGGACCGGACCGCAGCCGTCGACCAGCGCGGCCTCGTCCAGGTCCCGCGGAATGGAGTCGAAGTAGCCGACCAGCATCCAGATCGAGAACGGCAGCGAGAAGGTCAGGTAGGTGAGGATCAGACCGCCGCGGCTGCCGTACAGGGCGACCCCGGTGGCGTTGCCGACGTTGACGAGGAGCAGGAAGAGCGGGAGCAGGAACAGGATGCCGGGGAACATCTGGGTGGACAGCACCGTCACCGTGAAGAAGCGCCGTCCACGGAAACGGTAGCGGCTCACCGCGTACGCCGCGACGATCGCGACCAGGACCGAGCAGATCGTCGAACCTCCGGCCACGATCAGCGAGTTGACCAGGTAGCGGCCGAGCGGCACGGTGCGCCAGATGTCCGCGTAGGGACGCAGGGTCACGGTGCTGGGGATCCAGCGGAACGGACCCTGGACGTCCTGGAGCGGCTTCAGCGAGCTGCCGAGCATCACCAGGACGGGGACGAGGGTGAAGACGGTGAGCGCGGCGAGCACGGCGCGGCGCAGCCACCGGAACGAGGCGGGCGGGTCGATCACGCGGTGGCGTCCTTCCGGCGCGAGGTGAGCAGCAGGTAGCCGGCCGTCACCACCAGCAGGAACAGCAGCAGCAGGACGGACATGGCCGAGCCGGCGCCGAAGTTCCAGGTGACGAAGGAGGACTGGTAGATGTGCACCGAGATCAGGTCGGCCGCGGCGGGCGCCGAGCGGCCGAACAGCAGGTAGGGGGTGTTGAAGTCGTTGAAGGTCCAGAGGAAGAGCACCAGGACCAGCACCTGGTTGACCGGCCGCAGCGAGGGCAGGGTGATCCGGCGGATCTGCTGCCAGACCCCGGCGCCGTCCAGCGCGGCCGCCTCGTAGAGTTCGCGCGGGATGTTCTGCAGCCCGGCGGTGAGGGTCAGGAAGGCGAACGGCCAGCTGCGCCAGACCGAGACGGTGACCAGCGCGGTGAAGCTGTTGTCGCCGAGCAGCCAGAACGGCTTGTCGTCCACCAGGTGGAGCTGGTCGTGCAGCACGTGGTTGATCAGACCGGTGTCCCGCTGGAACATGAACGACCAGGTGATGACCGCCGCGTAGACCGGCAGCGCGTAGGGCAGCAGGAACAGGGCGCGCAGCAGGCCGCGGCCGCGGAAGGAGTCCTGCATCAGCACGGCGGCGGTGGTGCCGATCAGCCAGGCGAGGCCGACGGCCAGCACGGTGAAGGCGCAGGTGACCCAGAAGGAGTGCAGCAGGGCCCGGCCGACCGGGGCGTCGAAGTCCACGGCGGTGCGGAAGTTGGCGAGTCCGGCCCAGGGCGCGGCGGTCCAGTCGCGGATGAAGAACTGGGTGAGCCGCTTGAGGCTCATCACGGTGCCGAGCACCATCGGCACCAGGTGGACGGCGAGTTCGAGCAGCAGTGCGGGGAGCAGCAGCAGATAGGGGAGGGCGGTGGTTCCGGCGCGTCGGCGCAGTCGGTCGATTCGGCCCCGGATCACGTCAGTTGGCCGGCATCTGCTGCTGGGCCCGGGTGAGTTCGGCGCGCACGCCGTCCTCGGTGACGGCCTTGCCGGCGGCGGCGGAGGCGAGCAGGTTCTTCACCGCGGTGCCGACCAGGGTCTCGAACTGGCTCTCGGCGGGCACCTGGGGCAGCGGGCGGGCGCTCTGGCCCAGGACGGCGGCCAGGGTGCCGAGTTCGGGGGTCGCGAAGGCGGCGTCGCGCTGGGCCTCGACCACCGGGGGGATGGTGCCGTAGGCCTTGTTGAGCACGGTCTGTTCCTCGGTGCCGGTCATGAAGGAGACGAACTTCAGCGCCCCTTCGGTGTTCTTGGTGGCGCGGAAGACGGCGAGGTTGATCCCGGCGACCATCGAGGTGGTGGCGCGTTCGCCGGTGGCTCCGGCGGGGACGGGGACGGGGGCGACGCCGTAGTCCTCGGGGGCCATGCCGTGGGACTTGAGGTTGGCCCCGGCGGCCTGCCACAGCAGCATGGCGGCCTTGCCGGTGGCGAAGTCGGTGACGGACTGGTTGTTGGCGTACTCGGCGTTGCCCGCGGCGGCGATCTTCTCGGTGCCGAGCAGGTCGACGTACTGCTTGACCGCGGCGACGGCGCCCGGGCTGTCGAAGGCGGGGCGGCCGGACGGGTCGAAGAAGTCGGCGCCGTGCTGCTTGGCGAGGGTGAAGGCGTGGTGGACGTTCTCGCTGATGTTGCCGCCCTCGACGGCGAGGCCGTAGCGGCCGCCGGTGGTGAGCTTCTTCCCGTCGGCGACGAGCTCCTCCCAGGTGGCCGGTGCCCGGTCGATCCCGGCCTCGGCGAAGAGCTTCTTGTTCCAGTACAGGCCGTAGGCCATCGAGTAGAGCGGGACGGCGGCCGGGTCCTGTCCGGCGGCGCCGGCCGAGGCGAGCGCGGCGGGCAGGAACCGGTCCCTGCCGCCGGTCTTCGCGAGGGTGGCGGCGTCGAAGGGCCGCAGCGCGCCGGTGGCCTGGAGCGAGGCGGACCAGGTGTTGCCGATGTTGAGCACGTCGGGGCCCTGGCCGGAGCCGGCGGCGGCGAGGATCCGGTTGAGCAGGTCCGACCAGGGGATGACCTCCAGCTTCACCTTGATGCCGGTCTGCTGCTCGAACTTCCGCAGCTCGGGTTCCAGTACCTGGCGGTCGTTCTCCAGGCTGGTGCCCTGGTTGGAGGCCCAGTAGGTGAGCGTGCCGGGGCTGCTGTCGCCCCCGCCGCCGGCGGTGGAGCCCCCGCCGCAGGCGGTGGCGGTGAGGACGAGCGCGGTGGCGAGCACGCCGGCTGCGGCGGCGCGGGCGATGGGCATGAAGGGATCCCCTCTTCGGGTGAAGTCCGCTGCTGCGATACTTAATTCGAGGCGTGATTTAACGTGTGAGAAAAGCTTCCGTCAAGGGTTCGGACAGCGATAGATTCGGGGCAGGAGGGAGATCCCATGACCGCGCGAGGCAAGAAGACGGTGCGTGACCTGCGCAGAGGCAGCCGGTCCACGCTGCTGCGGCGGCTGTACTTCGACGGGCCGCTCAGCCGCCAGGAGCTCGGCTCGATCACCGGGCTGAGCGGCGGATCGATCAGCAATGTGACCGGCGAGCTGCTCGCCGACGGCCTGATCGAGGAGTGCGGCTCGGTGGAGTCGGACGGCGGGCGGCCCCGGATCCTGCTCCGGGTCGCCGCCGGCCGGGCCCATCTGGTCGGCGTGGACGTCGGCGAGACCCAGGTCCGGGTCGCGCTGTTCGACCTGGCCAGGACAGAACTGGCGGCCAGTGACCGGCCGTTGGACGACCGGGGCCACGACGCCGGCCATGTCGCGGAGCTGATCCTGACCGGGCTGGCCGACGTGCTGGAGCGCACCGGGACCGACCCGGGCACGGTGCTCGGCGTGGGTGTCGGCGTGCCCGGCATCGTCGAGCAGGCGGACCTCGGCCGGGGCGTCGGGCCGGACCTCGGGCAGGGCGTCGGGCCGGACCTCGGGGGCGGCGCGGGGGCCGTGGTGCACGGCCAGACCGTCGGCTGGGACGCGGTGCCGCTCGGCCGGATGCTGCGGGCCGGCACCGACCTGCCGCTGTTCGTCGACAACGGTGCCAAGACCCTCGGCCAGGCGGAGATGTGGTTCGGCGCCGGGCGCGGCACGCGGCACGCGGTGGTCGCCCTGTTCGGCTCCGGCGTCGGCGCCTGCGTGATCGCCGACGGCGCCCGCTTCCGGGGCGCCACCAGCAGCGCGGGCGAGTGGGGCCACACCAAGGTGCACGTCGGCGGACGCCGCTGCCGGTGCGGTGCGCGCGGCTGCCTGGAGGCGTACGTCGGGGCCGAGGCGCTGGTCGCGCGGTGGGGCGCGGCGCCGCCCGGCGGTGGGGAGAAGGCGGGGCTGGCGGCCCTGCTGGCGGCCGCCGGCGCGGGCGATCCGGCCGCGGTCGCGCTGCTCGACGAGGCCGCCGAGTACCTCGGTGCGGCCATCGCCGACCTGGTGAACCTGTTCAACCCGGAGCGGATCGTGATCGGCGGCTGGGCCGGACTGCTGCTCGGTCCCCGGCTGCTGCCCGGGATCCGTGCGGCCGCCACCGAGTACGCGCTGCGCTTCCCGCGGGAGCAGACCGAGATCGTGCTGGGCACGCTCGGCCCGGCGGCGGTGACGGTGGGCGCGGCGACCCTGCCGCTCTCCGACTTCCTGGACTCCGGCGGGGAGTTCCCGCGCCGCGCGGACGGTGCCGCGGTGGGCGCGGGCGCGACCGGGCGGTGGACCTGAGTACTGCCCCCGGACCCCTGCCCTGAGCTGCCGGATCGTCGGAATCCCTTGTGGTGGAGGAAAGTTCACGGTGTGAGGAAAGCCTGCGCAAAGGGTTGACACCCCGGATCGACTGCCCCGAGACTCCCGGTCGGGGGCGCTCCCCGGGCCCGGACCCCGGGCCGGCGGCGCTCCGTCACGCACCAGGTGACCGCCCGCCGCGGCGGGTCCGTGCGCGCACCGGCCGAACCCCGAGCCGGCCGGTGCGCGGACCCGTCGAGCCGTCCCGTCGTTCCCCACCGCCCGGCGCCCGACGGCGTACCGGGCACGGGCCGCGGTGTGCGCCTCCGCCTCCACCCACCCCCACCGCAGGAGCGGCCCATGAGGCTCACTTCAGCACGCCCGCGTCGCGGGGGGCCGGCCGCCAGGCTCGGTCTCGCCCTGCTCGCGGCCACCACCCTCGCCCTGCCGGGACCGGCGGCCCTGGCGGCCCCGGCCACCTCCGCCGCCACGACGGCGCCCACCGCCGCCGCCGAGTGCGGTGCCGCGGACGCCGCGCGGGGCCGCCCGGCCACCGCCTCCTCCACCGAGAACGCGGGCCTGTCCGCCGCCAACGCCGTCGACGGCGACCCCGGCACCCGCTGGTCCTCCGCCTTCGCCGACCCGCAGTGGCTGCAGGTCGACCTCGGCTCGGTGCGGCAGCTGTGCCGGGTCGAACTCGCCTGGGAAGCGGCCTACGGTCGCGCCTACCAGATCCAGGCCTCCGACGACGGCGTCACCTGGCGCACCCTCTACAGCACCGCGAACGGCACCGGCGGCACCGAGACCCTCGCCGTCTCCGGCAGCGGCCGCTACGTCCGGCTCAACGGCACGGCCCGGGGCACCGCCTGGGGCTACTCGCTGTGGGAGCTGCGGGTCGCCGCCTCCGACGGCCCGACCGTGCCGCCGGTGCAGGGCGGCGGCGACCTCGGCCCGAACGTGCTGGTCTTCGACCCCGGCACGCCCGGCATCCAGGCCGAGCTGGACGAGGTGTTCCGCAAGCAGGAGTCCAACCAGTTCGGCCCCGAGCGGTACGCGCTGCTGTTCAAGCCGGGCACCTACCAGAACCTCAACGCCCAACTCGGCTTCTACACCTCGATCGCGGGCCTCGGCCTCAAGCCCGACGACACCACCTTCAACGGCGACGTCACCGTGGACGCCGGCTGGTTCAACGGCAACGCCACCCAGAACTTCTGGCGCTCCGCCGAGAACCTCGCCCTCAACCCGGTCAACGGCACCGACCGCTGGGCCGTCGCCCAGGCCGCGCCGTTCCGCCGGATGCACGTCCGGGGCGGGCTCAACCTGGCGCCCAACGGCTACGGCTGGGCCAGCGGCGGCTACATCGCCGACAGCCGGGTGGACGGCCAGATCGGCAACTACTCGCAGCAGCAGTGGTACACCAGGGACAGCGCGATCGGCGGCTTCTCCAACGGGGTCTGGAACCAGGTGTTCTCCGGTGTCCAGGGCGCGCCCGCGCAGACCTTCCCGAACCCGCCCTACACCACCCTCGACACCACCCCGGTGTCGCGCGAGAAGCCGTTCCTGTACCTGGACGGCAACGAGTACCGGGTGTTCGTCCCGGCGAAGCGGACCGATGCCCGGGGCGTCTCCTGGGACGGCGTGCCGCAGGGCACCTCGCGGCCGCTGAACCAGTTCTACCTGGTCAAGCCGGGCGCGACGGCGGCCACCATCAACCAGGCGCTGGCGCAGGGCCTGGACCTGCTGTTCACCCCCGGCGTCTACCACGTGGACCGGCCGATCGAGGTGACCCGCCCCGGCACGGTGGTGCTCGGCCTCGGCCTGGCCACGGTGGTGCCCGACAACGGGGTGACCGCGATCCGGGTCGCCGACGTGGACGGCGTCCGGCTGGCCGGGCTGCTGGTCGACGCCGGACCGGTCAACTCGCCGGTCCTGGTGCAGATCGGCCCGGACAGTGCCGCGGCCGACCACGCCGCCGACCCGACCACCCTCCAGGACGTGTTCGTCCGGGTCGGCGGCGCGGGCGCGGGTTCGGCCACCGCCGGGATCGTGGTCAACAGTGACGACGTCATCGTGGACCACACCTGGATCTGGCGCGCCGACCACGGCGCCGGCGTCGGCTGGACGGTCAACCCCGCCGACTACGGCCTGCTGGTGCGCGGCGACGACGTGCTCGGCACCGGGCTGTTCGTCGAGCACTTCAAGAAGTACGACGTCGAATGGTCGGGCGAACGCGGCCGGACGATCTTCTTCCAGAACGAGATCGCCTACGACGCCCCGAACCAGGCCGCCGTGCAGAACGGCGCCACCCGGGGATGGGCCGCCTACAAGGTGGACGACAGCGTCACCACCCACGAGGGCTGGGGGCTCGGCAGCTACTGCTACTTCAACGTGGACCCGAGCATCCGGATGGACCACGGCTTCGAGGCCCCGGTCCGGCCCGGGGTGCGGTTCCACGACCTGCTGGTGGTCTCGCTGGGCGGCAACGGTCAGTACGAGCACGTGATCAACGGCACCGGCGGCGCGACCTCCGGCACCGGCACCACCCCGTCCACGGTCACCTCCTTCCCGTAGCACCTCCCGTACCTGTCCGGGGACGGCGCCGGGGCGCCGTCCCCGACCACCGCCCCGGCGGTCCGCGATCCGGCGGGCCGCCGGGGCTCAGCCGTCGCGCAGGACCCGCCGCCCCAGCGGCGGGGCGATCCGCAGCAGCGCCAGCAGGGCGCGGGTGGCACCCACCGGAACGACGGGGCGCCGGCCCGCCATGCCGCGGGCGACGGCGGAGGCCGCGGCGGCGGGGGTGAGCTTCTTCGCCGGGCCCTCGCGGCCGGCCGTCATCGCGGTGTCGACCAGCGGCAGCACGATCTCCTGGACCCGGACCCCCGGGCTCGCGGTCCGGGCCTGGTGGCGCAGCGACTCCAGCAGGATGTGGACGGCCGCCTTGGTGGCGCAGTAGACCGGCGCGCTCTGCTTGGGCGCGAACGCCAGCCCCGAGGTGACCGCGACGAACGCGGCGTCGGGCGCGGCCGCCGCCAGGTGCGGCCAGGCGGCGGCCGCCAGCTCCACCACCGAGGCCAGGTTGACTTCGATCTCCTGGCGGGCCAGCGCCAGCGTCCGCGGATCGGGCCCGAGGGTGAGCGGCGTCGGGTACTGGACGCCGGCGTTGGCGACCACGACGTCCAGACCGCCGAGCCGTCGGACGGCCTCGGCCACCACCCCGGCCGCCTCGCCGGGCACGGCCAGATCGGCCCGGACGGCGTGCGGGGCGTCGGACGGCGCGCTGCGGCCGCAGGTGACGACGGCGGCGCCGAGGGAGGTGAGGTGGTCGGCGAGGGCCAGGCCGACACCGCCGGTGCCGCCGGTGACGAGGATGCGCTTCGAGCTGAGGTTCACGCCGCTCATCGTGGAGTGCGCGCCTCCGGTCCGCTTGTACGATCGCGCCATGTCCCGTACCGGTGTCGACATGGCGCGCTCGGTCCGCCCCTCGATGGCCCGCGCCGTCCTGCGCGGACTCGGCCCGCACGCCGGTGCGCCGGGGCAGCGGGCCGAACGGCTGCTGGGCGAGGGACTGCCGGTGCCGGAGCGCCTGCACGCCCGGCTGACGGCCGCGCTCGCGGCCCGGGGCTGGCCGGCGCTGCTCGCCGCCGCCGAGCGGCTGCTCACCGACGATCCGCTGCTCGGCGCCCTCCCGGGCTGCGCCGACCTCGCGCAACTCCTCGACCGGGCCCGGCTGGTGGAGCCCTGGTTCCACGCGGGCCACCGGACCGTCCGGACGCTCGACGGCGATGGGCTGACGGTACGTCATGTGCCGCTCCTGGGTACGGTGCCCGGTCCGGCGGAGTCGTTGCTGGTGTGCGCGATCGACGTGCTGGCCACGGCGGGGCCGGCCGGCCGCACGGCCCGGGTCGAGATCCGGGCGGACGGTGCGGCCGGGCGGCCCGAGGAGGTCCTGCGGGTGGGCGCGGCCCGGGTCGCGGGGTGGCGCCTGCACTGGACCGCCCCGCCGTCCGTCGTCGGCGCCGCCCGCCCGCTGGAGACCGTGCGGGCCCGGTTCGCCCGCGATCCGGCCCGTCCGTGGCGGCTGGGGGAGACGGCGGACCTGCTCGGCCTGAGCCCGCGCACCCTCCAGCGCGGCCTGGCCGAGGCGGGTACCTCGTTCCGGGCCGAACTGCTCGGGGTGCGGCTGGAGGTGGCGGGCCAGCTGACCGCCCGCACCGTGCTGCCGCTCGCCGACGTCGCCGCCGCCGCGGGCTTCACCGACCACGCCCACCTCAGCCGCCGCTTCCGGGCCCGTTTCGGCTGCCCGCCGTCGGAGTTCCGTCGCGCCGGGGGCCATTGAGGAGAGGGGGTGCGGGCCGGTGGCGCACGTGGGTGGGTGTGCCTGGGCGCGGCCGCGGCCCGCCGGGTCAGCGCTGGAGCACGAGGCGCAGCGCGAGGGCCAGCACGACCAGATTGCCGGTGAGCCCGGTGAGGAGGCGGCCGCGGGGGCCGGTGAGGAGGCGGCGGAGCAGGGCGCCGCCGGTGGCGAGCAGGGCCTGCCAGCTGGCCGAGGCGGCGAAGGCCGCCAGCACGAAGACCAGGCCCGGCCCGAGGCTGCCGGGGCCGGTGCGGCCGCCGAGCACCAGGGCGCTGAAGTAGACCACGGTGAGCGGGTTGAGGAGGGTCAGGCCGAGCAGTGAGGCGTAGGTGCGCCAGGGGGAGGCGGGCAGCGGGGGCGGCGGGCCGGCCGGGTCCCGGTCGGCCCGGTGGGTGCGGAGGGTGGCGCGCAGCCCGTGCGCGGCGAGCAGGACGAGCACGGCCGCGGCGACCAGTTCGAGGGGGCCGGCGGCCGGTGCGAGCAGCGGGGCGAGCGTCGCGCCGCCGATCAGTGCGAGCAGGGCGTACAGGCCGTCGGCGGTGGCCACGCCCAGGGCGGCGGCCATGCCCCGGGCCAGCGAGACGCGGGAGGCGAGGGTGACGATCAGGACGGAGATCGCCCCGACCGGCACGGCGATGCCGTAGCCGGCGAGGAGGCCGGAGAGCAGGGCGTCGGTCATGGGGTTCCGGTTCGGGCGGGGCGGGCAGGGGTGGTGGCCGGGAGCGTAGTGCGGGGCCGCCGGGCCGGGCCACCGATTTCCCGGGGGCGGGGCGTCGGCCCATCGGCGGGATTCGGTCCGGTGACCGAGTCTCCGAGGGTGTCCGGTGCTTCTCTCGGGAGTGATGGGGAGCGATCGTGAACGGTCCGAGGGGAGGGGTCGCGGTGAGGACGCGGTTGTGGCCGGTGCTGCTGGCGGTCTGTCCGGCTCTGTTCGCGGTGGTGGCGAACCTGGTCACCAACGAGGTGTCGCTGTCGCCCTTCTGGTGGGTGGTGGCGGCGGTGGCGTGCGCGCTGCTGGCGGGTGTACTGGTGTTCCAGACCTACCGGGAGCTGCGTTCCCCGGCCGCCGTCGTCGGTGCCGCGCCGGTGCCGCCGGTGCCGGTCGCTGTGCTGCTGTCGTCGGCCGAGGTGACGGTGCTGGGGGGTCTGCGGGCCGGTCGGCGTGGCGCCGCACTGATGGTGCTGCTGTGCGGAGTGTTCGTGGCCGGGGCGGGGGCGCTGGTGATGTCTCGGCCGGGGTCGGCCACCAGGAAGTGGAATCCGGGCCCCGCGGACCCCTCGATGTTCGACGCGCACCCGCTGGGCACCTGGGTGGGGCTGGCCGTGCTGCTGCTGGCCTTCGCGGTGCCGGCCGTGGTGATGGCGGCCGGCCGGGGCCGTGGGCGGCTGGAGTTCTCGGCGCAGGCACTGGTGTTCAGCGGGCCGCGGGGCCGGGCGGTACTGCCGTGGTCGGAGCTGACGTCGGTGTCGCTGCGGTCGACGACCTTCGGCGGCACCTGGCTGGTGGCGCACCTGGGCAAGGGTTCGCCGTTGCTGATGACCCGGCCGACGATGGAGATGTACGACGACAAGCGCGGGATGCTGCGGATCTGCAACCTCAGGACGGTGGGCGTCCCGCCGCACGCCGTCCGGGCGGCGCTCATCCGCTGGCAGCCGCAACGGACCCGGTACTGGTGAGCCGGGTCCGCTGCCGGGTCGGTCGTGACCGTCGGTCCGCCGCGGTCACCCCGCCGACCTCACCCGACCGCCGTCACCACCACCGGCGTCGGCCCGTCCGGGCGGACGGTGATGCTGTAGACGGCCCCGGCGGGCCGGTCGAGGAAGCGCACCGTGAAGGCGGGCAGCAGGAGTTCGAGCACTGCCACCGACTCGCGCAGCGCGAACTGGGTGCCGAGGCAGGCCCGGGCGCCGAGGCCGAACGGGAGGTAGCCGCCGAGGTGTGCGGGGCGGACGCCGTCCGGGCCGAAGCGGGCCGGGTCGAAGCGCTCCGGTTCGGGCCAGAGCTCCGGGTCGCGGTGGGTGAGGTAGGGGCAGACCAGCAGGTCGGTGCCGGCCTCGACCCGGTGGCCGGCCAGGGTGTCCTCGGTGAGCGCGTGCCGGGGGAGGATCCAGGCGGACGGGTAGAGCCGCAGCGTCTCGGAGACCAGCGCCTGCACCGCCTCGCGCCGCTCGGGCGAGCCCTCGGGCCCGGCGTCGAGGGCCCACTGCCGGGCGCCGGGCTCCCGGTCGAGCAGCAGGTACAGCCAGGTGAGGGTGGTGGCGGTGGTCTCGTGCCCGGCGACGAGCAGGGTGACCAGTTCGTCGCGGATCAGCCGTTCGGTGTACTCGGGGTGCCGCTCGGCCGCTTCGAGCAGCACCCGCAGGACGCCGGGGCCGTCGGGGCCGTCCTCGTGGCGGCGGGCGGCCGCGACGGCGGCGTGCGCCACCGCGTCGATCCGGGCCAGGTCCTCGGCGACGGCCTCGCCGGCCTGCTCGCCGTCGGGGAGTTGGGGGAGGGCGGCGACGACGGTGGCGATGCGGTCGAGTTCGCGCTCGGTGTCCCGGTCCAGGGGGTGGCCGGTGAGCGCGCGCCAGATGGTGTCGAGGGCGAAGTGCCGCATCTCCTCGCCGAGGTCGATCCGCTCGCCGGTGCGGGCGTACCCGGCCCAGCGGTCGGCGGCGCGGTGGGCGGCGGCGGCGATCCGCTGCTCGTACCGGCGCATCCCGGTCCCGGTGAACTGGGACTGGAGCATGCGCCGTTGGCGCTTCCAGGCCTCGCCGGTGGCGGTCAGGACACCCTCGCCGGCGAGCAGCCGGGCCCGGTGCGAGCGCTTGACGTACCGCTCGGGGTGGCGGCCGAGGACGTGCTGCACGGCCTCGGGGTCGGTGACCAGGACGGTGGGGCGGGGGCCGATCCGGAACGCGGCGACGCCGCCGAGCCGCTGCCGGGTGCGGGCCAGCAGGTCGATCAGCTCGGCCTCCTCGCTGCGCCACTGCTCGACGGCCCCGGGAGGCAGTTCGGGGACGGGCGGGGCGGTGGCGGGGGAGGGGCCGGGGTTCGCGGCGGTGGTCACGGGGGTGCCTCCTCGGTCGGCGGCGGGCCGGCCGAGCCCGGCCGGGTCGGATGTCCGGCCGCGGTGTCCGCGCTGACTCTACGTCAGTGGGGCCGGCGGTGACCGTCGCCGCCGAGGAGGCACCGGCCGCGACCGCCGGCCGGCTCCCGCGCGACACACAATGCGGCGGTGCCGCGGTCCGTCCCCCTCGACGAACCGCGGCACCGCCCTTTTTCATCCCGTCCCGGAGACGATCCGGTCCGCTCAGATCGGCTGCCAGAGGGCCGGGACGATCGGCGGCTCCCAGCCCACCTGGGCCGTGTGGCCCTGGAGGCACCGGTAGCTGATTCCGTTGTAGGTGACGGTGTCACCTGCCTTGTAGGTGGTGCCCGCGGCCCAGGTGCCGTTGCCCGGGCCGGGGTCGGAGGTGACCACCAGCGAGTAGCTGCTGGAGTGGGAGACCGAACCGGTGCCGGTGACGGTCAGGTTGTACGTCGCGGCGGGGACCGAGGCCGCGACCGAGATGTTCAGCGTCGCGGAGCCGCCCGACTGCACCGAGGCGGGGCTGACGGTGGCCGTCACGCCGGCCGGCGCGCCGGTGACCGTGAGGTTCACGGTCTGGGCGGAGCCGGAGGTGGTCTGGGTGTTCACCGTGGCGCTGGCCGACTCGCCCGGCTTGACGCTGCCGGTGGCCGGGTTGACCGCGACCGAGAAGTCGTTGGTCGGGATCGGGCCGCTGCCGACCGAGGTCTTCCACAGCGTGTAGGCGACGCCGTCGGCGCTGCGGTCCAGCACGGTGGCGTTGATGTTGCTGGTGGTGTCGCAGGCGGAGTGGTAGCAGGAGTCGTACGCCCGGTTCGCGGTGCCGCCCCACTTCGCCGCCTGGTTGGCGGTCTTGGTGGCGCTGGCGCCCGCCGCGTAGCCCGAGGTCGGGATGCCGGCGGACTGGAACGAGGCGTCGTCCGAGCGGCCCTGGCCCTCGACGTTCTCCTCCGGCTGGAGGTTCAGCGAGTCCCAGTAGGCCTTCATCGGCGCCGAGGTGGCGGAGTTGACGTTGTTGATGAAGTAGCCGGCGTTGGGCGAGCCGACCATGTCGAAGTTGTAGTAGCCCTTGATGGCGCTGCGCTGGGTGGAGCCCAGCTGGCTGACGTAGTACTGCGAGCCCTGCAGGCCCTGCTCCTCACCGGTCCACCAGGCGAAGCGCACGTGGCGGGTCATGGTGGGGTTCTGCTGGGCCAGCGCGAGCGCGGTCTCCAGCAGGACGGACGAGCCGGAGCCGTTGTCGTTGATGCCCGGGCCGGCGCTGACGCCGTCCAGGTGCGCGCCGAACATGGTGACCTGGTCGGCGGGGCCGCCCGGCCAGTCGGCGATCAGGTTGTTGGCGGTGTAGGTGCAGGAGCCGCAGGTCTGCTCGCTGACCTGGTAGCCGGCCGCGACCAGCTTGGCCTTCACGTAGGCCAGCGACTGGCTGTAACCGGCGGTGCCGGTACGGCGGTTGCCGCCGTTCTGCGAGGCGATGGTGTTGAGCTGGGCCAGGTGCGCCTGGACGTTGGCGACGCTGATGTCGGGCGCCTGGCCGCCGGGGTTGCCGCCGCCGACCGTCAGCGTGTACTGGGCGGTGTGGGTGGTCTGGCCGGTGCCGGTGACCGTGATGACGTAGCTGCCGGGCGCGGTGGTGGCGCTGGTGGCGACCGTCATCGTCGCGTTCGTCCCGGACTGGATCGAGGACGGGCTGAAGCTGACGCTCGCGCCGCTCGGGGCGCCGGTGGCGGTCAGGTTGACGGTCTGGGCGCCGCCCTGGGTCACCTGGGTGACGATCGTCGCGGTGGCCGAGGAGCCCGGCTGGACGGTGCCGGAGGTCGGGCTGGAGTTGATCGAGAAGTCCGGGCCGGTCGGGCCGTCGCACTTCGGGTCACCGGTCTGGGCCGGCACGCTGACCGCGTCCCAGGCCGCCTTGGTGCGGTTGAAGAGGTTGCAGGAGGGGTCGAGGCTCTTGGCCGCGGTCAGGGTGGTGGTCCGGTACTTCTTGTAGGTCATGCCGCTGGTCTTGAGCAGCATGCCGCCGTAGAAGACCCGGCCCGCGTCCTTGATGCCGACGCCGGTGACCGTGGAGCTGTTGCAGGTCGGGCTGGTGGGCTTGCCGCCGCCCGGGTTGGAGCCCTCGGCGAGCAGGTAGAACCAGTGGTTCAGCGGGCCGGCGGCCGCGTGCACCTCGGTGCTCGGGATCGAGGAGGAGTAACAGTTGGGGTCGCCGTTGACGAGCGAGGGGTTGGCCATGTTGCGGATCGGGCCGCGGCCGACCAGGTTGATCATCTCGCCGACGGTGTAGTCCGGGCTGTCGTACGGGGAGGGCTCGTTGGCGTACGCCTCGGTCAGCGCGCCGAAGATGTCGCCGGTGCCTTCGCCCAGGCCGTTCTCGTTGTTGGCGCCGCCCGGGGTGTACTGGTCGATGCCGTGTCCGAACTCGTGGCCGACGACGTCGATCGCGGCGATCCACTCGTTGGCGTTGTTGTGGCCGATGGAGACCGAGGAGCCGTCCCAGTAGGCGTTGACGTCGTTGAGACCGACCTTGACCGGCCAGCTGCCCCCGGTACCGTTGTGGCCGTTGCGGCCCAACCAGTCCTTGAGCATGTCCCATTCCTTCTGCGCCGCGAACATGACGTCGCCGCAGCCGGTCTCCTTGCTGGTGGGGTTGCCGGTACCCCAGGAGTCCGAGGACTTGCTGAATATCTGGCCGGTCGAGTAGTCGGCGCAGGTCAGGCCGGGCCGGTTCGGGTCGCGCAGCGAGTAGGTGCTGCCCGAGGCCGTCGTGCTGATGACCGGCGAGGGGCCGTTCCACTTGCTGTTGACGGTCCCGGCCCGCACGTCGTCGTAGCTGTCGACGACCTCGCCGTTGCGGGCGTCGACGAAGACGTGCAGGGTGCTCGGGGCGGTCGCGGTGCGGCCGGTGAGCACGGTCTCCCAGGCGAGCCGCCCGGCGCCGTCCTTGACCCGGACGACCAGCCGGCGCGACTGCACGCCGTCCACGGTGGCCAGCTTGGTGCGGGCGGTGCGCTCCGCGTTGGCGGCGCTGATCAGGGCGGTGGTCGGCACGCCTATCGCGCCGGTGTTGGCGGACTGGGACCCGTGCACCCGGCCCTGGCCGTCAGCGATCACGACAGCGTCGCCGCCGACCACCGGCAGGCCCTTGTAGGTGCGCTCGTAGGCGACCGAGTAGAGACCGCCCAGCCAGGGGGTCACGGACTGGCGCTCGTAGGTCTCGCCGGGTCCCTTGGCCAGGGCGTCCTGGCCGGCCGCGGCCGCCTGGTCGGCGGCGTTCACGGCGGCGGCCAGTGCGCTGGGGGGCGCGGGGGCGGCCGCACCCGGGGCGGCACCGGCCTGTCCGACCGCGGTGGCGGTCAGCATCCCGGCGAGGACGGTCAGGGTGGTCCCCGCCGTCAGCAATCTGCGTTTCATTCCGAGGCTCCTCGAACGTGGGGGTGCTCGACCGCGGACGGTGCGCCGGAGGGGCGCTCACCGCAGGACGCTGGGGGGACTGGCCGACGGGCGTCCGCGCTCGGGTGCCGGAACCCTCACACGCCGTCATGCCACGGTCAACGGGCTGGACGCGCGGAACGGGGGGTTGGCAAGTTCCGTCAAGTGCCGCCCCGGAGCGTCAAGCAGCCTTGAGTGTGCGGCAGCTGACGGTGCGAAGGGTTTTTCGGCAGGTCGGAGTGCTCGGAGAGGTAGAGACCGGTGGCCCGTGAGGTAGAGACCAATAGAGAGGAGAGGTTGAGACCATCATGTGGAGAGGTTGAGACCAGAGTGCGGAAGTGGTTGAGACCACATCATGTACGGCGGGGGCCCTCGTCCAGTACCGTCCTCCTCAGCGGACCTCTCCCACCGGAGGGCCCGGAACGCACTCGGGAGGGCAGCCCCGTGCACCGCAACCGGGCGGCGACCACGCCCGTCGAGGACCACCTCTGGCAGGCCTTCGGCCGGCAGCTGCGCCAGTGGCGCCGCCGCGCCGGACTGACCCAGGCCCAGCTCGGCGCCGAGATCGGCTACGACCACACCGCCGTCAGCAAACTGGAGCACGGCACCCGCCGCACCAGTCCCCGGATCGCCGACCGCCTCGACGACCTGCTGCGGGCGGGCGGCGAACTGCGCGCCGCCTGCCGCCTCGCCGAGGAGGGCCCCGCCCCGGCCCCCGCCCCCGCCGTCGAGGCACCCCCCGCACCGGCGCCCGGCGACTGGACCCGCCCCCCGCTGCCCGGCCCGCCCGTCGCCGCCCTCGGCCCCGTCCTGCCCGCCGGCCTCGCCGCCCACCTGCCGCACCGCCTCCCCGACTACGGGCTGCTCTGCCCGCTGCACGACGCCGCCGGCTGCGCCGTCCCCGCCCCGGCCGACCTGGCCGCCCTGCACACCGCGTTCCGTGCCGCCGACCCCGACACCGCCGCCCCCGTCGACCCGGACACCGCCCACGCGCTGGCCGGCCTGCTCGCCGCCCACCTGCGGGCCGGCGACAGCCCCACCGCCCCCGGCACCGCGGCCGTCGAGGACACCCTGCGGGTCGTGCTGCGCCGCCTGGCCGCCCACCCGGCCGGCCCCGACCGCCGCCCGCTGGCCCGGCTCGCCGGCGAGTACGCCCACGCCGCCGGCGCCCTGCGGATGCAGGACGGCCGCAACGCCACCGCCATGGCCTGCTTCACCCGCGCCCTCGGCTGGGCCGAACTCGCCGGGGACCACGCCACCCAGGTGGCCGCGCTCAGCGACATGAGCTTCCTCGCCCGCCTCGACGGCGACCCGGACGCCGCCCTCGGCTACGCCCGTGAGATCTCCCGGGTGGCCCCCGCCCGGCACTGGGCCGGCGCCATGGGCCAGATCGCCCGGGCCCGCGCCCACGCCATGACCGGCGACGTCCGCGCCACCGTCCGCCACCTCGGCCGCTCCCGGCTCCACCTCGACCACATCGGCATCCACGACGAGTCCGACGCCGCCTGGCTCTCCATCGCCTCGATGCGGCTGCGGGTCGAGGCCGGGGCCGCCGCCGCCCTGCGCGACGCGGCGGCCGCCGTCGACGACCCCCGGCTGGCCCGCCGGGCCGTCGACGCCGCCGAGACCGCGCTGGCGCTGCTCGCCCCCGACCAACTTCCCTCCGCCCGCCTGCTGTTCACCGTCCGGGTGGCCGACTGTCACCTGCTCGCCCAGGACCCGCGGGCCGCCGCCGACCTGCTCGGACCGGTACTCGCGGCGGCCGGCGGCGGGGTGGACGGGCTGCCGCCGCTGGTCCGGCGCGAACTCGCCGGACTGCGCCGCCGGCTGGCCGGGCACGGCCTGGCGGGGTGAGCCGGAGACCGGGGCCCGTGCCCGGGGCCCCGAGCCGCACCGTAGCGGCTGCGCAGCGGTGCGTCACGGTGTGTCGCGGCCGTGTTGCGCGACCGTTGCGCCCCGTGGCGAACCGGCCGGTGGCCCGGATTCCGGGCCTCGCAGCCGATTGACTCGCTCGCCGGGCACTTCCTAGACTCGGGGCGGCGAAGAGTGTCAGCCACAAGGCCCCGGCCGGCTGACCGGCAACCCCCACACTGCGGTGGGGTGCCCCGGGGATAAGCCAGGTGAGGGTTCGTCGGACCGACGGACCGTCACAAGCGCGGTGCTGGGCCCGGGAGGGCGCGGGGGAACGGAGAACGTCGTGGCACAGCGGGCAGGCGGACAGCGCGCCGGTTCGCAGTCGTCGCCGCTCATCGGTTCGCGTACGACGTCCGCCGCCCCGCTGCTCCGTGCCGACCTCCGCCTGGTCGCCCGCCTCGACGTCGACCTGCTGCGGCGCGCCAGCTCCCTCTGTCGCTGAGCCGGTCGGCCGGCCGGGCGTCCGCCCGCCCCGGTCGGTCCGTCCGATTCCCTCGCCCACGAACCCGCGCGAGGAGGAGCGCCCAGCGGCCCGTCCTCCCGTGCGCCCTGCACCAGGAGAACGGATGTCCCCCCTTCCCGTGTCCCCGCCGCACGATCCGTACGATCCGTCGAGAACCCCGCCGGCCGGCCGCGAGTCCGAGTACCGGCGGCTGCACCACGCCCTCGACCGCTGCTCGGCCGGCGCCGGGAGCGTGATCGTGCTGCACGGTTCGGTCGGCAGCGGGCGCAGCGACCTGCTCTACGCCTTCACCGACAGCGCCGCCGAGCGCGGCGTCCAGGTCCTGGTCGGCACCGGCTCGCCGCTCGAACGCGAGTTCCCGCTCGGCCTGGCCCGGCAGCTCCTCCAGGGTGCCGACCTCGCGCCGGAGGAGGCCGCCGCCGCCGAGGCCCTGCTCGCCGAGGGCGCGGCCTCCGGCACCGTTCCCGCCCCGTCCGACCGCCCCGCCGGACGGCTCGGCCAGCGCGTCCTGGAGGGTCTGTTCCGGCTGGTCCGCGGCCTGGCCGAACGCGCCCCCGTGCTGATCGCCGTCGACGACCGGCAGGACGCCGACCCGCAGTCCCTGGAATTCCTGCTCTACCTGGTCCGCCGCACCCGGGGCACCGGCGTGCTCACCGTCCTCAGCTCCCGCGAGACCATGACCCCGGCGCACCCGCTGTTCGAGGTCGAACTCGCCCGCCAGCCGCACCACCAGCACATCCGGCTCGACCTGCTCGGCACCGACCTCGTCGCCGAGGTGCTGCGCACCCGCCTCGGCGCCGCGGCCGCCGAACGGCACGCCGTCGAGGCGCACGCCCTCACCGGCGGCAACCCGCTGCTCGTGCACAGCCTCGTCGGCGACCAGGAACGGGCCGGCAGCCCCGGCACCCTGGTCGTCGGCGAGGGCTACCGGCGCGGTCTGATGCACTGCCTGCACCGGATCGACCCGCTCGCCCTGCACTACGCGCGCGGCGTCGCCGTCCTCGGCGGCGGCGCCACCCCGGAACTCCTCGCCGAACTGCTGCTGCTCGCCCCCGACGCGCTGCCCCGGGCGCTGTACCTGCTGCACGCGGCCGGGCTCTTCCGCGACGGCGGCTTCCGCCACCCCACCGCCGCCGGGGACCTGCTCGCCGCGATGCGGCCGCTCGAACTCGCGGCCCTGCACCAGCGGGCCGGCCGGCTGCTGCGCGCCGCCGGTGCGACGGCGGCCACCGTCGACGGGCACGCCCGGGTGGCCGAGGGGCATCTGCGCAGCTCGCTCGGACCGGCGCCCGCCGCCGGAGCCGGGGATCCCGGCGCGGTGCTGCCGGAGTTCGGCGGCGGCGGGGCGTGGGAGGGGCCCGGCCACGGGGCCGGGGTGGCGGCGGATGCCACCGAGGCCGAGGCCACGGTCGCGGTCGCGGCCGAGGTCGCGGCCGCGGAGCCGGAGCCGGAGGAGACCGCCGCGACCGGTGGCTTCGGACCGGTGCCGGACCACGCGCTGCGGCTGTGGTCCGGCCCGGCGCCGACCGGCCCCGCCGTCGAGTGCGTCCCCACCCTCCCCGGTACCGTCACCGATGCCGACACCGCGCGGCGCCACGAACTCAAGCGCCTGCGCCACCACTTCTGGCACGGCCGGATCGACGAGGGCACCGCCGCGCTCGCCCGCTTCGAAGCCGTCCCCGGCCAGGCCGTCCACACCGAGGCCCTGCGCCACTGGCTCGCCTACTGGTACCCCGCGCTGCTCCCCAACCCCGCCCGCCGGAGCGGTCCGGCCGACGGCGCCACCGCCGACCGGAGCGACGGCATGCGGCTGCTCGCCGCCCTGTTCGCCGGCACCGTGTCCCCGGAGGACGCCGTGGTCCGCGCCGAACTCGTGCTGCGCGCCGGACTCCTCGGCGGCGTGCGCACCGAATCGCTCACCGCCGCGCTCACCGTCCTGCTCTACGCCGACCGCGCCGACCGGGCCGTCCACTGGTGCGCCCCGCTCGCCGAACGCGCCGGCGCCCGCTGCGGCGCCCACTGGAACGCCCTGCTGGCCGCGCTGCGGGCCGAGGCGGCGCTGCGCCAGGGCGACCTGCGGAGCGCCGACGAGGCCGGTCGGGCCGCGTTCGCGCACGTCCGGCCGGAGGCCTGGGGGGTGGCCGTGGGGCTGCCGCTGGCGACCATGGCGGCCGCCCGCACCGCGCTCGGCCTGCACCAGGACGCGGCGCACTTCCTGGAGCTGGCCACCCCGGCGGGCCTGGAGCACACCCCCGCGGGCCTGCACCACCGGTACGCGCTGGCCGGTCACCGGCTCGCCCTCGGCCGGGCCGAGCAGGCCCTCGCCGACTACCGCGCCTGCGGCGACACCATGGCCCGCTGGGGAGTGGACCACCTGCCGGCCATCGCGCCCTGGCGGCTCGGGGCGGCCCGCGCCCAGCTCGCCCTGGGCCGGCCGGGCGGCGCCGCCGCGCTCGCGGACCAGCAGCTCGCCCGGCTGGGGCCGGTCGGCCACCCGAGGATCCGCGGCCTGGCGCTGCGGATCCGGGCGGCGGCGGGCGGACCGGCGGAGCGGACCGAACTGCTGGAACGCGCCGTCGGACTGCTGGAGGAGGCCGGGGCGGAGTCCGAGCTGGCGGCGGCGCTGGGGGAGCTGAGCGAGGCCCACCAGCACGACGGCGACCCGGGCCGGGCCCGCCGGGCGGACCGGCGGCTGCGCCGGACGCCGGTGCTGGCGGTGGTGCCGGTGCCGGTCCGGGCGCAGACGGCCGCGCCGGTGTCGCTGCTGCCGGTGGCGGGTCCCCTCCCGGTGGCCGGAGTCCCGGTGGCCGGAGCCTCCGTGACCGCCGTGCCGGTGGCCGCGGCGCCCGTGACGGGTGTGCCCGGGGCCGGGGCGCTTCCGGCCGCCACCCCGGCGGAAGGCGTCGGCGCGCTCTCCGAGGCCGAGGGCCGGGTCGCCGAGCTCGCCGCGCGCGGCCTGTCCAACCGGGACATCGCCCGCAAGCTCTACATCACCGTGTCGACCGTCGAGCAGCACCTCACCCGGGTCTACCGCAAGCTCGGCGTGCGCCGCCGGCTCGACCTCGCCCGGCTGCTCGGCCCGGTCCCGCCGGCCGCCGCCGACGGCATCCCGCCGCACCCGGGCTTCCCCCGCCGGGCGGACCTGGTCGCCGGCTGAGGCCGGAGCGGTCCGGCGGCTCTGTGTCCGCCGGGTATCGGGCGGCGCTCCACCGTGCATCGGATCGGCGGCCCGGACACCCCGGTCGGGCCCCGCCCCGGGGCGTCCGGGACTCCGCCGCCGGGCCCGGGCAGCCCGTCCGACCTGCGGATCCGCGCCCGGGCCCGGCGGCGCGGCGGCGGCCGTACGCGCCGTCGCCGCACCGCGGACCGGTCGGCCGCCTGTCGTATCGTTCCCTGGGACGGCCCGTCGCGCCGCCGGCCCCGCATCGGCCGTCCGCCGTCGTGCCGTCCGCCGTCGAGCCGTCCCCGCCCCGCCGTCGCTGTCCCCTCGTCGTTGCCCCGTCGCCCCCGCCCCGCCGTCGCCGCCCCGCCCGAACAGGAGCCGTCCGCCCGTGTCGTCGCCCGATCCCTCGCGCCCCGTCCGCGTGCTGCTGGTCGAGGACGACGACCTGATGCGCCGCTCCTTCACCACGGCGCTGGAGCGCTACGGCTACACGATGACGGCCGCCGCCGACGGCCTCACCGGCCTCGAACTCTTCCGCGACGGAACCTTCGACCTGCTGGTCCTGGACGTCATGCTGCCCGGTCTGGACGGCATCGGCCTGTGCCGCCGGGTCCGCGAGACCAGCCTGGTGCCGGTGCTGATGATGTCCGCGCGCGGCGACGGGCTGGACGTGGTGGCCGGACTGGAGGCCGGCGCCGACGACTACGTGGTCAAGCCCGTCGACACCTTCGTGCTGGTGGCGCGGATCCGCTCGCTGCTGCGGCGGGCCACCTACGCCCCCGCGCCCGCGCCCGCCGGATCCCCGGACCCTGAGCCCGGGGACGCGGTGCTGGTCTTCGGGGACCTCACCGTCGACACCGCGGGCATGGAGGTCTCCGTCGCCGGGAGCCCGGTGGCCCTGACCCCGACCGAACTCAAGCTGCTGCTGGAGTTCGCCGCCCACCCGGGCGTCGTACTGGAGCGCCACACCCTGCTGCGCAACGTCTGGGACTACGGCTGGGACGGCGACAGCCGGGTGGTCGACCTGTGTGTGCAGCGCCTGCGCCGCAAGCTCGGCCGGGAACGGATCGAGACGGTCCGCGGCTTCGGCTACAAGCTCAGGCGCTGAGCCCGGTGCGTCCGTACCTCCGCCCGCGCCCGCACCCCCGCCGGGACCGCCGCCCCCGCCGGATCTCGCTGCGCCGGAAGATCGCGGCGCTGGCCGCCGCCACCGCCTGCCTGGTCGCCGCCGCGGTCGGCGTCCTGGTCCACGTCTGGACCGAGCACGACATCCGCTCCCGCGCCGAGGCCCGGGCGTTCAACTCGGTGTACGCGGCCATGGACGTCTACCGCCGCACCGGCGCCCTGTCCGACGGCGCGGTTCTCGACCCCGCGGAGCTGCCCGCCGCCCTGCGCCACCCGGCCGACGGCGACCGGCACACCGCGGTCGTCGACCGCGTCGAGGGCAACGTCGGCCCGAGCGTCTGGGCCGCCCAGCGCACCGGCGGCCCGGGCAGCCCGGTCCTCGCCGTCCAGATCAACATGGGCCCGGAACTCTCCGACCTGCCCCGGCTCGACGCGGCGATGGCCGTGGCCTCGCTGATCGCCCTCGCGGCCGCCACCCCGCTCGCCGCCTACGGCGCGGGCCTGCTCGCCCGCCGGCTGCGGCTGGTCGCCGCGACCGCCGACCGGATCGCCGCCGGGGACCTCGACGCCCGCACCGGGCCCACCGGGGGCCGCGACGAGGTGTCCGACATCGCCGTCACCGTCGACCTGATGGCCGACAGCCTCGCCCACCGGCTGCGGGTCGAGCGGCAGTTCACCGCCGACGTGGCCCACGAGCTGCGCACGCCCGTCGGGGGCCTGCTGGCCGCCGCCGACCTGCTGCCGGACGGTGAGACGGAGGACCGGGTCCGGGCCCGGGTGCGCGACCTGCGGGCGCTGGTCGAGGACCTGTTGGAGATCTCCCGGCTGGACGCCGGGGCCGAGCAGCCGGTGCGGGCCCGGATCCCGCTCGGCGAGGTCGTCCGCGAGGCCGTCCGGCGGACCGGCCTGGACACCGGACTGGACACCGGCGCGGCCGGGGCCGTCGAGACCGACCCGCGCCGACTCGAACGGATCGTCGGCAATCTCGTCGTCAACGCCCACCGGCACGGCGGCGCGCCGGTGCTCGTCACCGTCGAGGGCTCCACCGTGCGGGTCCGCGACCACGGGCCCGGCTTCCCCGCGGACCTGCTCCGGCACGGCCCGCGCCGCTTCCACACCGGCGCCGCCGAACGCGGCGCGGGCCACGGCCTGGGCCTGACCATCGCACTCGGCCAGGCCCGCCTGCTGGGCGCCGACCTGCGCCTCGCCAACGCCCTGGACGGCGGCGCCGTCGCCACCCTCCACCTGCCGGACTGACGTCGGCGACCGGGCGGCGGCCGTCCCGGAGGACCAGGACTCGACCGGGCGGCGGCCGTCCCGGAGGACCAGGACTCGGCCTTCCTGCCCGCCGTCCGGCGGCCCCGAACTCCTGCTGCGGAACCGACGCGAACCGGAGCCCGCGCCGATACGTCGCGGCGCGGTCGGCCGATACGTCGCCCGGACACCCTTCGAAGTGCACCGAACGCACCCGAGGAGGAGTTCCGCCCCGTGATCACCGACCCGTTCGCCCCCCGCCCGGCCCGCGCCCCGTACCCGGCGCCCGGGATCGCCGCCGCCACCACCGGCCTCACCAAGGTCTACGGTCGCGGGGACACCCGGGTCACCGCGCTCGACGCGGTCACCGTGGCCTTCCGGGAGGCCGAGTTCACCGCGATCATGGGCCCGTCCGGCTGCGGCAAGTCCACCCTGCTGCACTGCGCCGCCGGTCTGGACACCCCCACCGCCGGCTCGGTCCGGATCGGCACCACCGAACTCGGCGGCCTGCGCGACCGTGAGCTCACCCGGTTGCGCCGGGACCGGCTCGGTTTCGTGTTCCAGGCGTTCAACCTGCTGCCCGCGCTCAGCGCGCTGGAGAACATCACGCTCCCGCTCGCGCTGGCCGGGCGCCGGCCCGACCCGGAGTGGCTGGACCGGGTGGTCGCCATGGTGGGCCTGGGCGAACGCCTCGGCCACCGGCCCGCCGAACTGTCGGGCGGCCAGCAGCAGCGCGTGGCGGTCGCCCGCGCCCTGGCCTCGAGGCCCGCGATCGTGTTCGCCGACGAGCCCACCGGCAACCTCGACTCGCGGGCCGGGGCCGAGGTGCTCGGCTTCCTGCGCGAGTCCGTCCACGAGCTGGGGCGGACGGTCGTCATGGTCACCCACGACCCGGTCGCGGCGGGCTACGCGGACCGGGTGCTGTTCCTGGCCGACGGCCGCCCGGTGGACGAGCTGGCCCACCCGACGCCCGAGCGGGTGCTCGACGTGATGCGGACCGTCGACACCCGCGTGCGCACCGGCTGACCGCGACCCTGACCGCGACCCTGACCGCGACCGCGACCGCGACCGCGACCGTGGCCGCGACCCCGATCGTGACCGTGGCCGCGCTCGCGAACACGCCGGACCCTCCGCCCGCCACCACCGCCACCGAGAGCCCCGCCATGCTGAGAACAGCCCTGCGCAACGTCCTGGCGCACAAGGCCCGCCTGCTGATGACCGTCCTCGCGATCTGCCTCGGCGTCGCCTTCGCCTCCGGCACCCTCGTGTTCGCCGACTCCACCGCCGCCGCCCACCGGGCCGCCGCTTCCAAGGACTTCGCCGACACCGCCGTCACCGTCACCGCGCTCACCCCCGTCACCGCGGCGGAACCCCCGCCGGGCACGGCCGCCGGGGGCGGACCGGACGGCGTGCTCGACGACGCGCTGGCCGCGAAGCTGGCGGAGGTCCCCGGCGTGGCCGCCGTCCGGCCCCGGGCCGACGGCACCGCCGTGCTGAACGCCGCCGACGGCGGCCCGCTGCGGGTCCGGCCCGGCGCCAATCTCGCCGCCGCGTACACGCCCGGCGCCGACGGCACCGACCCCCGGCACCCCCTGGTCGAGGGCCGCGCCCCCGCCGGCGCCGACGAGATCGCCCTCGACCGGGGCACCGCCGCCGCCGGACACCTGCGCCTCGGCGACGCCGTCACCCTCGCCACCGACGGCCCGGCCCGCACCGCCCGTCTGACCGGCCTCGTCACCACCACGGACACCCGGATCACCGCGGGCGGCACCCTCGTCCTGTTCGACCGGGCGACCGCCCAGCGGCTGTTCGCCACCCCCGGCCACTGGACCGCCCTGGACGTCTCCGCCACCCCCGGCACCGGCCAGTACGAGCTGGCGCGGCGGATCACCGAACTGCTCCCCGCCGCCCGCGCCGAGGCCACCACCGGCCGCGCGTTGGCCGACCAGCAGGCCCGCTACGTCGGCACCCTGACCCGTGGTTACCAGAAGCTGCCGCTGGTCTTCGCCGGTGTCTCGCTCTTCATCGGCTCCTTCCTGGTCGTCAACACCTTCACCATGCTGATCACCCGCCGCACCCGGGAGATCGCGCTGCTGCGGGCGGTCGGCGCCACCCGCCGCCAGGTGGTGCGCTCGCTGCTCGCCGAAGCACTGCTGGTCGGCCTGGCCGCCTCCGCGGCCGGATTCGTCCTCGGCCTCGGCATCGCCGAACTGCTGCCCGGCCTGCTGGGCACCGACGGCGACCGGCTGCCGGAGGGCCCGCTGGTGATCGGGCCCCGGCCGGTCGCGGCGGCACTGTTCGTCGGCGTCGGCGTGACGGTCCTCGCCGCCTGGCTGCCGGCCCGCCGGGCCGCCCGGATCGCCCCCGTCGAGGCACTCCGCGCGGCGGAGCGCCCCGCCGCCCGCTCGCGGCTGCGCCCCGTCGCCGGGGCCGGACTGCTGCTGCTCGGGGCCGGCCTGCTGGTCGCCCTCGCCGGTCACGCGGAGGACGCCTCCGAGGCCAACCTGCGCAATGCCATGCTGGCCTGCGGTGCCCTCGTCGTCGGCCTGATCGTGCTGGCGCCCGCCCTCGCCGCCCCGGCCGTCCGGCTGACCGGGCCGCTCACCCGGCGCTTCGGCGTCACCGGCCTGCTCGCCCGGCAGAACGTGCTGCGCGACCCGCGCCGCACCGCGGCCACCGCCGCCACCCTGCTCGTCAGTACCGCACTGGTCGGCGGGCTCGCCACGGTCGGCCACTCCACCGGGCGGGCGCTCGACCGGCAGGCCGCGGCCGGGCTCGACGCGGACTGGGTGGTCGCCACCGGCAGCACCATGACCGGCATCGACCCGGAGGCCGTGCGGCGGGTCGCCACCGTCCCGGGGGTGCGGACGGCCGCGGCCGTCGCGGACTCCACGCTGTTCCTCGGCGGCACGGTCCGGGAGGTCTCCGGCGTCGACCCGGCGACAGCCGGGCGCGTCCTGCGGCTCGACTTCGTCAGCGGCTCCCTCCAGGACCTCGGTCCGGGCCGGATCGCCGTCTCCCGCAGCACCGCCCGGGAGAACGGACTGACCACCGGTGACCGGGTCAGCGCCTCCGTCGGCCGCAACCGCGAGCCCGCCACCGTCACCGTCGTCGGCGTCTACCAGGACAACCCCACCGCCCGCGACGCGCTCGCCGTCCGCGAGGACGTCCAGCGGGACGCCTTCCGCCCCGGCAGCGTCCAGCGGATCCTGGTCCGCGCGGACGGGGCCACCGCGCGGCAGCTGCGCACCGCCGTCGGCGACAACCCGCTGCTGAGGGTGGAGAGCCGGGCCGAGCTGGTCCGGGCGGCCGGGGGTGTGACGAGCAGCCTGCTCAGCCTGACGTACGGGCTGCTCGGGATCGGGGTCCTGATCTCCGCCCTCGGGATCGTCAACACCCTGGTCATGTCGGTCACCGAACGCACCCGCGAGATCGGCGTCCTGCGCGCGGTCGGCATGGACCGGGCCGCCGTCCGCCGGACGATCCGGCTGGAGGCGGTGACGGTGGCGCTCTTCGGTACCGTGCTGGGCCTGGCGGCCGGACTGTTCGGTGCCTGGGGGGTCGGCGCCCTGGCGGGCGGGGCCGTCCCGCAGTACCGGTTGGAGCTGCCCTGGCCGACGCTGCTGCTGATCTGCCTGGCGTCGCCGGTGATCGGCGCGCTCGCCGCCACCGTCCCGGCCCGCCGGGCCGCCGGTCTGGGGCCGCTGGAGGCCGTCGCCGAGCGGTGACGGGCGGCCCGGGCGGGGTCGGCTCCCGGCCGGCGGCCCGGTCGGGGTCGGCCTCCGGCTCGCGGTCGGGGTCCCGCCCGGCTCGCGGCCGGCTCCCGGCGGTGACGGACCGTCGGCCGGTGGTGACGGGCCGTCGGCGCACCGGGTGCCGACGGCCTCCCGGGGCGGCCGGAGGCCGTTCCCGGCCTGGTCGGAGGCGTCATAGGGGTTCGACAGGGGTTGGCTAGGGGGCCGGTGGGCCGGGTGCCACGGAACGCTGAGGTCCGTCACCCGAGCCGCCGGCCCTCAGGAGTGGAACCACCATGGCGCCCCTGGAACCCCTCGACCCGTCCGTCCCGCAGTCCGGCCCGCCGGAGGCGGTGGCCGTCGTCGGCGCCGCCTGCCGCCTGCCCGGCGCGGCGGACCCCGAGGCGTTCTGGCGGCTGCTCGACACCGGCACCAGCAGTGTCGGCACCGTCCCGCCGGGCCGGTTCGCCGACGCGGCCCGTCCGCGGCTGGCCGCCGGCTGGCTCGACCGGGTCGACCTCTTCGACGCCGAGTTCTTCGGCCTCGCGGCCGGGGAGGCCGCCGCCGCCGACCCGCAGCAGCGGCTCGTCCTGGAACTCGCCTGGGAGGCCCTGGAGGACGCGGGCATCCTCCCCGCCGCCCTGGCCGGGCGGCGGGCCGGCGTCTTCGTCGGCGCCATCGCCGGTGACTGGAGCACCCTCACCACCGGGGCCGACGCGATCACCCGGCACAGCCTCACCGGCGTCAACCGGGGCCTGATCGCCAACCGCGTCTCCCACGCCCTCGACCTGCGCGGCCCCAGCCTCACCGTCGACTCCGCGCAGTCCTCCTCGCTGGTCGCCGTCCACCTCGCGCTGGAGAGCCTGCGCACCGGCGAGTCGGACGTCGCCCTGGTCGCCGGCGTCAACCTCAACCTCGCCCCCGGGTCCACCCTCACCGTCGAGCGGTTCGGCGCCCTGTCGCCCGAGGGCCGCTGCGCCACCTTCGACGCCGGGGCCGACGGCTACGCGCGCGGTGAGGGCGCGGTGCTGCTGGTGCTGAAGCCGCTCGCCCGCGCCGTCGCCGACGGCGACCCGGTGCACGCCGTGCTGCTCGGCAGCGCGGTCAACAGCGACGGCGGGACCGACGGACTCACCGTGCCGAGCGCCGAGGCCCAGGCCGCGGTGATCCGCGCCGCCGCCCGGCGTGCGGACGTCGCCCCCGGCCTGGTCCAGTACGTCGAACTGCACGGGACCGGCACCCGGGTCGGCGACCCGGTCGAGGCGGCCGGCCTCGGTGCCGCGCTGGGCGCGGGCCGCCCGGCGGACCGGCCGCTGCTGGTCGGCTCCGCGAAGACCAATGTGGGCCACCTGGAGGGCGCGGCGGGCCTGGTCGGCCTGCTGAAGACGGTCCTGGCGGTGCGCCACCGCCGACTGCCCGCCAGCCTCAACTTCCGTACGCCCAACCCGGACATCGACTTCGACCGGCTCGGCCTGGCCGTCCGTACCGGGTCCGGTCCGTGGCCGGACCCGCAGGGCCGGCTGATCGCCGGGGTCAGCTCCTTCGGCGTGGGCGGAACCAACGCCCACGTCCTGGTCGCCGACGCCCCGGAGACAGCCCCGGAGACGGCCCCGGGCGCGGCCGGGGGAGGCACCCCGGCGGAGCCGACGCCGTGGCCGGCGCTCTGGCCGCTGTCCGCGCGGACCCCGGCCGGGCTGCGCGAACAGGCCCTCCGCCTCGGGGAGTTCGCGGCCGGGCGGGAGGATCTGGCGCCGGCGGACCTCGGGCGGGCGCTGGCCACCACCCGGACCGCCTTCGAGTACCGGGCCGCCGTCACCGGCACCGACCGGTCCGAGCTGCTCGCCGGTCTGGACGCCCTCGCCGGGGGTGGCCAGCTGCCGGGTCTGGTGCAGGGCCGGGCGGTGCTGCCGTCGCCGCTGTCGGCGTCGGGCGGCACCGTGCTGGTCTTCCCCGGCCAGGGGGCCCAGTGGGACGCCATGGCGCGCGAACTGCTCGACACCGCACCGGTGTTCGCGGCGAAGATCGAGGACTGCGAGCGGGCCCTCGCCCCACACGTGGACTGGTCGCTCGACGCGGTGCTGCGCGGCCGGGCGGGAGCGCCCGGCCTGGACCGGGTCGACGTCGTCCAGCCCGCCCTGTTCGCCGTGATGGTGGCCCTGGCCGCGCTCTGGGAGGCGGCGGGGGTGCGGCCCGATGCCGTGATCGGCCATTCCCAGGGCGAGATCGCCGCCGCGCAGGTGGCCGGCGCGCTCTCGCTGGAGGACGCGGCCGCCGTGGTCGCCCTTCGGTCGCGGGCGATCGCCGGGCTCGGCCTGACCGGCCGGGGCGCGATGGCCGCCGTCCCGCTGCCCGTCGCCGAGGTCGAGGCCGCGATCGCCGCCGTGCCGAACCCGGCCCTGATCGGTGTAGCCGCCGTCAACGGCCCCACCTCGACGGTGGTTTCGGGGGAGCGGGAGGCCGTCGAGGCGCTGGTCGAGCGCTACCGGGCGGAGGGCGTGCGGGCCAAGCTCGTCCCCGTCGACTACGCCTCGCACTCCGCACAGATGGAGCCGCTGCGCGAGTCCCTGCCCGCACTGCTGGCCGGGATCCGCCCGCGCACCGGTGATGTCGCGTTCTACTCGACGCTCACCGGCGGCCGCCTCGACACCGCGGGGCTGGACGGCGGGTACTGGTTCCGCAACCTGCGCGGCACCGTCCGGCTGGACCGGGCCGTGCGGGCCGCCCTGGCCGACGGCCACCGGGCCTTCGTCGAGAGCAGCCCCCACCCCGTACTCACCCTCGGCCTGGGCGAGTTGACGGACGGCGCGGCCGCGGTCACCGGAACGCTGCGCCGCGACCACGGCGGCCTGGACCAGTTCGGCGGCTCCGTCGCCGAGCTGTTCGTGCGCGGCGGCGCGGTCGACTGGCACGCCTGGTCCGGGCCGGGGCAGCGGCTCACCGGGCTGCCGACGTACGCGTTCCAGCGGCGCCGGCTCTGGCTGCCGGACGGCGGGCCGGTCGCGGTGGCGACCGGGCCGGGCCGTCCGGTGACCGAGGAGCCGGTGGCCGTCCCGGAGGCTCCCGCCCCGGACGGGGCGCCCACTGTGGACGAGGCGCCCGCCCTGGACGAGGCCGCCGCCCTGGCCGCCGTCCGCGCGGGCGCGGCGATCGTGCTGGGCGAGCCCGGCGGGGCGGAGGCCGTGGACCCGGACCGCACCTTCAAGGACCTCGGCTTCGACTCCGTCGCCTCGGTCGAGTTCCGCGACCGCCTCGCGGGCTCGGTCGGCCGCGCCCTGCCGACCAGCCTGGTGTACGACCGGCCGACTCCGCGCGCGGTCGCGGCGTTCCTCGCCGCCCGGCCGGACGCCGCCCGGCCGGAGGCCACCGGTGCGGGAGCCCGAGGTGCGGGTGCGGGATCCGGTCCTGCCGCTCACGGAACGGCCGCCGCGCGGGAGGCGGACGACCCGGTCGCCGTGGTCGCCCTCAGCGGTCGCTGGCCGGGCGGCGCCGACACCCCCGAGCAGTTGTGGGAGCTGCTGCGCGACGGCCGGGACGCCATCGGCCCGTTCCCGGAGAACCGGGGCTGGGACCTCGACGCCCTGTTCGACCCGGACGGCGAGCGGCCCGGCACCTCCTACACCCGCCAGGGCGGATTCCTCCACGACGCCGACGAGTTCGACGGCGCCTTCTTCGGCATCCCGCCGCGCGAGGCGGCCGCGACCGACCCCCAGCAGCGGCTGCTGCTGGAGTCCGCCTGGGAGCTGACCGAACGGGCCGGCATCGTCCCGGCGGCCCTGCGCGGCACCCGCACCGGCGTGTTCGTCGGCGTGATGCCGCAGGACTACGGCCCGCGCCTGCACGAGACGCCGCCCGGGTACGAGGGGCACGCCCTCACCGGCACCCTGACCTCCGTCGCCTCCGGCCGGCTCGCTTACGCGCTCGGGCTGGAGGGGCCGGCGATCACCGTCGACACCGCCTGCTCCTCCTCGCTGGTCGCGATCCACCTGGCCGCGCAGGCGCTGCGCGCGGGGGAGTGCGACCTCGCCCTCGCGGGCGGTGCCACGGTGATGTCCTCGCCCGGCATGTTCACCGAGTTCAGCCGTCAGCGCGGCCTGGCCCCGGACGGCCGCTGCAAGCCGTTCGCGGCCGCCGCCGACGGCACCGCCTGGGCCGAGGGCGTCGGGCTGGTGCTGCTGGAGCGGCTCTCCGCGGCCCGCCGCAACGGGCACCGGGTGCTGGCGCTGCTGCGGGGCAGTGCCGTGAACCAGGACGGCGCCTCCAACGGGCTGACCGCCCCCAACGGCCCGGCCCAGGAGCGGGTGATCCGCCAGGCGCTCGACGCCGCCGGTCTCACCCCGGCCGAGGTGGACGCGGTGGAGGCGCACGGCACCGGTACCGCGCTCGGCGACCCGATCGAGGCCCGCGCGCTGCTCGCCACCTACGGGCAGCGGGGCCCGGGCGGACAGCCGGTCCTGCTGGGCTCGTCGAAGTCCAACCTCGGGCACACCCAGGCCGCCGCCGGGGTCACCGGGGTGATCAAGCTGGTCCAGGCGCTGCGGCACGGCGAACTGCCGGGCACGCTGCACCTGGACGCGCCCTCGCCGCACGTCGACTGGTCGGCGGGCAGCGTGGAACTGCTCGACGGGACGCGCGCCTGGCCCGTCACGGGCCGGCCGCGCCGGGCGGCGGTGTCCTCGTTCGGGATCAGCGGCACCAACGCGCACCTGATCCTGGAGGCCGCGCCGGAGGAGCCCGAGCTTTCCGAGGAGCACACGGCGCTGTCCGACGCCCCGCTGCTGCTGTCGGCCCGGACGCCCGCCGCCCTGCGGGCCCAGGCCGCCCGGCTGCTGGACGCGGTCGCGCCCGACGCCCCGGGTGTCGCCCGGGCCCTGGCCACCGGACGCACCCACTTCGCGCACCGGGCCGCCGTCCTGGCCGGCCCGGTCGAGGCCCGCACCGAGGCCCTGCGGGCACTCGCCGAGGGCGAGCAGGACGCGCCCGGCCTGCTCCGGGCCGAGGCCGCCCGCCCGTCCGGACCGGCCTTCCTCTACTCCGGCCAGGGCAGCCAGCGGCCGGGCGCCGGCCGCGAACTGTACGCGGGCGAGCCGGTGTTCCGGGCCGCCGTGGACGAGATCGCGGAGCTGTTCGCCCCGCACCTGGCCACGCCGCTGGCCGAGGTGCTGTTCGCCGAACCCGGCACCGCACCGGCCGCCCTGCTGGACACCACCGCCTACACCCAGCCCGCCCTGTTCACCCTGCACGTGGCCCTGCACCGGCTCGCCGTCCAGGCGTACGGCCTGCGTCCGGAGCGGCTGATCGGCCACTCCATCGGCGAGTTGAGCGCCGCGCACCTGGCCGGTGTGCTCACCCTGCCCGACGCGGTGGCGCTGGTGGCCGCGCGCGGCCGGCTGATGGAGGCGCTGCCCGCGCACGGCGCGATGGCCGCGATCGGGGCCACCGAGGCCGAGGTCGCGCCCGAACTTGCCGCGCTCGCCGACCGGGTGGCGATCGCCGCCGTCAACGGCCCGTCGTCCGTGGTCCTTTCCGGTGACGAGACCGAGGTCCGCCGACTGGCCGAGGACTGGCGGGCACGCGGACGGCGGGTGAAGCTGCTGACGGTCGGCCGGGCGTTCCACTCGCCGCACATGGACGCCGTGCTGGACGAGTTCCGCGCGGTCGCGGAGCGGCTCGACTACCGGGAGCCGCACACCCCCGTCGTCTCCAACCTGCACGGCGGCCTCGCCCGGGCCGGGGAGCTGACCGACCCCGGCTACTGGGTGCGGCACATCCGGGAGGCGGTCCGCTTCCACGACGGCGTGCGCACCCTGGACGGCCTCGGCACCACCGCCTACCTGGAACTCGGCCCCGGCCCCGTGCTGACCGCCCTCGCCGAGGAGGCGCTCGCCGACGCGGACACGGCCCTCCCCGCCCCGCCCGCGCGGGCGATCGCGGCGCTGCTGCGCGCCGACCGGCCGGAGCGGGCGACCGTCGCCGAGGCGCTGGCCCGGCTGCACGTGCACGGGGTGCCGGTCGACTGGGCCGCCGCCCTGCCGGCCGCCCCCGGGGCCGGCCGCCCCGAGCTGCCCACCTACCCCTTCGAACGCCGCCGGCACTGGCTGGACACTCCGGCCGGGCACACTGCCGACGGCCCCGGCGGTCTCGCCCCGACCGGCCACCCGCTGCTCACCGGCGTCACCGAACTCCCCGACGGCGAAGGCTGGTTGTTCACCGGCCGGCTCTCGCTGCGGACCCACCCGTGGCTGGCCGACCACTCCGTGGCCGGTGCCGTCCTGCTGCCGGGCACCGCCTTCCTTGAGCTGGCCGTGCAGGCCGCGCTGCGGTCCGGTGCCGCCCGGGTGGAGACCCTGGACCTGGCCGCGCCGCTGGCCCTGCCGGCCGCCGCGAGGGCGGGGGTGCGGCTCCAGGTGCTGCTGGGCGCCGCCGACGAGGAGGGACGCCGCCCGCTGCGGATCCGCTCCCAGCCCGAGGCCGGGGACTCCGGGGACGCCGACTGGACCACCCACGCGACCGGCGCGGTCGCCGTCGCCCCGGGGGAGCCCGCCGGGCCCGACGCCTCCGCCGGGCCCGCTGCCGCCGATGCCGCCGTGCCGCTCGACCTCGCCGACGCCTACGACCGCCTCGCCGAGCGCGGCTACCACTACGGGCCCGCCTTCCGGGGCCTCACCGCCGCCGCCGTCGACGGCGAGCGGCGCTACGCCGAGGTCACCGCGCCGCCGGTGCTGCCCGCCGTCGGGGCCGAGGCCTACGCCCTCCACCCGGCCCTGCTGGACGCCGTGCTGCACGCCGTCGTGCTGGACGCCGACCGGACGGTGCTGCCGTTCTCCTGGCGGGACGTCACCGTGCACCGAACCGGCACCGGGACCGGCGCCCTGCGGGCCCGGATCACCCCGGCCGGGCCCGACACCGTCGCGCTGGAGCTGACCGACCCGGCCGGGCTGCCGGTCGCTACCGTCGGCGCACTGACCCTGCGTGCCCCGGCCGCCGCCGGCCCGGACTCGCTCCACCGGCTGGACTGGCACCCGCTGACGGCCGCCGACGCCCCGCCCGTCGACTGGGCCCTGCTGGCCGACCCGGCCTCAGCAGCCTCAGCCGCCGAGTCCGCCGAGTCCGCCGAGTCCGCCGCGCCGGTCGACCCGGCCGACCCGGTCGAGGGACAGCCCGTGCTCGCCTCCCTCGCCGGGGCCGCCCCCGGGCAGAGCGTGCTGGCCCCCGTCCGCACCGCCGAACAGGCACTCGCCCTGCTGCACGGCTGGCTGGACGCCACGCACACCGGCACCCTCGCGCTGCTCACCGAGCACGCCGTCGCCACCCACCCCGGCGAGGACGTCCCCGAACCGGCGGCCGGCGCGGTCTGGGGCCTGGTCCGCACCGCCCAGGCCGAACACCCCGACCGCTTCGTCCTGCTGGACACCGACGGCACCCCCGCGAGTCGCGCCGCCCTCGGTGCGGCGCTCGCCGCCGCGCAGCGCACCGCTCCCGAGGGCGAGCCCCAACTCGCGCTCCGCGCGGGGGAGATCCTCGTCCCCAGGATCGGCCGCCCCCGCCCGGGCGACCGGCTCGACCCCGGTGCCGCCGACACCTGGCGGCTCGACACCGCCACCCCCGGCAGCCTGGACTCGCTCGCCCTGCTGCCCGCCCCCGAGGCCCGCCGGCCACTGGCCGCCGGGGAGGTCCGGATCGCCCTGCGCGCCGCCGGCCTCAACTTCCGGGACGTGCTGATCACCCTCGGCCTCTACCCGGGCGGCGCCCGGATCGGCGCCGAGGGAGCGGGTACCGTCCTGGAGACCGGCCCCGGCGTCATCGGACTGCGGCCCGGCGACCGGGTGATGGGCCTGGTGCAGGGCACCCTCGGCCCGGTCGCCGTCACCGACCACCGACTGCTCCTCCCCGTCCCCGAGGGCTGGAGCTGGGCCGAGGCCGCCACCGCCCCGGTCGCCTTCCTCACCGCCTACCACGGCCTCTACGACCTCGCCCGGCTGCGGTCCGGCGAGTCCGTGCTGATCCACGCCGCGACCGGCGGCGTCGGCCAGGCGGCCGTCCAACTCGCCCAGCACGGCGGCTCGGTGGTGCTCGCCACGGCCGGTCCCGGCAAGTGGGGCGTGCTCCGCGGGCTCGGCCTGGTCGGCGACCGGGTCGCCTCCAGCCGCACCCTAGACTTCGAACCGGCCTTCCGCACGGCCACCGGCGGCCGGGGCGTCGACGTCGTCCTCAACGCGCTGGCCCACGAGTTCACCGACGCCTCGCTGCGCCTGCTCGCCCCCGGCGGCCGGTTCGTCGAGATGGGCAAGACCGACCCGCGCGACCCTGCCGTCGTCGCCGCCGACCACGACGGCGCCGCCTACCTGGCCTTCGACCTGTTCGACGTCGACCCCGACCGGATCGCCGCGATCCTCGCCGAACTCGCCGGGCTCTTCGCCGAGGGCGCGCTGCGCCCGCTGCCGGTGCACGCCCAGGACGTCCGGCAGGCCCCGCAGGCGGTGCGCCGGCTGAGCCAGGCCCGGCACACGGGCAAGCTCGCACTGACCCTGCCCGCCCCGCTCGACCCCGAGGGCACCGTGCTCGTCACCGGCGGTACCGGCGCCCTCGGCCGGCTCGTCGCCCGCCGCCTGGTCGACCGGCACGGCGTGCGGCACCTGCTGCTCGCGAGCCGGCGCGGGCCGTCGGCCCCGGGCGTGGCCGAACTGGTCGCCGAACTGGCGCAGTCGGGTGCCGAGGTGACCGTGCGGGCCGCCGACCTCGGCGACCGGGACGCCGTCGCGGAACTGCTCGCGGCCGTCCCCGCCGAGCGCCCGCTGACCGCCGTGGTGCACACCGCCGGAGTACTGGACGACGCCGTGCTCGGCTCGCTCACCGCCGAGCGGCTGCGCACCGTGGGCCGCCCCAAGGCCGACGGCGCCCGGCACCTGCACGAGCTGACCCGCTCCCAGGACCTCGCCGCGTTCGTCCTGTTCTCCTCCGCCGTGGGCCTGCTGGGCAATCCGGGCCAGGCCAACTACGGGGCCGCCAACGCCGAGCTGGACGCGCTGGCGCAGCACCGGACGGTGCGGGGGCTGCCCGCGGTCTCGCTCGCCTGGGGCCACTGGGCGCAGGCCGAGGGCGGTATGGCGGCCGGCCTCGGCGCCGCCGAGCGGGAGCGCCTGGGCGCCACCGGTCTGGCGCCGATGACCGACGAGCAGGCGCTCGCGCTGTTCGACGCCGCGCTCGGCTCCCCGACGGCCGCTCCGGGAACCCGGGGCGTCCCGGACGCCGCCCTGGTGGCGGCCCGGCTCGACCCGGCGGCCGTGCCCGCCGACCGGCTGGCACCGGTGCTGCGCGGACTCGCCCGGCACCGGCCCCGCCCGGCCGCCCGGGGCGGCGCCGACGGCCCGGCCGCGCTGCTGGCCCGACTGGCCGGGCAGCCGGCGGCCGAGCAGGAACGGCAGCTGCTGGCGCTGGTCCGCACCACCGCGGCGGCCGTGCTCGGCCACCCGGACGCGACTGCGATCCGGCCGGAACTCGGCTTCATGGACAGTGAGTTCGACTCCCTCGGAGTGATCGAGCTGCGGAACCGGATCAACACCGCGACCGGTCTGCGACTGCCCACCACCGCCCTCTTCGACCATCCCACCCCGGCCGCCCTCGCCGCCCATCTGCGCGAGCGGCTCGCCCCGGCACCGGCCGAAGCGTCAGCAGCGCCGGCCGGCCCCGCCGACGCGGTCGAACCCGTGGACGCGGCCGTCGAGTTCGACCGGCTGGAGCGCGCCCTGACCGCCCTCGCCGCCGACCCGGCCGCCCGCGCCGGGGCCGTCGACCGGCTCACCGCGCTGCTCGCCGGCCTGACCGGCCCGCCCCCCGGTGAAGGCGACGGCGACCTCGCCACCCGCATCACCGATGTCAGTGACGACGACATCTTCGACTTCATCGACAACGAGCTCGGCATTTCCTGAGAGAGGCACCGCAGAGATGAGCACCAACGAGCAGAAGCTGCGCGACTACCTCAACAAGGTTGCCGCCGAGCTGCACCAGACCCGCCGCCGCCTGCGCGACGCGGAGGCCCGCGCCGCCGTCACCGACACCGCCGCCGACGGCGCGACCGGCCCCGCCGCGGAGGAGCCGATCGCCATCGTCGGCATGGCCTGCCGCTTCCCCGGCGGCGCCGACACCCCCGACGCGCTGTGGCGGCTGGTCACCGAGGAGCGCGACGTCGTCGGCCCCTTCCCGACCGACCGCGGCTGGGATCTCGACCACCTCTACGACCCCGACCCCGACCGGGCCGGCCGCAGCTACGCCCGCGAGGGCGGATTCCTCTACGACGCGGGCGAGTTCGACGCCGACTTCTTCGGCATCTCGCCCCGCGAGGCGCTCGCCGCCGAGCCCCAGCAGCGCCTGCTGCTGGAGACCGCCTGGCAGGCCCTGGAGGACGCCGCGATCGACCCGGAGGCCCTGCGCGGCACCCGCACCGGCGTGTTCGCGGGTGTGATCGCCCAGGAGTACGGGCCGAGCATGCACCACCTGCCCGCCGAGCAGACCGACGGCTACGTCCTCACCGGCACCACCACCTCCGTCGCCTCCGGCCGGATCGCCTACACCCTCGGCCTGGAGGGCCCGGCCGTCACCGTCGACACCGCCTGCTCCTCCTCGCTGGTCGCGCTGCACCTCGCCGCCCGCTCGCTGCGCTCCGGCGAGAGCTCGCTCGCCCTGGCCGGCGGCGCCACCGTGCTCGCCGCGCCGGGCATGTTCATCGAGTTCAGCCGTCAGCGCGGCCTGGCCGCCGACGGCCGCTGCAAGCCCTTCGCCGCCGCCGCCGACGGCACCGGCTGGGGCGAGGGCGCCGGCCTGCTCGTCCTGGAGCGGCTCTCGGACGCCCGCCGCAACGGCCACCGGGTGCTCGCCCTGCTGCGCGGCTCCGCCGTCAACCAGGACGGCCGCTCCAGCCAGCTCACCGCCCCGAGCGGGACCTCGCAGCAGCGGGTGATCCGGGCGGCGCTCGACTCCGCCGGGCTCACCGCCGGGGACGTGGACGTGGTCGAGGCGCACGGCACCGGTACCCGGCTGGGCGATCCGATCGAGGCGCAGGCGCTGATCGCGACCTACGGTGCGGGGCGCAGTGCCGAACAGCCGCTGTGGCTGGGTTCGGTGAAGTCGAACATCGGGCACACCCAGGCGGCGGCCGGTGTGGCGGGTGTGATCAAGTCGGTGCTGGCGATCCGGCACGGGGTGCTGCCGCGCACCCTGCACGTGGATGCGCCGTCGCCGCACGTGGACTGGTCCGCGGGCACGGTCGAGCTGCTCACGGAGCAGCGGGAGTGGCCGGCGCTGCAGCGTCCGCGCCGGGCCGCCGTCTCCGCGTTCGGTGTCTCCGGCACCAACGCCCACGTCATCGTCGAGCAGGCCCCGGCCGAGCAGCCCGCCGCCGACCCGGGCGCGCCCGAGCCCGCCGCCGCCCCCGCCGTCCTCCCGTACGTGCTCTCCGCCCGCACCCCCGAGGCCCTCACCGCCCACGCCGCCCGGATCGCCGACCGGCTGCCCGGCACCCGGCCGGTCGACGCCGCGCACACCCTGGCCACCGGCCGCGCCGCACTCGACGAGCGCGCCGTCGTCGTCGCCCCGGCCGCCGACGCCGCCGGGGCCCTGCGCGCGCTCGACGGCCCCGGCGTCGTCCGCGGCCGGGCCGCCACCCCGGGCCGGACCGTCTTCGTCTTCCCCGGCCAGGGCTCCCAGTGGGCCGGCATGGCCGCCGGACTGCTCGAGACCGAACCCGCCTTCGCCGCCGCGCTCACCCGCTGCGCCGAGGCGCTGGCCCCGCACACCGACTGGTCGCTGCTCGACGTCGTCCGCGGCGCCGCCGACGGCCCCGACCCGGACCGGGTGGACGTCGTCCAGCCGGTGCTGTTCGCGGTGATGGTCTCGCTCGCCGAACTCTGGCGGGCCTACGGCGTCCGCCCGGACGCCGTCGTCGGCCACAGCCAGGGCGAGGTCGCCGCCGCGTACGTCGCGGGCGGTCTCGACCTCGCCGACGCGGCCCGGATCGTCGCCCTGCGGGCCAAGCTGCTGGCCCGGATCTCCCACCGCGGCGGCATGGTCTCGGTGCCGCGCCCGCTCGCCGAGGTCGAGCAGCGGATCGCCGCCTGGCCCGGCCGGCTCTCCGTCGGCGTCGTCAACGGCCCGCAGGCCACCGTCGTCTCCGGCGACCTCGACGCGCTCGCCGAACTCACCGCCGCGTACACCGCCGAGGGCGCCACCGTCCGGCCGGTCAACATCGACTACGCCTCGCACTCCGCCCAGACCGAGGCGCTGCGCGAGGAACTCCTCACCCTGCTCGCCGACCTGCGCCCGCGCACCGGTACCGTGCCGCTGCTGTCCACCGTCACCGGCGACTGGCAGGACACCGCCGCCCTGGACGCCGGCTACTGGTACCGCAACCTGCGCCACACCGTCCGCTTCGAGCAGGCCACCCGCCGGCTCGCGGAGACCGGCCACACCGTGTTCGTCGAGGTCTCCCCGCACCCGGTGCTCACCGGCGCGATCGAGGACACCCTCGACGCCGTGACCCCGGGCGCCACCGCGTCCGCCGTCGTCACCGGCTCGCTGCGGCGCGGGCAGGGCGGCCGCGAGCGCTGGCTCACCTCCGTCGCCGAGCTGTCCGTGCGCGGCGTGGCCGTCGACTGGACGGCCGCCTTCGCCGGCGCCCGGCCCGCACACGCCGAGCTGCCCGGCTACCCGTTCCAGCGGCAGCGCTACTGGCTGGACGCCAGCCGCTCCCCGGAGCTGGCCGCCGCCCCGGGCGGGCCCGCCGGGGACAGCGTGTTCTGGGACCTGGTCGGCGAGCAGGACGCCGGCCGCCTCGGCGAGGCGATCGGGGTGGACGGCGACCGGCTGGTCCCCGTGCTGCCCGCACTCGCCTCCTGGTGGGACCGGCGCCGCGCCGCCACCGCCGCCGACGGCTGGCGGTACCGCGTCGTCTGGCGGCCGGTCGGCACCCCGGCGGCGACCGCGACCGCCGCGGGGGGCCGCTGGCTGCTCGTCCTGCCGGAGGGCCTGGACGAGGCTCTCGACCCGGCCCGCCACCCGTGGGCCGACGCGCTCACCGAGGCGCTCGGCGCGCTCGGCGCCACCGTGGCGACTCTCACGGCCGGCGCCGACCGGCCCGCCCTGGCCGCCGAACTGGCCCGGCTGACCGCCGCGGACGGCCCGCTCAGCGGCGTCGTCTCGCTGCTCGCCCTGCGCCCCGGCGCCCACCCCGAGCACCCCGAGCTGCCCTGGGCGCACGCCGCCCAGGTGGCCCTGGCCCAGGCCCTCGACGACGCGGCCGCGCCCGCCCCCGTCTGGTACCTCACCCGGGGCGCCGTCAGCACCGGGCCCGCCGACTCCGCGACCGACCCCGTCACCGCCCCCGAGCAGGCCCTGACCTGGGGCTTCGGGGCGATCCTGGCCGCCGAGCAGCCCGCCCTGCACGGCGGTCTGCTCGACCTGCCCGCCGAGCCCGACCGGCACACCTGGCAGCAGGTCGCCGCCCTGGTCACCGACCGCTCGCCCGACCGGGAGAGCGAACTCGCCCTGCGCCCGGCCGGCGCCTTCGCCCGCCGGCTGGCCCCCGCCGCGCCGTCCGCCCCGGCGGAGCAGCCCTGGGAGCCGCGCGGCACCACCCTGATCACCGGCGGCACCGGCGCGCTCGGCGGCCACGTCGCCCGCTGGCTGGCCGCGCGCGGCGCCGAACACCTGCTGCTGGTCGGCCGGCGCGGGGCCGAGGCGCCCGGCGCCGCCGTGCTGGAGGCCGAACTCGCCGCCCTCGGCGCCCGGGTGACCTTCGCCGCGGCCGACGTCGCCGACCGCGAGCAGCTCGCGGCCGTGCTCGCCGGGATCCCCGCCGACCTGCCGCTCGGCGCCGTCGTCCACACCGCCGCCGCCCTGCACGACGGACTGCTCCCCACCCTCGGCGCCGACCGGCTCGCCGCCGCCCTGCGCGCCAAGGCGGGCGCCGCCCGGCTGCTGCACGAACTCACCGCGGACCTGCCGCTGACCGCGTTCGTCCTGTTCTCCTCGCTCGCGGGCGTCGCCGGGATCCCCGGCCAGGCCAACTACGCGCCCGGCAACGCCTACTTGGACGCCCTCGCCGCCGAGCGCCGGGCCGCCGGACTGCCCGCCACCTCGATCGCCTGGGGCCACTGGGCGGGCGCCGGGATCGCCGCCGACGGCGCCGAACGGCAACTGCTCCGGCACGGGCTCGCCTCGCTGCCGCCCGCGCAGGCCGTCGAACTGCTCGGTGCCGCACTGGACCTGGGCGAGAGCCACCTCGTGGTCGCCGACGTCGACTGGGCGGCGCTCTTCCGGGGCCGGGACCAGCGCCTGGTGGCCGAACTGCTGCCCCGCGACGGCGCGGACGGTCCGGCCCACCGGGACGGCGGAGACGTGTCCACCGGGGCCGACCTCGTCGTCCGGCTCGGCGCGCTGCCCGCCGCCGAGCGCCGCCGCAGCCTGCTCGGCGTCGTCCGGGCCGAGGCCGCGGCCGTGCAGCGGCACCGCTCGGCGGACGCCGTCGACCCGGCCCGGGCCTTCCAGCAGCAGGGCTTCGACTCGCTGACGGCCGTCGAGTTCCGCAACCGCCTCGGTGCGGTCACCGGCCGCCGCCTGCCCGCGACCGCGGTCTTCGACCACCCGACGCCCGCCGCGCTCGCGGACTGGCTGGCGGACGAGCTGTGGGGCGCGGCCGACGCCGACCCGCAGGCCGGCTCCCGGGCCGACCGGACGGCCGCCCCGGCCCCCGGCACGGCTGTGGACACCGATCCGATCGTCATCGTCGGCATGGCCTGCCGCTACCCGGGCGGTGTCGCCTCGCCGGAGGACCTCTGGCGGCTGGTGGCCGACGGCGTCGACGCACTGACCGAGTTCCCGGCCGACCGGGGCTGGGACCTCGACGCCCTGTACGCGCCCGACGACCCCGACCGGCCCGGCACCTCCTACTCCCGGCACGGCGGATTCCTCGACGGCATCGGCGAGTTCGACGCCGAGTTCTTCGGCGTCCCGCCGCGCGAGGCCCCCGCGATCGACCCCCAGCAGCGGCTGCTGCTGGAGACCACCTGGGAGCTCTTCGAGCGGGCCGGCCTCGACCCGACCGCCCTGCGCGGCAGCCGGACCGGAGTCTTCGCCGGCATCTCCGGCCGCGACTACGCGAGCGGCGCCCAGCAGGTCCCGGCGGAGCTGGAGGCCTACCTCGGCATCGGCAACGCGGGCAGCGTGGCCTCGGGCCGGATCTCCTACACCTTCGGGTTCGAGGGCCCGGCGGTGACCGTCGACACGGCCTGCTCCTCCTCGCTGGTGGCGCTGCACCTGGCCGCGCAGTCGCTGCGCTCCGGCGAGTCTGACCTCGCCGTCGCCGGCGGCGTGCTGCTGATGACCACCCCGACCACCTTCGTCGAGTTCTCCCGCCAGCGCGCGATGTCGCCCGACGGGCGCTGCAAGGCGTTCGCGGCGGGTGCGGACGGGACGGGCTGGGCGGAGGGTGTGGGTCTGCTGCTGGTGGAGCGGCTGTCGGACGCGCGGCGCCACGGTCACGAGGTGCTGGCGGTGCTGCGCGGTAGTGCGGTCAACCAGGACGGTGCCTCCAACGGCCTCACCGCGCCCAGCGGTCCTTCGCAGCAGCGGGTGATCCGGGCGGCACTGGCAAACGCGGGCCTGGCGCCCGACGAGGTCGACGTGGTGGAGGCGCACGGCACGGGCACCACTCTGGGCGACCCGATCGAGGCGCAGGCGCTGATCGCGACCTACGGGCAGGAGCGTTCGCCGGAACGGCCGTTGTGGCTGGGTTCGGTGAAGTCGAACATCGGTCACACCCAGGCTGCGGCGGGTGTGGCGGGTGTGATCAAGTCGGTGCTGGCGATCCGGCACGGGGTGCTGCCGCGCACTCTGCACGTGGATGCGCCGTCTCCGCACGTGGACTGGTCGGCGGGCACGGTGGAGCTGCTCACGGAGCAGCGGGAGTGGCCGGCGCTGGAGCGTCCGCGCCGGGCCGCGGTGTCCGCGTTCGGTGTCTCCGGCACCAACGCGCACGTGATCGTCGAGCAGGCGCCGGTGGAGGAGTCCACGACGGCGACGACTGTGGTGCCGACGGTGGACGGTGCGCTGCTGCCGTTCGTGGTGTCGGCGCGTTCGCCCGAGGCGCTGCGCGAACAGGGCAACCGGGTGGCCGAGTTGGCGCTCACCGCCGATCCGGCGGAGCTCGCCCAGTCGCTGGCCGTGGGCCGCGCGGCGTTGGAGGAGCGGGCGGTGGTGCTGGGGGACGCGGCGTTGCTGCGTGATCCCGAGGGCGCGGACGTGGTGCGGGGTGTGGCGGGTTCGGGTGGTCTGGCGTTCCTGTTCTCGGGCCAGGGTTCCCAGCGGGTGGGTATGGGGCGGGAGTTGTATGCGTCGCAGCCGGTCTTCGCGGGGGCTTTCGATGCGGTGGCCGAGGCCCTGGGTCTGCCGTTGGCGGAGGTGATCGAGTCCGGCGAGGGGCTGGACGGCACGGGGTGGACGCAGCCGGCGTTGTTCGCGGTGGAGGTGGCGCTGTTCCGCCTGTTGGAGTCGTGGGGCGTGCGGCCGGACTTCGTGGCGGGTCATTCGATCGGTGAGCTGGCGGCGGCGCACGTGGCGGGGGTGCTGTCGCTGGAGGACGCGGCGGTGCTGGTGGGTGCCCGTGCGCGGTTGATGCAGGCCCTGCCCGGTGGCGGGGCGATGGTCGCGCTGGAGGCGACCGAGGAAGAGGTGCGGGCCGTGCTGGTGGACGGTGTGGACGTCGCGGCCGTCAACGGGCCCCGCTCGGTGGTGGTTTCGGGTGACGAGGCGGCCGTCGAGAGTGTCAGGGAGCGCTTCGCGGACCGCCGTACCCGCCGCCTTCGGGTCAGTCACGCGTTCCACTCGGCGCACATGGACGGCATGCTGGACGAGTTCCTCGCCGTCGCCGAGTCCCTGACCTTCCGTCGCCCCGAGATCCCGGTGGTCTCCAACCTCACCGGCCGGGTGGCGAGTTCGGAGGAGATCACCGATCCGGAGTACTGGGTGCGCCAGGTCCGCGGGGCCGTGCGCTTCGCCGACGTGGTCACCACCCTGGCCGCCGAGGGCGCTACGACCTTCGTCGAACTCGGCCCCGACGGCACCCTCACCGGCCTCGTCGGCGCCGTTCTGGACGACACCGTCACCGCCGTCCCGGTCCTGCGCCGCGAGCGCCCCGAGCAGCGGACGGCGCTGACGGCGCTCGCCCGGATCCACGTCCAGGGCCACCGGGTCGACTGGACCGCCCTGTTCGGCGGCGGGCACCGCCCGAGGCTCGCCCTGCCGACCTATCCGTTCCAGCGCCGCCGCTACTGGCTGGAGCCCGCCGCCCGGACCGCCGCCGACGCGCGCGGACTCGGCCTGACGGCCGTCGAGCACGCCGTGCTCGGCGCGGCCGTCACCCCGGCCGACTCGGCGGGTGTGCTGCTCACCGGCAGCCTCTCGCTCGCCACCCACCCCTGGCTCGCCGACCACGTGGCGCTGGGCACCGTCCTGGCGCCCGGTGCGGCCCTGGTCGAGCTGGCGATCCGGGCGGGCGACGAGGTGGGCGCGAGTACCCTGGACGAGCTGGTGGTCGAGGCCCCGCTCGTGCTGACCGAGCGCGGCACCCTGCAGCTGCACGTGGCGGTCGGCGCGCCGGACGGGGCCGGCGGGCGTCCGGTGACGATCCACTCCCGGCCGTCGGAGGCCGCCGGGGACGGCGCCTGGACCCGGCACGCGAGCGGTCTGCTGTCCGCCGACCGGTCCGGCGCGGCCGCGCCCACCGTCCGGGCGCCCGCCGACGGCGCCGAACACCTCACCCCCGAGGAGGCGTACGAGCTGCTGGCCGCCGTCGGGCTGGACTACGGTCCGGCCTTCCGCGGGCTGCGCGAGGTCTGGCGGGACGGCGCGACGCTGCACGCGCACGCCGTCCTGCCGCAGCCCCTGGCCGGGGACGCCGCCCGGTTCGGCCTGCACCCCGCGCTGCTGGACGCCGCCGCCCAGCTGCCCGCCCTCGACGGCGCGGAGCGCGACCCCGCCGACGGCGACCCGGCCGCCGCCCGCACCCGCCGGCTGCCGTTCGCCTACCGGGGCGTCACCCTGCACGCCGCCGCCGCGACCGAGCTGCGGGTCCTGGTCACCGCGACCGGAGCCGACTCCTACCGCCTGGAAGCCACCGATCCGGCCGGTCGGCCCGTGATCACCGTCGAATCGCTGGTCACCCGGCCGGTTCCCACCGACGGCCCGGGCGCCGGGCCCGCCGTGGGCCGGGACACCCTGTTCGCCGTCGAGTGGCCGGAGGTGGCGGTCGCTGACGCGGCCGACGCGCTGCCGGGCGAGGTGCTGCGGGTGGACGGGGACGTGACCGGGACCCTGGTCGCCCTCCAGGAGTGGCTGGCGCAGGACGACGGTGCCGGAGCGCCGCTGGTGGTGCTGACGCGGCAGGCCGTGGCGGTCGACGGTTCGGAGACGCCGGACCTGACCGCCGCCCCGGTGTGGGGTCTGGTGCGGTCGGCGCAGTCGGAGAGTCCGGGCCGGATCGTGCTGGTCGACACCGACGGCACCGGGGCCTCGGAAGCCGTACTCGCGGCGGCCGTGGCCGGCGGCGAACCGCAGCTCGCCCTGCGCGAGGGCCGGGCGCGGGTGCCGCGGCTGGCCCGGGTGGCCGCCTCCGACGTCGAGGCCCGGGCCTGGGACCCGGAGGGCACGGTGCTGATCACCGGAGGCACCGGGACCCTCGGCGCCCTGCTGGCCCGGCACCTGGTCACCGAGCGCGGCGCCCGCCACCTGCTGCTGCTCTCCCGCCGCGGCATCGACGCGCCCGGCGCGGCCGAGCTGCACACCGAACTCACCGCCCTCGGCGCCACGGTGACCGTCACGGCCGCCGACACCGCCGACCGCGAGGCCCTCGCCGCCGCCATCGCGGCCGTCCCCTCCGCCCACCCGCTGACCGCCGTGATCCACACCGCCGGCGTCCTCGACGACGGCGTGCTGACCGCCCTCACCCCCGAGCGCCTGGCCGCCGTCCGGGCCCCCAAGGCCGACGGCGCCCGCCACCTGCACGAACTCACCCGGTCCCACGACCTGGCCGCCTTCGTCCTCTACTCCTCCGTCGCCGCCACTCTCGGCAGCCCGGGGCAGGCGAGCTACGCGGCCGCGAACACCTACCTGGACGCGCTCGCCGCCCACCGGCGCGCGATCGGCCTGCCCGCCCAGTCCCTGGCCTGGGGGCAGTGGGCCGAGACCAGCGGCATCACCGAGCACCTCAGCGCCACCGACCACGCCCGGCTGGCCCGGTTCGGCATCCGGCCGATCGGCTCCGCCGAGGGCATGCGCCTGTTCGACGCCGCCCAGCGGCTGGGCGACCGGGCGGCCCTGGTACCGGCCCCGCTCGACCTCGCGGCCGTGCGGGCGCAGCAGGACCGGACCCGGCACGAGGTGCCGCCGCTGCTGCGCGGCCTGGTCCGGCCCGCCCGGCGAACCGCCGGCGCCGCACTGCCCGGCACCGCCGCCGCAGCCCCCGGCACGGACGGCCGGGCCGCGCTCGCCCAGCGGCTCGCCGCCCTGCCCGACGACGCCGAGCGGCAGGCCGAGCTGCTCCGGCTGGTCCGCGCCGAGGTGTCCGCCGTGCTCGGCACCGAGGCCGAAGCGGTCGGCGCCCGGCGGTCGTTCACCAGCATCGGCGTGGACTCGCTGTCCGCCGTCGAGCTGCGCAACCGGGTCGCGGCCGCCACCGGCCTGCGGCTGCCGGCCACCCTGGTCTTCGACCACCCCAGCCCGACCGCGCTCGCCGAGCACCTGCGGGCCGAACTGGTCGGCGCCACCGCCGAGGTGAGCCCCGCCGCCGCTGCCGGGACCGCCCCCGCCGTCGGCATCGCCACCGCCGTCGAGGACGACCCGGTCGTCATCGTCGGCATGGCCTGCCGCCTGCCCGGCGGCGTGGCCACCCCGGACGACCTGTGGCGGCTGGTGAGCGAGGGCCGGGACGCCGTCACCGACTTCCCGGACGACCGCGGCTGGGACCTCGACGCGCTCTACGACCCGGACCCCGACAAGCCCGGCACCTCCTACACCCGGCACGGCGGGTTCCTCGACCGGCCGGCCGAGTTCGACGCCGAGTTCTTCGGCATCTCGCCGCGCGAGGCCCTCGCCACCGACCCGCAGCAGCGGCTGCTGCTCGAGACCACCTGGGAGGCGCTGGAGAGCGCGGGCATCGACCCGACGGCCCTGCGCGGCAGCCGGACCGGTGTCTTCGCGGGCGTGATGTACCACGACTACGCGCCGCGGGTCCGCGAGGTGCCGGCCGAACTGGAGGGCTGGCTCGGCAACGGCACCGCCGGAAGCGTGGCCTCCGGCCGGATCTCCTACTCCTTCGGCTTCGAGGGCCCGGCGGTGACCGTGGACACCGCCTGCTCCTCCTCGCTGGTGGCGCTGCACCTGGCCGCCCAGTCGCTGCGCTCCGGCGAGTGCGACCTCGCGCTCGCCGGCGGGGTGGCCGTGATGTCCACCCCGACCACCTTCGTCGAGTTCTCCCGGCAGCGGGCCCTGTCGGCCGACGGCCGCTGCAAGGCGTACGCGAACGCCGCGGACGGCACCGGCTGGGGCGAGGGCGTCGGGCTGCTGCTGGTCGAGCGGCTCTCCGACGCGCGCCGCAACGGTCACCCGGTGCTCGCGGTGGTCCGCGGCAGCGCCGTCAACCAGGACGGCGCCTCCAACGGCCTGACCGCGCCCAGCGGTCCCGCTCAGCAGCGGGTGATCCGCCAGGCGCTGGAGCGGGCCGGGCTCGGTGCGGCCGACGTGGACGCGGTCGAGGGCCACGGCACCGGCACCACCCTCGGCGACCCGATCGAGGCCCAGGCCGTGATCGCCACCTACGGGCAGCAGCGACCGGCCGAACAGCCGCTCTGGCTCGGCTCGTTGAAGTCCAACATCGGCCACACCCAGGCCGCGGCCGGTGCGGCGGGCGTGATCAAGATGGTCCAGGCGATCCGGCACGGGGTGCTGCCGCGCACCCTGCACGTGGACGAGCCCTCGCCGTACGTGGACTGGTCGGCGGGCGCCGTCGAGCTGCTCACCGAGCAGCGGGACTGGCCGGAGCTGGGGCGGCCGCGCCGCGCGGCCGTGTCCTCCTTCGGGGTGTCCGGCACCAACGCCCACGTGATCATCGAGCAGGCCCCGGACCCGGCGCCGGTCGCCGCCGAGGCCACCGACGACGCCGACGCGCCCGGCCCGCTGCCCTACCTGGTCTCCGCCCGGACCCCGGCCGCGCTGCTCGCCCAGGCCGCCCAGGTGGCGGAGCTGCTCCCGGCGCCCGACGGCCGGGACCTCGACGTCGCGCACGCCCTCGCCACCGCCCGCGGCGCGCTGGAGGAACGGGCCGTCGCCGTCGGCGATCCGGAGGCCCTGCGGGCGCTCGCCGCCGGGGACCCGGCCGCCGCCCTGGTCACCGGCACCGCCGACGTCAGCGGCCGCACGGTGTTCGTCTTCCCCGGCCAGGGCTCGCAGTGGGCCGGCATGGCCGTCGAACTCCTCGACACCGCGCCGGTGTTCGCCGCCAGGATCGAGGAGTGCGCGGCCGCGCTGGCCCCGCACACGGACTGGTCGCTGCCGGACGTGCTGCGCGGTGCCCCCGGCGCCCCCGGACTGGACCGGGTGGACGTCGTCCAGCCGGTGCTGTGGGCGGTGATGGTCTCGCTGGCCGAGCTGTGGCGGTCGCACGGGGTGCGGCCGGACGCCGTGGTCGGCCACAGTCAGGGCGAGATCGCGGCCGCGGTGGTCGCGGGCGGCCTCTCGCTCGCCGACGGCGCCCGGGTGGTGGCCCTGCGCAGCCGGGCGATCCTGGCGCTGGCCGGCGCCGGCGGCATGGCCTCGGTGGCCCTGCCCGCCGCCCGGGTGGCGGAGCGGATCGCCGACCGCGGCGACCGGCTCTCGATAGCCGTGGTCAACGGCCCGGCGGCGACCGTGGTCTCCGGCGAGCCGGCGGCGCTGGCCGAACTGGTCGACGCCTACCGGGCGGAGGGCGTCCGGGCCCGCACGATCCCGGTCGACTACGCCTCGCACTCCGCCCAGGTGGACGGCCTGCGGGAGGAGCTGGTGGAGCTGCTGGCCCCGGTCCGGCCGCGCACCGGCACCGTGCCGCTGCTGTCCACCGTCACCGGCGACTGGTTCGACACGGCCGGGCTGGACGCGGAGTACTGGGTGACCAACCTGCGCGAGACGGTCCGTTTCGAGGAGGCCACCCGGCGCCTCGCCGAGGACGGCCACACCGTGTTCGTCGAGGTGTCCCCGCACGGCGTGCTGACCGTGCCGATCGAGGACACCCTCGCCTCCGTCGGCGCCGGAAAGCGCTCGGTGGTGGCGGGCACGCTCCGCCGCGACCACGGCGGGCCGGACCGGTTCCTGCTCTCCGCCGCCGAACTGTGGGTGCGGGGCGTGGCGTTCGACTGGTCGGCCGTCTTCGCCGGGACCGGTCCGCGACCGGTGGCCCTGCCCACCTATCCGTTCCGGCGGCAGCGCTACTGGCTGGACGCGACCGTCACCAATACGACGGTGGCCGGATCGGTGGCAGCCGCGACCGGCACCGGCGGCGCGGCCGCCGGGCCCGCGCCCTGGCTGCTCAGGCTGGAGGGCGCGGACGGTCCGGAGGCGCGGGAGGCGGTGCTGCTCGACCTGGTCCGCCGGGAGGCCGCGGCCGTGCTCGGCCACGCCGGAATCGCCGCCGTCGCCGCCGACCGGGCCTTCCGCGAACTGGGGCTGACCTCGCTCACCGCCGTCGAACTGCGCAACCGGATCGGCGCCGGCACCGGTCTGGAGCTGCCCGCGACGCTGGTCTTCGACCACCCGACCCCGGCCGCCGTCGCCGCCCACCTGCTCACCGAACTCCCGGACCCCGAGCGGGTGCCGGTGGGTGCGGAGCCCGACCCGGACGCGGCCCTGGCCGCCCTGGAACGGTCCCTGGCCGGACCGGCGGGACCCGAGGGGGAGCGGGCCTCGGTGCTCGCCCGGCTGAAGGCGCTGGTGGACCGCTGGGACACCGGCCGGAGCGACGGGGCCGACGCGGAGGACGGCGGGGACCTCGACGACCTGGACCTGGAGAACGCTACGGACGAGGAGCTGTTCGCCCTGATGGACCGCGACGCCTCCCCGTCCGCCTGACCCCTCTGCCGTCCGCCTTCCCCGACGGCCGCCCCTCGCGGCGGCCGTCGGGCCCCCACCCGCCAGCACCCGTACGACCGCACCTGCGAGAGGCACCGATGTCCAACGACCAGAAGCTCCGCGACTATCTGAAGCGCGCCCTGGCCGACGCGCGCCAGGCCAACCGCCGTCTGGAGGAGGTGGAGCGGGCGAAGCGCGAACCGATCGCGATCGTCGGCATGGCCTGCCGCCTGCCCGGCGGCATCGCCTCGCCCGAGGACCTCTGGCAGCTGGTGGCCGACGGCGGCGACGCCATCACCGGGTTCCCGGCCGACCGGGGCTGGGACCTCGACGCCCTCTACGACCCGGACCCCGACCACCCCGGCACCTCCTACACCCGGCACGGCGGATTCCTGGACACCACCGCCGAGTTCGACGCCGAGTTCTTCGGCATCTCGCCCCGCGAGGCCCTCGCCACCGACCCGCAGCACCGGCTGCTGCTGGAGACCGCCTGGGAGGCGTTCGAGCGGGCCGGCATCGACCCGACGGCGCTGCGCGGCAGTCGGACGGCGGTCTTCGCGGGCCTGGCCGGGACCGACTACACACCCCGACTGCACGACGCCCCGGGCGAGTTGGAGGGCTATCTCGGGATCGGCGGGCTGGACAGCGTGGCCTCCGGCCGGATCTCCTACACCTTCGGCTTCGAGGGCCCGGCGGTGACCGTCAACACGGCCTGCTCCTCCTCGCTGGTGGCGCTGCACCTGGCCGCGCAGTCGCTGCGCTCCGGCGAGTCGGACCTCGCCCTGGCCGGCGGGGTCAGCGTGATGTCGACGGCGCAGGGTTTCGTGGAGTTCTCCCGGCAGCGCGGCCTGTCCGCCGACGGGCGGTGCAAGGCGTTCGCGGCGGGTGCGGACGGGACGGGCTGGGCGGAGGGCGTGGGTCTGCTGCTGGTGGAGCGGCTCTCGGACGCGCGCCGCAACGGTCACGAGGTGCTGGCGGTGCTGCGGGGCAGCGCGGTCAACCAGGACGGCGCCTCCAACGGCCTCACCGCCCCCAACGGCCCGGCCCAGCAGCGGGTGATCCGCGCCGCCCTGGCCGACGCCCGGCTGTCCGCCGCCGACGTCCAGGCCGTCGAGGCGCACGGCACCGGCACCCGGCTCGGCGACCCGATCGAGGCGCAGGCGATCCTGGCCACCTACGGCCGCGAACGGGATGCCGAACGGCCGCTCCTGCTGGGCTCGTTGAAGTCCAACATCGGTCACACCCAGGCGGCGGCCGGTGTGGCGGGCGTGATCAAGTCGGTGCAGGCGATCCGCCACGGCGTGCTGCCGAAGACCCTGCACATCGAGGAGCCGACCCCCTTCGTCAACTGGTCGGCGGGCGCCGTGGAACTGCTGACCGAAGCCCGGGACTGGCCGGCCGTGGACGGTCCGCGCCGGGTCGGCGTCTCCGCGTTCGGTGCGAGCGGCACCAACGCGCACGTGATCGTCGAGCAGGCGCCGGTGGAGGAGTCCACGACGGCGACGACTGTGGTGCCGACGGTGGACGGTGCGCTGCTGCCGTTCGTGGTGTCGGCGCGTTCGCCCGAGGCGCTGCGCGAACAGGGCAACCGGGTGGCGGAGTTGGCTCTCGTCACCGATCCGCTGGAGCTCGCCAGGTCCCTGGTCGCCACACGCGCGGCGTTGGAGGAGCGGGCGGTGGTGCTGGGGGACGCGGCGTTGCTGCGTGATCCCGAGGGTGCGGACGTGGTGCGGGGTGTGGCGGGTTCGGGTGGTCTGGCGTTCCTGTTCTCGGGCCAGGGTTCCCAGCGGGCTGGTATGGGGCGGGAGTTGTATGCGTCGCAGCCTGTTTTCGCCGGGGCTTTCGATGCGGTGGCCGACGCTCTGGGTCTGCCGTTGGCGGAGGTGATCGAGTCCGGCGAGGGGCTGGACCGGACCGGGTGGACGCAGCCGGCGTTGTTCGCGGTGGAGGTGGCCCTGTTCCGCCTGTTGGAGTCGTGGGGGGTGCGGCCGGACTTCGTGGCGGGCCATTCGATCGGTGAGCTGGCGGCGGCGCACGTGGCGGGGGTGCTGTCGCTGGAGGACGCGGCGGTGCTGGTGGGTGCCCGTGCGCGGCTGATGCAGGCCCTGCCCGGTGGCGGGGCGATGGTCGCGCTGGAGGCGACCGAGGAAGAGGTGCGGGCCGTTCTGGTGGACGGCGCGGACATTGCGGCCGTCAACGGGCCCCGCTCGGTGGTGGTTTCGGGCGACGAGGCTGCGGTGGAGGCGGTCCGGGAGCGCTTCGCGGACCGTCGTACCCGTCGCCTGCGGGTGAGCCACGCGTTCCACTCGGCGCACATGGACGGCATGCTGGACGATTTCCTGGCCGTCGCGAGGACGCTCACCTTCCACCGGCCGACGCTTCCCGTGGTCTCCAACGTGACGGGCGGGGTCGCGACCGCCGAGGAGATCACCGATCCGGAGTACTGGGTGCGCCAGGTCCGGGGGGCCGTGCGGTTCGCCGACGTGGTCACCACCCTGGCCGCCGAGGGCGCCACGACCTTCGTCGAACTCGGCCCCGACGGCACCCTCACCGGCCTCGTCGAAGGCATCCTCGACACCGCCGCCGACCCGGACCTGACCGCCACGGCCGTGCTGCGCCGCGAGCGCCCCGAGCAGCGCACGGCGCTCACGGCGCTCGCCCGGATCCACGTCCGGGGCCACCGGGTCGACTGGACCGCCCTGCTGGGCGCCGCCCGTCCGTCCGTCGTGCTGCCCACCTACCCCTTCCAGCGCCGCCGCTACTGGCTGGAGCCCGCCGCCCGGACCGGCGACCCCGGGGGCCTCGGCCTGACGCCCACCGGTCACCCGCTGCTCGGCGCAGTGGTCGCGCTGCCCGACGGCGAGGGCGCGGTGCTCACCGGCAGCCTCTCGCTCGCCACCCACCCCTGGCTCGCCGACCACGCGGTGCAGGGGACGGTGGTCGTCCCGGGCACCGCGCTGCTGGAGTCGGTGGTCCGGGCGGGCGACGAGGTCGGCGCGAGCACCCTGGACGAGCTGGTGGTCGAAGCGCCGTTCCTGCTGCCCGAGAACGGCGCGCTGCACCTGCGGGTGATCGTCGGCGCGCCGGACGCGGTCGGCGCGCGCCCGGTGGCTGTGCACTCGCGGCCGGCCGGAGGCCCTTCGGCCGTCGACGACACCTGGACCCGGCACGCGAGCGGCACCCTGCTGGGCGCTCCCGCCGCCGCTCCGGTGGTCAGCCTGGAGCAGTGGCCGCCGACCGGAGCGGAGGCGCTGGACATCGAGCACCTCTACGAGGAGCTGGCCGCCGGGGGACTCGCCTACGGGCCCGCCTTCCGGGGGCTGCGGGCCGCCTGGCGGGACGGCGACACCTTCTACGCCGAGGTGGCGCTGCCCGAGGCCCAGGCCGGGGAGGCCGCCCGGTTCGGCCTGCACCCCGCGCTGATGGACGCGGCGGTCCACCTCACCGTGCACCAGCGGCTGGTGGACAGCCCGCCCGGGGTGAGCCGCCTCCCGTTCGCCTACAGCGGGGTGCGGCTGTACGCCGGCGGGGCGAGCGCGCTGCGGGTCCGGCTCCGCTACACCGAGCCGGAGGTGCTGGCCGTCGACGTCGCGGACACCGACGGCGCGCCGGTCGCCTCGGTGGAGGCGCTCCGGGCCCGGCTGGTCTCCGCCGAGCAGCTGGCCCCGGCGGGCGGCGTCGGGCGGGACGCGCTGTTCGGGCTCGACTGGCCGGAGGTGGCGCTCACGGGCGCGGCCGGGCCGCTGGGGGAGGTGCTGCCCGTCGACGGGGACGCGGTGGAGACGCTCGCCGCCCTCCAGGAGTGGCTGGCGCAGGACGACGGTGCCGGAACGCCGCTGGTGGTGCTGACGCGGCAGGCCGTGGCGGTCGACGGTTCGGAGACGCCGGACCTGACCGCCGCCCCGGTGTGGGGTCTGGTGCGTTCGGCGCAGTCGGAGAGTCCGGGCCGGATCGTGCTGGTCGACACCGACGGCACCGGGGCGTCGCAGGCCGCGCTGGCGGCGGCGGTGGCCGGCGGCGAACCGCAGTTGGCCCTGCGCGAGGGCCGGGCGCGGGTGCCGCGTCTGGTCCGGGTGGCCGTTCCCGAGGTCGAGACCTCGGCGCGGGTGTGGGACCCGGAGGGCACGGTGCTGATCACCGGTGGTACCGGGACCCTCGGCGCGCTGCTGGCCCGGCACCTGGTGGCCGAGCGCGGGGTGCGTCATCTGCTGCTGCTGTCCCGTCGTGGCGCGGAGGCGCCCGGCGCGGGCGAACTGCGGGCCGAACTCGCCTCCCTCGGTGCGGACGTGACGATCACGGCCGCCGACACCGCCGACCGCGAGGCGCTCGCCGCCGCGATCGCGGCCGTCCCGTCGGCGCACCCGCTGACCGCCGTCGTCCACACGGCCGGTGTGGTCGACGACGGCGTGCTGAGCACGCTCACGCCCGAGCGGCTGGCTGCCGTCTGGGCCCCCAAGGCCGACGGCGCCCGCCACCTGCACGAGCTGACGCGCGGCCACGACCTGGCGGCGTTCGTGCTCTACTCCTCCGTCGCCGCCGTGCTCGGCGGCCCCGGGCAGGGCAGCTACGCGGCCGCGAACACCTACCTGGACGCGCTCGCCGCCCACCGGCGCAGCATCGGTCTGCCCGCCCAGTCGCTGGCCTGGGGGCAGTGGGCCGAGACCAGCGGCATCACCGGGCACCTCACCGAGGCGGACCTGCGCCGGGCCGCCCGCGCCGGACTGCGGCCGATCCCGACCGAGCGCGGGACGGCCCTGTTCGACGCCGCCGAGCGGGTCGGAGCCGGCTTCCTGGCCGCCGTCCCGCTCGACCTCGCCGCCGTCCGGGCGCAGGGCGAGGTGCCGCCGCTGCTGCGCGGCCTGGTCCCGGCCGCCCGGCGCGCCGCGAGTGCGGCGACCCCGGCCGCCGCGGCGCCGAGCCTGCTGCCCCGGCTGCTGGCGCTGGGCGAGGAGGAGCGGGTCGCGGCGGCCCTGGAGCTGGTCCGCACCGAGGTCGCGGCCGTGCTCGGCAGCGAGCCGGCCGCGGTGCCGTCCGGGAAGGCGTTCAACGACCTGGGCCTGGACTCGCTGAGCGCGGTCGAGCTGCGCAACCGGATCACCGCCGTCACCGGTCTGCGGCTGCCGCCGACGGTGACGTTCGACCACCCGGACCCGAACGAACTCGCCACTCACCTGGCGGAGTTGATCGCGAGCTCGACGGTGGACCCGGCGGTCCCCGCCGCACCGGCCGGGGGTGCCGGCGCCCGGGCGGTCGACGATCCGCGGAACCCGCTGTCCACGCTCTACCGCCGCCTCGCGGCCCGGGGCGGCTTCCCGGAGGCCTCGGCGCTGATCGGCGTCGCCTCCGGCCTGCGGGACCGCTTCGGCGTCGAGGAACGGGCCGAGCGCGCGCTCAAGCCGATCCGGCTCGCCTCCGGGGACGGCGGGCTGGCCGTGGTCGCCTTCCCGGCGCTGAGCGCGATCTCCGGCCCGCACGAGTACGCCCGGCTCGGGCACGCCTTCGAGGGCGAGCGGGACGTCTTCGTCGTCCCCTCCCCGGGCTGGGACCCGTCCGAGCTGCTGCCCGACGACCTCGACACCTACCTCGCCATGCAGACCGATGCCGTGCTCGAACTCCTCGACGAAGACCGTCCGTTCGTGGTCGTCGGCCGCTCGATGGGCGGCTGCGTCGCGCACGCCGTCACCGAGCGGCTGGAGGCGCGCGGCCGGTCGGTGGCCGGGCTGGTCCTGGTCGACTCGTACCCGATCGACGCCGCGGCGCGCGAGGGGATGGGGGAGTGGTGGCTGCACTCGATGCTCGGCGGCATGATCGACCGGATCGAGCAGTACGACATGGTCTGGAGCGACGCGAGCCTCACCGCCATGGGCGGTTACAACAACGTGTTCGCGGGCTGGCAGCCGGGCCCGGTCACGGCGCCGGTCCTGGCGCTGCGGGCGGACACCCCGCTGCGCGGCATGGTCGTCGACAGCACGGAACGCGAGGACTGGCGGGCGTACTGGCCCGTGCCGCACGAGGTCCAGGACATCACCGGTGACCACTTCACCGTGCTGGAGCACCACACCCCGTCGACCGCGGACGCCGTCCGCCGCTGGATCGAGGGGATCGAGGGGATCGAGCGGCGCACGTCCTGAGCCGCCGGCCACCTCTCCCGCACTACCCGCCCAGAGGAAGGAAACAGGAATGACCCACCCCGTAGTACTGGTGACCGGCGCGGCGTCGGGCATCGGCGAGGCGACGGCCCGGCTGTTCGCCGAGCGCGGCCATCGCGTGGTCGCCGTGGACGTCGACAAGGCGGGCCTGGACGCGCTCGCCGCCGTCGACGGCATCGCGACCCTGGCCGGTGACGTGTCGTCCGAGGAGACCAACCTCCGTGCGGTCGCCCTCGCCCAGGAGCGCTGGGGACGGCTGGACGCGGCGGTCCTCAACGCGGGCACGGGCGGCGGCGGTCCGCTGGAGGCCCCGGGCGCGGTCGAGCGCTTCGATCGCCTGTTCGAGATCAATGTGCGCAGTGTGGTGCTCGGGATCCGGGCCGCCGCACCGGCGCTGCGGGAGGCCGGCGGCGGGGCGATCGTCGCCACCTCCTCCGTCTCCGGCCTGCGCGGCGACCCGGGAACCTGGGCGTACAACGCGACCAAGGCCGCGGTGATCAACCTGGTCCGCGCCACCGCCATCGACTACGCGGCCCAGAACATCCGGATCAACGCGATCGCGCCCGGCGGCACGAAAACCGGTCTGACCGCAGGACAGGTCGCCGACCCGGAGTTCTCGGCCTTCATCACCCGCCGGATCCCGGCCCAGCGCTGGGCGGAGGCACGCGAACAGGCCGAGGTGGTCTGGTTCCTGGCCTCCCCGGCGGCCTCGTACGTCACCGGGGTCACCGTCCCCGTCGACGGCGGGCTGAGCGCCAACGGCGGCATCCTGCTCCCGCCGCCGGCGGCGCCGCCCCGCTGAACCGCGCCGACCCGCGCGCCCCACCACCACCGATTTTCCGTTCCGTCCCGTTTTTCCGTCCACCGAAGAGAGCGAGAAGCCATGAGCATCGAGGCGAACAAGGCCCTGGTCGAGCGGTACTACCACGAGCTGGTCACCGGGCAGCGGGTCGAGCTGCTGGAGGAGCTGGTCGCCGAGGACGCCGCCGACGAGACCCGGGTCGGCCCGGGCGGCAGCGGCACCCGGGCGGACTTCGAGGAGCACCTGCGCTGGCTGTGGCAGAACGTCCGCGACGTGAAGGCCACCGTGGAGGACCTGGTGGCCGAGGGGGACCGGGTGATCGCGTTCTGGCGGATCGAGGGCACCCACGTCGGGCCGATCTTCGGCGTGCCGGCCACCGGCCGGTCCTTCGTGGGCCACAGCATCAGCTGGCTGACGGTGCGGGACAACAAGGTCGTCCGTTACAACGTGCTCCCGGACCGCCTGGGCATCGTCCAGCAGCTGGCCCCGGCCATCGTCTGACCCGGCCACCTCCCCGGGCGGGCCCGGCCGTTTCCGCTTCCCCGCGGCCGGGCCCGCCGTCCGTTCCACCCGGCCACCACCACCCTCAGGAGACCGCCCATGACGACCGGCCCGACCCCGGCCGACGCCGAGGAGCTGCGCCAGCTGCTCGCCCGTTTCTCGCACGCCTTCGACAACGCCGACGCACCGGCGCTGGCCGGGGTGTTCGCCGAGGACGGGGTGATCGAACTCACCCGTACCGGCGCGGTGTTCACCGGCCTGGAGAAGATCCGGGTGTTCGCCCGCGACCTCGGCCCGGACCACCCGGACCACCAGACCCTGGACTCGGTGTTCACCGTCGACGAGGACGGCACCGTCCGCGGCCGCAGCCGCTACCTGGCGATCCTGCCGGACGGCAGCGTCCACAACGGCGACTACTTCGACGTCTACACCCGCACCCCGGACGGCTGGCGGATCGCCCACCGCCGCTCCGTGCCCCGCTACCCGCGCCAGCGCCACCACCGCGACTGATCCCCCGGTACCACCACCACCCGGCGGGTGCGCCCGGACGACGGTCCGGGCGCACCCGCCGGTCTGTGTCCGCCGGTCTGTGTCCGCCGGTCTGTGTCCGCCGGTCTGTGTCCGCCGGTCTGTGTCCGCCGGTCTGTGTCCGCCGGTCTGTGTCCGCCGGGCCTCACCGGGCCTCACCGGTGGTTACGTCCTAAGGGTGCGCTAGGGGTCCGGTAGGGGTTCGCCGCCCCCGGCCCGCCGATAGCTTCGCGGTATTCCTCCCAGCCACCCCTCGTACCCGACGGAGTCGCCAGCATGGCCATCACCGGGCCCCGGCCCCTTCCGCTGCTCGCCGCCCTCACTGCCGGGGCCCTGCTCCTGACGGGCTGCAGCTCCGGCACCGGCTCCGGTGCGCCCGCGACGGCCGGCGCGGGTGCCGGAATCGACGAGAAGCCGGTCCAGGGCGGCGCCCTGACCTACGCCACCGACGTCGAGCCGATCTCCTTCGACATCCACGTCAGCCAGCAGGACATCACCGGCGCCATCCAGCGCAACGTCTTCGACTCGCTCGTCCACCAGGACGACAAGGGCGAGTTCCAGCCCTGGCTGGCCAAGTCCTGGGAGATCGCGCCGGACCTCAAGAGCTACACCTTCCACCTGCGCGAGGACGTCAAGTTCACCGACGGCACGGTGTTCGACGCCGAGGCGGTCAAGGCCAACTTCGACCGGATCGTCGCCAAGGAGACCAAGTCCCAGTACGCGGCCAGCCTGCTCGGCCCCTACACCGGCACCGAGGTGGTCGACCCGCACACGGTCAAGGTGTCGTTCAGCGAGCCGTTCGCGCCCTTCCTCCAGGCCGCCAGCACCGCCTACCTCGGCTTCTACTCGCCCAAGGCCATCAAGGAGAACGGCGCCAAGCTCGGCGCCGGCGGCCCGGCCGACGTCGGCACCGGCCCGTTCGTGTTCACCGGCTACACCAAGGGCCAGAGCGCCGTCTTCACCCGCAACCCGGACTACAACTGGGCGCCGCCGAGCGCCAACCACCAGGGCCCGGCCTACCTGGAGAAGCTCACCATCCGCTTCCTCACCGAGGACTCGGTCCGGGTCGGCGCGCTCAGCAGCGGACAGGTCCAGGTCGCCGAGCCGATCCCGCCGGCCGACGTGCGCACCGTCCAGGGCGACCCGAAGCTGCGCACCATCGCCACCGACGCGCCCGGCGCCAACTACGCGCTGGTGCTCAACACCACCAAGGCGCCGCTGGACGACCCGAAGGTCCGCAAGGCCGTGCAGCGCGGCATCGACCTCGACACCGACATCCAGTCCGTCTACTTCGGCGTCTACAAGCGGGCCTGGAGCCCGATCGCGCCCAGCACCCCGTACTACGACAAGTCGCTCGAGAAGTCCTGGCCCTACGACAGGGCGGCCGCCGAGAAGGCGCTCGACGAGGCCGGCTGGACGGCCCGTGACGGCGAGGGCTACCGCACCAAGGACGGCAAGCGGCTCTCCCTGGAGTGGCCGCTGCCGCCCGCCGAGTACGTGCGCGAGCAGCGCGAGACCCTCGGCCAGGCGATCCAGGCCGACCTGAAGAAGATCGGCGTCGAGATCACCCGCCCCCGCCTCGACATCGGCACCTACATCGCCAACGTCTACGGCGGCAAGGAGCACATCGCCGACTACAGCTGGGCCCGCTTCGACCCGGACGTGCTGCGGCTCTACTTCAACAGCGCCAGCAAGCCCTCCACCGGCGGCCAGAACGCCACCTTCTACGAGGACGCCCAGCTCGACCAGTGGACCACCACCGGCAAGGGCACCTTCGACAAGGCCGTCCGCCAGGACGTCTACACCAAGACCCAGCAGCGCGCGATCGAGCTCGGCCTGATCGTCCCGCTGTACGTGCGCACCGCCGTCGTCGGCACCGCCGCCAAGGTCCGCGGGCTCACCGCCGACCCCAACACCTGGCTCGCCTTCCACGGTGCCTGGATCGCCAAGTGAGCACCGGAACCACCGGGTTCGCGGAGCCGGCGGTCACGCCGGCACCGGCCCGCGGCGGCGCCCCGCGCCTGCTGCGGGCCGCCGCGCGGCGGCTTCTCGGCGCGGCCGCCGTCCTGCTCGGCGCCGCCACCGTCGCCTTCGCCGCGCTCCAACTGGTCCCCGGGGACCCGGTCACCGTGATGCTCGGCCCCGGCACCGCCGCCACCCCCGAGGTCAAGGCCGCGATCCAGGAGCAGTACGGCCTGGACCGGCCGGTGCCCGTGCAGTACCTCACCTACCTCGGTCACCTGCTCACCGGCGACCTCGGCGAGTCCTACCAGCTGCAGCGCCCGGTCGCCGGCCTGATCGGCGAGCAGCTCGGCCCGACCGTCCAGCTCGGGGCGGCCGCGCTCGGCCTGGCCGTCCTGCTGGCCCTGATCGCGGCGGTCGGCACGGCCGGACGGCGGCCCGCCCTCCGCGCGCTCAGCTCGCTCGCCGAACTGCTCGCCGTCTCCAGCCCGTCCTACTGGATCGGGATCCTGCTGCTCACCGCGTTCTCCTTCCAGCTGCGGGTCTTCCCGGTCGCCGGGGACGACGGCTTCGCCGCGCTGGTCCTGCCCGCCGTGACACTGGCCCTGCCCGTCGCCGGGATGCTCGCACAGGTGCTGCGGGAGGGACTCGAGACGGCGCTCGGCAAGCCGTTCGTGCTCACCGCCCGTTCCCGGGGCGTGGGTTCGGCCGCCGTCGTGCTGCGGCACGGGCTTCGGCACGCGGCGGTGCCGGTGGTCACCCTCACCGGCTGGCTGACCGGATCGCTGCTCGGCGGGGCGGTGCTGGTCGAGTCCGTGTTCGGCCGGCCCGGCATCGGCGCGCTGACCCTCCAGGCGACCACCAACAAGGACCTGCCGCTGGTGATCGGGCTGGTGCTGCTCTCCGCGCTGGTCTTCGTGGTGATCTCCGCCCTCGTCGACCTGCTCTACCTCGTCATCGACCCACGGCTGAGGACCGACTGAACCGCCATGGCACACACCACTGTTGAACCGGCCCCCGGCGCCGACGCCGTGCTGCTCAAGGCGCCGCAGGCCCCGGCCGCGCCCGCCCGTCGACGGCCCCCGCTTACCCTCCTCCTCGCCCTGGCCGCACTCGCCCTGCTGCTGCTCGCCGCGCTCGCCCCCGGCCTGCTCAGCTCAGCCTCGCCCATCGAGACCCACCCGGTCGCGGCGCTCACCCCGCCCAGTGCCGAACACTGGTTCGGCACCGACCAGCTGGGCCGGGACCTGTTCGCCCGCGTCCTGCACGGCACCCGGCCCTCGCTGCTGCTCGGCCTCGGCGCCACCGCCTTCGCGATCACCGGCGGCACCCTGCTCGGCCTCGCCGCCGCGCTCGGCGGCCGCTGGGCGGACCAGGTGCTGATGCGCCTCGCCGACGTGCTGCTCTCGCTGCCGCCGATCCTGCTCGCCCTGCTCGCCGTGACCGTGCTCGGCACCGGCTCGCTCAACGTGATGCTGGCCATCGCGATCGCCTTCGTCCCCGGCTACGCCCGGATCGTGCGCGCCGAGACCCTGGTCGTCCGCCGCTCCGGGTACGTGGAGGCGGCAGTCGGACTAGGTCTGCCGCGCCCGCTGCTGATCGTCCGGCACGTGCTGCCGAACGCCGTCGGCCCGATGCTGGTGCTCGCCACCGTCGGCTTCGGCACCGCGCTGATCGCCGCCGCCGGGCTCAGCTTCCTCGGCCTCGGCCCGCAGCCGCCCAGCCCCGAGTGGGGCGCGATGCTCTCCCAGGGGCGGCGCTTCCTCGCCACCGCCTGGTGGGTCGGCGTCTTCCCCGGCGCCGCGATCACCGCGACGGCCCTGGTCGTCAACGTCCTCGGCCGCCGCGCCCAGGCCCGCTTCACCCGGAGGACCGACGCATGACGCGCCCCGCCGCCGCCTCGGACACCCCTGCCGTCCCTGAGCCCTCCCCGCCGCTGCTCGCCGTCGAGGGCCTCGACGTGGGCTTCGGCCCGGTGCGCGCCGTCCAGGACGTCTCCTTCACCCTCGACCGCGGCGAGTGCCTGGCCGTGGTCGGCGAGTCCGGCTCCGGCAAGAGCGTCACCGCCCGCACCCTGGTCGGCCTCACCGGCGCCGGCGGCCGCGTCCCCGCCACCGTCTCCGCCCGTCGCCTGGCCTTCGACGGCCTCGACCTCACCACCCTGACCGAGGCCCGGTGGCGGGAGGTGCGCGGGCGGCGGATCGGCCTGGTCCTCCAGGACGCCCTGGTCTCGCTCGACCCGCTGCGCACCGTCGGCGCCGAGATCGCCGAACCGCTGCGCGTCCACGGCCTCGCGCCCCGCGCCGAACTCCCCGCCCGCGTGCGCTCCCTGCTCGAACGCACCGGTGTCCCCGAACCGGAACGCCGCGCGGGCCAGTACGCGCACCAGCTCTCCGGCGGCCTGCGCCAGCGCGCGCTGATCGCCTCGGCGCTCGCCGCCGAACCGGACCTGCTGATCGCCGACGAGCCGACCACGGCCCTGGACGTCACCGTGCAGGCCCAGGTCCTCGACCTGCTCGACGAACTCCGCGGCCGGGGCACCGCCCTGCTGCTGATCAGCCACGACCTGTCGGTGGTCGGTCGGCTCGCGGACCGGGTGGCGGTGATGTTCGGCGGCCGGATCGTCGAGACCGGCCCCGCCGAACGCCTGCTCGCCGAACCGCGCCACCCCTACACCCGGGCCCTGCTCGCCGCCGTCCCCGGCGCCCGCACCCGGGGCACCCGGCTCGCCCCGGAACCGGCCGGGCGGCCTGCTCCCGCCCCCGGCGGCTGCCCCTACGCGGCCCGCTGCGCCGCGGCCGACGACACCTGCCGCAGCACCCTGCCGCCGGTCGACGCGCTCGGCTCGCGGTGCTGGCACCCGACCACGGCCGGTGCCTCGGTGCTCTCCGTCCGCGAGCCCGACCCGGCCCCGACCGCTGTCGACGGCCCCGACCGCGCCCCCCTCCTCGATGTCGACCGGATCTGCCGGTCCTTCGCCGGCCGCCCCGTCGTCCGCGACGTCTCCTTCCGGCTCCACGCGGGCGAAACGCTCGGCCTGGTCGGCGAGTCGGGCTCCGGCAAGACCACCACGGCCCGGATCGTGCTCGGCCTGGAACGCCCCGACACCGGCACCGTCCTCCTCGGCGGCCGTCCCTGGAGCGCGCTCACCGAACGCCGCCGCCGGGCCGACCGGCTGCGCATCCAGGCCGTCCAGCAGGACCCGCTCGGCTCCTTCGACCCGCGCTTCACCGTCGAACGCCTGGTCGCCGAGGCGGTCGCCCGCACCGGCGTCCCGCGCGGTCAGGAACGGCTGAAGCGCGTCACCGAACTGCTCGACCAGGTCGGCCTGCCCGCCACCCTGCTGGCCCGCCGTCCGACCGAACTCTCCGGCGGCCAGCGCCAACGCGTCGCCATCGCCCGGGCGCTGGCCCCGGCACCGGCCCTGCTGGTGTGCGACGAACCGGTGTCCGCGCTCGACCTCTCGGTGCAGGCGCAGATCCTCGACCTGCTCGCCGACCTGCGTCGCGAGCTGGGCCTCGCCCTGCTGTTCATCTCGCACGACCTCGGCGTGGTCCAGCACCTCGCCGACCGGGTCGCGGTGATGAAGGACGGCCGCCTCGTCGAGACCGCCACCGTCGACCGGCTCTTCGCCGAGCCCGAAGACCCTTACACCCGCCGGCTGCTGGCCGCCACCGCGCCGGTCGGGGCCGGCCGGTGAACGGGCCGAACCTGCTCGCCGTCGCCGACCTGCACGTGAGCCACGCCGGGAACCGTGCCGTGCTCGACGCCCTCCGCCCGGCCACCGACGAGGACTGGCTGATCGTGGCGGGCGACGTCGCCGAACGCTTCGACGAGATCGGCGCCGCCCTCGAACTCCTCGCCGCCCGCTTCGCCCGGGTGATCTGGGCGCCGGGCAACCACGAACTCTGGACCCTCCCGGACGACCCGGTCCGGCTGCGCGGCGACGCCCGCTATCGGGCGCTGGTCGAACTCTGCCGGGGGATCGGCGTGTTGACCCCGGAGGACCCGTACGCGCTGTGGCCGGGACCGGACGGTCCGGTCGCCGTAGCGCCGCTGTTCCTGCTGTACGACTACACCTTCCGCCCGCGCGGCACCACGACGAAGGACGCCGCGCTGGCCGCCGCGCACGCCGCCGGAGTGGTCTGCACCGACGAACTCTTCCTCCACGCCGACCCGTTCCCGGACCGGGAGAGCTGGTGCCAGGCCAGGGTGGCGGTCACCGAACGCCGCCTGGCCGCGCTCGATCCGGCGCTGCCCACGGTGCTGGTCAACCACTTCCCGCTCCGGCGGGAGGAGACGTATTTGTTGCGCCACCCGGAGTTCGCGCTGTGGTGCGGCACCGAGCAGACCGCCGACTGGCACCGCCGGTTCAACGCTGCGGCGGTGGTGTACGGGCATCTGCACATCCCACGCACCGTCCGGGCGGACGGCGTCCCGTTCCACGAGGTGTCGCTCGGGTATCCGCACGAGTGGTCCCGCCGGGGCGGCGTGCCGACGCCGCTGCGCCGAATTCTCCCCGCTCCGGCTCCTGTTCGTGCTGAACGCCCGTTGGTCGGCCCCGCAGTGCGGCTCTGACAACAGTGGGCCCCCGACCGGGAGTACGGTCGGGGGCCCGCGGCGCGTTCGGGTCAGACGGCGCCGAACTCGCCCGCCTGCACAGCGGCGACGAAGGCCCTCCAGGCGTCGGAGGGGAAGAGCAGAGAGGGGCCCTGAGGGTCCTTGGAGTCGCGAACTGGCATCACACCGGTGTAGCCATCGGCAACCTCGATGCACCCGCCCCCACCGTTGCTGTGCGAACTCTTGCGCCAACTGGCGCCTGACAGATCAACGTGCATGGCGTTCAAGTTCCTTCCGTACCTCATGAATCATGGTCAGGCTGTCCGCCCGGGGAAGTGCGTCCACCTGGAGGCGATCGTACTTTCTTGCCCAGCCCGCGACGGCTTCGGCATCCTGCTCCAGGTAGCCCCGTTGAAGTGTTTCGGTGTAGCCGACCATTGCACGGTTCGGGAGAGTCAGGAGGGTGACCGCGTGCGAGAGGGGGCGTTCCTCGCCCAGGTTGTACGGAGCGATCTGCAGGACGACGTTCGGTCGGGTCGACAGCTCCGCCAGGTAGGTGAGTTGCCGCATCATGACAGCAACGCCGCCGATGGGACGCCGTAGGACGCCTTCGTCCAGCACGGCATGGACAGTCAGGGTTCGCTCCAACAACTTCTGCCGCACAGCGAGGACTCGCAGGCGCTCATCCGCCTGGGCACGAGTGGCCTCGCCTCGGCGGACGATGGCAGCCTCGTAGGCAGACGAGTAGTCCGGGTGCTGAAGGACGCCCGGCACCATGCCTGTCTCGAAGAGCCGTATGCAGATCGCTTCGCGCTCCTTGGTGGTGTACTCCGGGAATCCCGGGATCAGAGCTCCGTTCTTCCAGCTCCACCACAGCAGCTCCAGTGCTCCACCGGCTGCCAGGGCTTCGTCGGCCCGCTGGACGAACTTTAAGCTGGGGGCCTGTTTCGCTGTCTCCACGTTCGAGATGTAGACGCTCGAGTATCGAACTAGCTCGCCGAGTTCGACCTGCGTCAGTCCTCGAGCCTCCCGCAATCGTCGAAGTTGAACGGCGAAGGCGGCAAGCGGAGATGATGTCGGGTCAAGTGTGATGCGCTTCAAGATCGCCCCACTTAAAGCAGTGTGAACTAGAGAGTTGAAGTCCTTCCGATCGTAGCCTCTCCAGCTCCACCATGGATACGGGTCGTAGTGATCCCAATGCACAGCGCAACCACTGGAGCCCCCCATGCCCGTCTACACCCCTGCCGTCGGCGAGGTCGTCCGTGACCTCGCGCACCGCGACACCTCCGGCAAGCCCCTCGAAGCCGTGTACATGGACACCCTCGCCGGGCTTGTCTACCTCCGCCACGAGGCCGGCGGCTGCGAGTGGACCACCAAGCCCGCCCACGTCCAGGCCCTCCCCAACCCCCGCTTCCTCACCGTCCAGCACCCCAGCCGGCCCCGCACCTCCGACCCGGCGTGAACCGCTCCACCAAACTCGTCCTCGCCGCCCTCGGCGTCCCCGCCCTCAGCGCCCTCGCGGCCACCCTCGTCTGCTGGCCCATCCGCCACGGACCCCTCGCACCCCGACTCCTCATCTTCGGCCTGATCCTCGCCACCGGCATCAGCGCCGGACTCCCCGCCTGCCTTACCTGGCTCACCCCCGACAAGCCGGACGACTGATCACCCCAGGAGCCCCACCGTGCCGCACCACCACGCCCTCGTCCTCAACCGCGACGGCGCCGTCCTCCTGATCGCGACCACCCGCACCCCGGGCCTCACTCTCCCCGGCGGCCCCGCCGAGACCGACGAACTCCCCCACCACGCCGCCCGCCGCCACACCGAGACCCAGACCGGCCTCGTCCTCCCCCTCCTGCGCATCCTCGCCACCGACCACACCGACACCCACCCCCAGGCCCTCCACCTCGTCCACTGGGGCGGCCGCCTCAATCCCGCCCAGGAATCCACCACCGCCCGCCACCGACCCCCGCACACCGTCACCGGCGTCCACTGGGTCCACCACACCCGCCTCGCCGACGCCATGCACCCCGACCACCACCGCCGCACCGCCCACGCCCTCGACGCCCTCACCCGAGGCACCCACCTCCCCCTCCTCCTCCGCGGCACCCCCGCCGAATAGCCCGGGCGCCGGTGCGTGCTGCGGGGAGTGGGAAGTCGGTGCGGCCGACTTCCCGCTCCGAGCCCAGCTCCGTGGAACTGGGCCCAATACGTCGGCTCCCGACCGGGAAGCCGGTCGGGAACCGACGCCGAACCCTCCCACCCGCATGCCTACGACGGAGAGCCGGTGGGCTCTCGGTGCCCGTATCGCGGCGCCCCGTTCGAGGTGCGGTGGACGGGTTCGCCCCGCAGGTCGGCACGAGTGCGGGGGAGTGGGAAGTCGACGGCATCGACTTCCCACTCGGTGATCGCCTACCCAACTGGCCTGCGGCCACCGGCCCGCGACCACCGGCCTTCTGGGCACCTCGGAAGCCGTTCGGCCTGTCGGCCGTCGCCGGGAGGAGCTCGCCGAGCAGGCTCGGGACCAGAACTGGTCCCACGAGGAGTATCCGGGGTCCCTGCCGCAGCTGCAGGTGTCCGACCGAGAGTCCGAGGGCACCACGATACGGATCCGCACCGCACATTCTCCGCAGGTGAAGAGGCTGGACGATTTCGATCCCGACCACTTGCCCTCGCAACGAGGTGGGCCGCCCCTACCGGACCCGCCGACGACGCGAGCTCCCGGCGAAGGAGAAACGGTGCGGCCGAGCATCGTCAGGGGACATCAGGCGAACCGGTAGTAGACGACATCAGCGAGATCCGCACGGTCGAATGTGGAGGCGTTGGTGAGGTGACTGTCGAACGGGCCCACCTTCGACACCGAGGCACCCCGGCGGAAGACGATCTGGAGGCCGTGCTCGGGCTCCCAAGCACACTCGCACTCCACGGAGACATATACCTGCCGGTCGCCGTGGGCGTCCTCCCGCTGGACCGACACCTCACCAGCTCCGAGCCTGACATGCGACCAGACGTCGTCCGGGCCGGCGATGGCCACGAAGTCCTCATCGCCGCCCACCTCGGCCTTCACGTCCAAGTAGTACTGGAAGACCGGCTCTGATGCGGACCTCAGAGCCGACTCGTCCAGCCCCAGAAACGCGCTGATGGCCGACTCGAAGTCGACCTTCGCGTCGTCGTCGTCATAGCCGGAGACCACGAACCGGCACTGGGCGTCCCCGAAGACGGGGACGGGAAGCGGCGTACTCACGTAGTCGCCGAAGTCCGCATCGAGGGTTACGGGGCCGAGGCCGGGGATCTCCATGTGTGCACCCTACGGCTGGCAACGAGAGCCCTGAACTTACTACCCCGGGAGCAGTTCTGCGGGGCTGGTGGGCGGTCAATCCTGCGAGAGCGCCGCCACCTCTGTCTGCTTCGTTGTGGCGGGCCACCCGGTGGCCCGCCACAACGAGGTCGGACCGGAGGTCCGTGACCCGGAGTGGGAAGTCGGTTCCGTCGACTTCCCACTCCGGCGTTGCGGCCTATGTGGTGGGCCGGACTCTGTCGGGGACCCTGGCTGTCCGCCCTGGCCGTGCGTTTCCTCTACAGTCCCCCAGCCGTCGCCGCCGTCCCGTTCGTGGCGACCGGTGCCGAAGCCCTGACGGAACGCCTCTGCTCAAAAGCATCGGGAGCGGCGAACAGGTCCTGGAGGGTCTGGGTCGCCAGGTTGAGCAGCCAGGTGTGGGCGGGGTCGTCGTCGTAGCGCTGGTGCCAGAGCAGATAGAGCTGTACGGGAGGCAGCTCGAACGGCAACGGCAGCACGGTGAGGCCCAGTTGCTCGCGGGCCGAGCGGGTGACCGCTTCGGGGACGGTGACCACGACGTCGGTGTCGCGGGCGAGTTGCAGCGCGGTGTCCGTCGCGGGGGCGGCGACGACGACACGGCGCTCGTGGCCGAGGGCGGCGACGACATCGTCGACCCGGTCGCGCAGCTCTCCGCGCCGGGAGACGGTCACGTGATCGGCGGCCGCGTACCTCTCGACGGTCACCGGCCCTTCGGTGAGCGGATGCCCCGCCCGGAGGGCGAGGATGATCCTGTCCTGGCCGATGAGGCGGTGCCGGATGTCGGGCTGGGGCGGTGGTCCCGCACTGGAGGCCACATCGACCTCGCCGCGACGCAGCTCGGGGCTGTCGTGGCCCGGCTCGACCGTGAGGCGTATTCGCACCTTCGGCGCCTGGCGGTGCACCGCGGCGACGAGGGCGCTCCCGCAGGCGGTGGTCAGGGCGTCGTGCAAGCGGACGGTGAACACCCGCTCCAGCCCCGCCAGGTCGAGGTCCGTACGGGCGGACAGCAACTGGTGGGCCTGCTGGACCAGGACATGGACCTCCGTGCGCATCGCCAGTGCACGGGGGGTGGGTGTCATGTGGCGTCCCGTGCGCACCAGGATCTGGTCACCGGTGGCTTTGCGGATCCGCCCCAGCGAGCGGCTCATCGCCGGCGCCGTGACGTGGAGCCGGTCCGCGGCTCCGGCCACGCTGCCCTCCTCCAGCAGCGCGTCCAGGGCCGTGAGCAGGTTCAGGTCCAGTTGCATGCCGGTCACTATACGAGTGAGAAACATGCACTTGACTCGGTCGGCCCGATGTCGTAGGCGGTGGCGGCGGGACGGGCGCTGGTGCGGAAGGCCCCGCGGTTCCGGTCGGCCGTCCGACCCTTCGTGGTGCAATGTCGTTCATGGCAACACTTCTCGATGTGGCACAGAGGTTCCGTTCCCTGCACGTACCAGGTGTGCCGTTGGTCCTGCCCAACGCGTGGGACGGTGCTTCCGCCCGGACAGTCGCGGCCGCGGGTGCCGCTGCGATCGCGACCACGAGTGCCGGGGTCGCCTGGTCGCTCGGGTGCGGCGACGGCGGGCACATGACCCGCGACCAGGCGCTCGGCGCGATCGCGCGGATCACAGCCGTCGTCGACGTTCCGGTCACGGCCGACATCGAACGCGGCTACGCGACCGATGCGCCCGGCGTGGCCGAGACCGTCCGGGGCGTGCTCGCCGCCGGAGCCGTGGGCATCAACCTGGAAGACACCCTGCGCCCGGTCGCCGAGCAGGTCGAACGCATCTCGGCTGCCCGCCGCGCCGCGGACGAGACCGGCGTCCCGCTGTTCATCAACGCCCGCATCGACACGCACCGCCTGCCGCCCGGTGACCGCACGGCCTGGCTGGACGAAACCCTGACCCGCGCCCGTGCCTACGCGACGGCCGGCGCGGACGGCATCTTCGTCCTCGGCGCACCGGACGCCGCGACGGTCAGGACGCTCGTGAGCTCCCAGCCCCTCCCGGTGAACGTTCTGGCCGGCCCCGGCACGCTCCCGGTGTCCGAACTCGCGAAGGCGGGAGCCGCCCGGGTCAGCGCGGGGTCCTTCATCGCCGAGGCGGCGTACGGCCTGGTCCGCCGGGCGGCTCGCGAACTTCTGGAGACGGGTACGACGAGCACGCTGGAGGGCGGATTCGACTACGCCACCCTCAACGCGCTGCTCCTGGCCGAGTCGTCGGACTGAGACGCGGTCAAGAGCGCGGCCACGGGGGGCGGTCGGCCGTAGGCCCGACCTCGGTGCGGCGCCCGTAGGTCTGCGTGCCGAAGCCCGTGGGTCGGCCCTCCACCGCTGCCTCGCCACCGGTGGTCGGCCCGCCGGCGGTCACGCAGCAGTCGCATGATCCGCAGGGCAGGGCAGGGAGTGGGAAGTCGGTGTCGGCGACTTCCCACTCCCTGCCCTGCCGCAGTCGTGGCCGGCCTGTGGCGGCACGGAGGAACAGCCGTCCGGCCTCGACGCGTCGCCCTGGCAGGCCGCAGCGGCCGGGTCGCGGCACTAACCTGCGGTGGTGACCGGAACCGAGCTGGATGAATTGATCGTTGCTGACGGCGCTGCGCTGCGCGCGTGGCTGCTGGACAACCACACGGCCTCTCCCGGCGTCTGGCTCGCTCTGACCAGGAAGGGCGGCCGCGTCACCGCGCTGACCTGGCAGCAGGCGGTCGACGAGGCACTGTGCTTCGGCTGGATCGACGGGCAGGCCCGCAAGCGCGACGAGGAGAGTTCCTGGAGGCGCTTCACCCCGCGCCGGGCCCGCAGCGTCTGGTCCCGGCGCAACGTCGCCAACGTGGCCCGGTTGGAGGCGGCCGGTCTGATGCTGCCTGCCGGCCGCGCCGCGGTGGACGCCGCGAAGGCCGACGGGAGGTGGGCGGCCGCCTACGCGCCGTCGTCGGAGGCGGAGGTGCCGGCCGACCTGCTGGCCGCGATCGCCGCCGACCCGGCGGCGCAGGCGATGTTCGAGGTGCTCACCAGGACCAACCGGTTCGCCCTCATCAACCGGGTCGACGCCGTCAAGCAGGCCGGGACACGCACCCGGAAGATCGCCGAGTGCGTGGCGATGCTGGCCCGGCACGAGACGTTCCACCCGCAGCGGGCCAGGCCGGAGGGCTCCCCGACGGCGTGACCGGGCGACGGTGCGTCCGCTGCGGGTCGGTCCGGCCGCGCGGTGCGGGAAGGCCGTCACCGCCTACGTGCCACCGTCGTCGTCGCGTCGTGGCGCCACCGCGGCAGCCTGCTCAGTCGTCGAACCACACGACGAGCCGCACGTTGTCGTCACCGTACCGTGCGGCGAGTTCCGTCATGGCGTCCCAGGCGGGTTGCCACTGGCCGGTCTCGCTGATGGCGTCCCTCCGGCGGACGGTGACGGATCTGTAGAGGATGTCCCCGACGAGCCACTCACTTCCCTCGGGCCACTCCCGGACCTCGCCCGGCCGTAGCCCCACGGCCTCGGCCAAGGACGGGCTGAAGCCGGATTTGCCGGTGAGTGCGAGCCCCTCCGGGGTCCGGCGGAATTCGTGGAGCCTGGCGTCGGGCTTCTCCGCGGGTTCGTCCCAGTCGACCGCCTTCACCTCGGCCCACGTGATCCACGTGGTGCCGTGGAAGCCACTCTCGCCGTACCACTCGGTCAGTTGCGCGAACCGTGCGCTCACCCCGGCCGAAGCGTCGGCGGGCAGGCCCCGGCCCGCCGCCAAGGGGCGGAAGTTCGCGTAGTTGCGGACCCCGAAGAGGCAGCCGAACGCGTCGTAGTCGCGACCCACGCTGAGGGAGTGGAGGTCGTGCGAGGCGTGCCAGACGGGCTCCTGATCGTCCTGCGGCGCCCGGTATTCGAGGTAGCCGGTGATGTCTGTCCCCATGGCAGGCATTCTGCCCACCGCGTCAACAGGTTTCGTCTGCCCCCGGACCGACAGCCTGCGCGTCCGTGAGCTGTGCCGCCCGGAGAGCCGGCGGACGGCACCGGTCCGGGCGAACGCTTCTCCTCCCCCTCCTCCTCCTCCTCGGCAGGCCTCGTGCCTTCCCGGCCGGGACCGGCGCCACCCACCTCGGCCCGCAGGCCGGTCGGGGTCCGGAGGAGTGGGAAGTCGGTGTCGCCGACTTCCCACTCCCCCCGTGTGACCGGTATCACTCCGAAAGGAAAACCCGCAGGCCCGGCCGCCCGTCTACCAGGTGTGAGACGCGCAAGAGCGGCAGCACCGCCGCAGGAACTGGACGAGGAGCAGCTGCTCCGACGGGTGGCCCGGGGGGACCGGGTCGCCTTCGAGGAGCTGTACCGGCGCACGTCGCCGTGGCTGGCGGTGCGGCTGCGGCGGCGCTGCGCCGACGAGCAGATGGTCGCCGAGGTGATGCAGGAGACCTATCTCGCGGTATGGCGGGCGGCGGGCTCCTTCACCGGGAGCGTCGAAGGCGGCTCGGCCGTCGGCTGGCTGTGGACGATCGCGGCCCGCCGCCTGGTCGACGCGTTCCGGCGCCGGGCCCACCACGCCGAGCCGCCCTTGGCCGCCGCCCCGCACCCGGTGGCGCCCGCCGCCGAGGACGAGGCGCTGCTCGCCACCGTCGGCGGCGACGTCGGGGACGCGCTGGGCCGCCTCGCGCCCGAACTCAGGGACGTGCTGCGGGCCATGGTGCTCGACGGACTGTCCGTCCGGGAGACGGCCGTCGTCCTCGGACTGCCCGAGGGCACGGTCAAGACCCGTGCCCGCCGGGCCCGGACCGCGATGCGGGAGGCACTGGCATGACCGTCGAACACCCCTCGGACCGGCTGCTCGTCGGCTACGTGGGCGACGGCGCCCCCCTCGCCGCCGACGAGCTGTGGGCCGTCGAAGCCCATCTCGAGACCTGCCCGGCCTGCCGGGACCGGCTGTCGGCCGCCGTCGGCACCGCGGTGCCCGCCGTTGCGGCGCTCACCGCCGCCGTCTGGTCGGAGCTGGAACCGCAGCTGGCCGTGGCCGCCCCCGCACCCCCGCGCCGCCTCGCGGCCCGGCTGGCCACCTGGACGACGCCCGCCATGGCGCCGTGGCTGGCCATGGTGCTGGTCGTCACCGCGCTCGCGCTGCTGCTGGACCGGGTGAACCCGGAGCCGGGGCCGGACCGGGTCTCCCTGCTGCTGGTACTGGCCCCCGTGCTGCCGGTCGGCGGGGTCGCGGCCGCCTGGTCGCGCGGCCTCGACCCGGCGTACGAGCTGACCGCCGCCACCCCGCGCGCCGGACTGCCGCTGCTGCTGCGGCGCACCGCCGCCGTGCTCGCCGTGGTGCTGCCCGCGCTGCTGCTGGGCGGCTGGGCGACGGGCGTGACGGCGGCGCAGTGGCTGCTGCCCTGCCTGGCGTTCACCTCGACGACGCTGGCGCTCGGCGCCCTGGTCGGGGTGACCCGGGCCGCCCTCGTGGTGGCCGTCGGCTGGCTCGCGGTGGTGGTGGCGCCGACCCTGGCCGCCGGCCGGACCGCCGCCGTGCTGGGGGCGGACGGCCTGCCGGTCTGGGGCCCGGTGCTCGCACTCGGCGTGGCGGTGCTGGCCGCCCGGCGCGGCGCCTGGACGGCGCCGGGCGAGCACGGCTGACCCGTCCCACGTCACCCCCCACCCCACCGCCTCGTACAGACAGGAGGACGCGCACCATGCGTGCCGTCACCAGGGCCGAACTGGCCCCCACCACCTACGCCCACGAGATCCGGGCGACCGGACTCCGGGTCCGGGCCGGCCGCAGACGCCTCGCCGTCGACGGGCTCGACCTGTCCCTCGGCACCGGTGTGCACGGTCTGCTCGGCCCCAACGGGGCGGGCAAGACCACCCTCGTCCGGGCCCTGGCCACCGTGCTGCGCCCCGCCGGCGGCGAGCTGGAACTGCTCGGCGAGACCGTCCGCGGGCCGGGCGAGTACCGCGCGCTGCGCCGCCGGATCGGCTACCTGCCGCAGGAGTTCGGCTACTACAAGCGGTTCACCGTCCGCGAGTTCGTCGAGTACATGGCCTGGCTGAAGGAGGTCCCGTCGGCGGAGATCCCGGCCGCCACCCAGCGCGCCGTGGAGCGGGTCGGCCTCGCCGACCGCGCCGACGACCGGATGAAGGCCCTGTCCGGCGGCATGGTGCGGCGGGCGGGCATCGCCCAGGCGATCGTCAACGACCCGGCGGTCCTGCTGCTGGACGAACCGACCGTCGGCCTGGACCCGGCGCAGCGGCTGCGGTTGCGCGAACTGCTCCAGGAACTGGGCACGGAGGCCTGCGTGGTGGTCTCCACCCACCTGGTGGAGGACGTCGCGGCCGCGTGCACCGACGTGCTGCTGCTCGCCGAGGGCCGGCTGGTCTTCCACGGCACCCCGGACGCGCTGGCCGCGGCGGGCGGGCCCGAGCACGAGGGGGACAGTCCACTGGAACGCGGCTACTCGGCCCTGCTGGTCGATCCGGCGCGACGGACGCGAGGTGCCTGGTGAGCCCGGTGAACCTCCCCGCCCGGTCGGCCCGCCGACTCCTGCGCACCGAACTGCGCCGCTCCGTCGCCCCCTGGGCCGGTGCGGCGGTCCTGACGGCCGCGCTCGCGTTCCTCTCCCTCGTCCCCGGGCCGTGGGCCTCGGGCACCACCCGGTGGACGGCGCAGTGGACCTCGATGGCGCTGTGGACCCGTCACCTGCTGGTGTTCCTGTGGCCGCTGGCCCTGGGGCTCGGCGCGCTCCAGGGGCTGCGCGACCACCGCTCGCGGACCGCCGAACTGCTCGCCGGAACCCCGAGGCCGGCCCGGCAACGGGCGCTCGCCCAGGCCGGCCCGATCGTCCTCGCGCTCGTGACCGGGTACGGGCTGCTGCTGCTCGTGGGCGGGGTACGGGTGCTCACCGGCGACACTCGGTTCAGCTCGGCGGGCTGGCTGCCGATCTCGCTGGTCGGGGCGCTCGCGCTCGCCGCCGGGTCGGTGCTGGGCATGGGCGTCGCCCGGGCCCTGCCCTCCGTGCTCACCCCGCCGGTGCTGGCCGTCGGCGGGTTCCTGCTCACCAGCGTGCTCCGGCCGACCACGGACGCGGCGATCCCGACCTCCGCCGTGCCCAACCGGCTCTCGCTGCTCTCCCCGGTCACGGCGCCCGTCCGCGACACGCTGCTCACCGTCGCCGCCCCCGTCCATCTCGGGCAGGCCCTGTGGCTGCTCGGCATGGCGGTGACCGGCCTGGCGCTGCTCGCCGCCGCCACCCGCCGCGCCCGGCTGCTCGCCCTCGCCCCGCTGCTGGCGGGCTGTGCGCTGGCCCTGGCCGTGTTCCCGGCCGCTCCCCGGGACACCTACGTGGTCGACCGGGCCGCGGCCGACCTGGTGTGCGACGGGCCGGTGTGCGTGACGGCGTTGCGGCAGTCGCGGCTCGACGAGCTGGCCGGTACCGGCCGGGAGGCCCTGCGGCTGCTGCGGGACGCGCTCGGCGACCGCGCTCCCACCACGATCGCCGAGGCCAGGGAGCCGCGCGGCCTCGGCGACCCGCCGGAGCGGATGGCGGACTCGGTGCTGCTGGACTTCGACGATCCGGTGATCGGCGACGCCGTCGACGGGCAGCTGACCAGGGCCCTGGTCGCGCAGGGCATCGCGCCGGTCTGCCGGCCGCGCAGCGCCGTCGAGAGCGGCACCGTGGACGACGCCGCCGCCCAGAGTGTCGCCGCGGCCTGGGTGTTCGGGGACCTCCGTCCGCTCGACGGCACCATGCACCGGCCCGGCGACCAACTGGAGCTGGCCGCCCCCGTCTGGGAGCGCTTCCGTGCCCTGCCGGAGGCGGAGCAGCGGCGCCGGATGCTCGCCCTGCACGAGGCCGCGGTCGGCTGCACGGGCGACCCGCTCGCCGCCCTGACGGGGGTGCCGACCCGATGAGGTGGCCGACCCGATGAGGTGGCCGACCCGATGAGGTGGCCGACCTGATGCGGTGCCGAAGCGATGAAGTGGCTGATCCGATGAAGTGGCTGATCCGATGGGGTGGTTGACGCGATGAGGTGGTTGACGCGATGAGGTGGCTGACGCTGTACGCGCGCTCGCGGCAGGTGCCGGCCGCGCTCGCCGCCCTGCTGGCCGGGGCCCTGGCGGTGTCCGCCCTGGCCCGGGCCGTCGGCGGGGCGGACGACCCGCGGCTGTCCGTAGTGGTCCTCGTGGCCGGGGCGACGGCGTTGGCCGTCGGCCTCGCCGGGCCGGACCTCGGGCTGGACCGCACGGCCGCGGTCCGCTGGCCGCCCCGCCGGGCCGCGCACCTGCTCGGCGGCGCGGTGCTCGCGGCGGTGGTGCTGCTGGCGACGCGGGCGGGCACCGGCCTGTCGACCGACCTCGCCCTCGTGGCCCGGGACAGCGCCGGGCTGACCGGGCTGGCCGCGCTCGGCGCGGCCTGGTGCGGCCGCTCCTGCGCGTGGCTGCCGCCGTTCGCGTGGCTCGCGCTCGCCTTCGTCCTCCCGCCCGGGCCGGGGACCCTCGCCCAGGTGCTGACCTGGCCGCTGCTGCCGCCCGGCACGCCCGTCGCCACCTGGGCCGCGCTGGTGGCGGCCGCCGTCGGCACCGCCGTGTACGCGCTGGGCGGGCCGAGGCGCTGATCCGGTGTCGACGGCGGGCCGAAACGTGCTTGCCGTCCGGCCGAGGATCACATTGGGTGGGCGTCATGACCGATCTGCACACCGACCGTCTCCTGATCCGCCGCTGGCGGGAGTCCGACCTCGAACCCTGGGCGGCGATGAACGCCGACCCCGAGGTCCGGCAGCACCTGGGCGAGCCGCTCAGCCGGGCGCGCAGCGACGAGTCCGTGGCGCGCTTCGAGGCCGCCATCGACCGGCGCGGTTACGGCTGGTGGGCGGTCGAGGTCCGGGAGACCGACGAGTTCGTCGGATTCGCCGGACTGGACGACGTCGACTACGAGGCGCCGTTCACCGGTGTGGAGATCGGCTGGCGGCTCGCCCGTTCCGCCTGGGGCCACGGCTACGCCACCGAGGCCGCCCGTGCCGTCCTCGCCTTCGGCTTCGACACCCTGGAGCTCCCGGAGATCCTCGCCGTCACCACCGCGACCAACCTCCGCTCCCAGGCGGTGATGACCCGGCTCGGCATGACCCGCGACCCGGCGTGTGACTTCGACGACCTCGACGCGCCCGAGGGGCCGCTGCGCCCCAATGTCCTCTTCCGGCTGGCCCGGCCGGTCACGTCCTGACCCGCCTGCCGCAGCCTCACCGGCCCGCCGGTCGGGTGACCGGCGGGCCGTGACGGCGCGTCCCCGCGGCGCCGTCAGGAGGAGTCGTCCGTCTGAACCGTCCGTATGAACCGTCAGTACGAGCCCGACTCCAGCTCGGCCACCACGCCCGGCCGGTCCGGCTTCCAGCCGAGCGCGGTGCGGGCGGCGGCGCCGCCGACGCTCTGGTCGAGGGCGAGCGCGTCCGCGAACAGCGGGCCGAACACCTCGGCGGCCTGCGCGACCGGCACGGCCTTCGGGTCGCCGGCCGCACCGGCCGCCCGGCCGGCGGCCCGGGCGATCTCCCGCACCGGGACGGCCGACTCGCCCACGCCGTGCCAGACGGTCCCGGCCCCGGCCCGCTCGACCGCCGCGAGGAACAGCTCGGCCAGGTCGTCGACGTGCACGGTCGGCCAGCGCACGCCCTCCTCGCCGTAGTACTCGGGCGTCCCCTGGGTGCGGGCCCGGTCGACCAGGATCGCGGGGATGCCGCCGCCGCGCCCGTACACGATGCCGGGCCGGACGACGACCGCGCGCACGCCCTCGGCGGCCTCGTCGAGCACCCGCCGCTCGATCCGGGGGCGGTGGCCGACGATGTCGATCGGGTCGACCGGGGCCTCCTCGCCGACCTCCTGGGCCTGCCCGGTGGCGCCGAGCACCCAGACGCCGCTGGTGTAGACGAACGGGCGGCCGGTGCCGCGCAGCGGGGCGGCGAGCGCCTCGACGACGGCGGTGTCGACCTCGGCGTCGCCGCTCGGCGGGGCGAGGTGGATCACGGCCTCGATGTCGGGGGTCACCGCCCCGGCCAGCGAGGCCGGGTCGGCGGTGTCGCCGACCAGCTGGGCGTGCCAGCCGCGGCCGGGCTGCGGCTCGGCGCCGCGGGTGAGCGCGACGACCTGGTGGCCGGCGGCGGTGAGGTGCTCGGTGAGGGCGGAGCCGATGTAGCCCGTGGCACCCGTGAGCAGGACCTTCATGACAATCCCCCTGTGTCGAACATTTCGATGTCGAAACTATAGGGGGCCTTGATCCGCGATGTCAAACACTTCCATGTCGAAATGTTAGACTCCGACGCATGACGGACGCGACGGAACAGCAGCCGCAGTACGACGGTGTCGACCGCATCACCGCCCAGTGGCACGCGGTCCGCCCCGACCTCGACACCTCGCCCATGGCCGTGATCGGCCGCCTCTCCCGCGCCTCCCGGCTGCTGGAACGCGGCATCAAGGAGAACCTCGCCGCCCACGGCGTGGAGCCCTGGGAGTTCGACGTCCTGGCCACCCTGCTCCGCTCCGGCCCGCCGAACGTCCTCACCGCCGGCGAACTCAGCGCCGCCGCGATGGTCAGCTCCGCCGCGCTCACCAACCGCATCGACCACCTCGTCGAGAAAGGCCTGGTGGACCGGGCCGTCGACCCCGCCCACCGCCGCCGGGTCCTGATCTCCCTGACCGACACCGGCCGCGACCTCACCGACCGCCTCGTCGAGCACCACCTCGCCGGCGAGGAGCGCCAGCTCGCCGGCCTCACCACCGCCGAACGCGAGCAGCTCACCGACCTGCTCCGCCGTGTCCTCCTCACCCTCGGCGACCACGCCGACGATCCGCACTGAACGCGGGGACGGCCCCGGGGGGCCTTGACTCTCGGGTGGCACGAGACGGCATAGTCGGGGCCGTGGACAGGAGAAACCTGCTGCCGATCGGGCAGTTCTCGCAGGCCAGCGGCCTCTCGGTGACCGCGCTCCGGCACTACGACGCCAGTGGCCGATCGGCAGCTGGGCTCGATCGGCGGTCAGGTGCTCCGGGGCTGTTGCTTCGGGCTGCGGGACGCGGGGAGTGCGCAGGCGGTCGCGGCGGTGAGGGATCCGGCGCAGAGCAGGTAGAGGGCGGCCGTTCGTACGGTCCAGGGCGGTGCGTCGGGGACGGGGCCGAAGGCGGGGCGGACCTCGTGGCGGGGGTCGTAGGTGAAGAGCACCGGGCGGCCGACCTCGAGGCGTTTGTCGCGGGGGTCGGTCTCCAGGGTCCAGCGGGTCCCGTCGGGTGCGCGGGCGGTGAGGTAGTAGCTGCGGCCGGGCAGGGGACCACCGCTGTCGTCGCCCTTGCTCCACTGCCGCTCCACGACGCCGGTGACCGCCACCCCGCGCTCGTGCCTCACCTGCACGTCGGTCCAGCCAGGGGTGACCACGCCGTAGACGGACGCTCCCAGCAGCACAGCGGTCCCGGCGGCCGCCATGACGCCCCGTGGGACGGACTCCCGATCGGAGCCGTAGGAGAGGACTGCGCCGTGGACCACCAGGGCGGCCACTCCGATGACCGTCATGGCCAGATAGAACAGTTCGTCGGCGGTGTACCGGAAGACCGCGGCCGTCACCCACGAGCCGGCCACCACAGCGGCGACCGGAGCCACGGCCGCGATCACGAACCGCCCCAGGGCCTGCAGAGCGGGACGAGCCCGGCGCCCCCACGTACCCCCCATGGCACACAGCGTGCCCCTCGGAGGTTCGGCCGACAAGGCCTCCGACACGAGCGGACCGAACCGGCAGCCGTCACCGCCGCCCACCGGCCCCTGCCCCTTGCGTGGACGCCCGACCCGCCAACCTCACTCAACCCGGTTACGAACCGGACATCGACTTGCGCATCGCTTTCCGGGAGCCGTCCCGGCGATCGCGGCGAATGCGCAGAATCCTGTCCTTGAGGCTCATCACGATGCCGACGGCGAGGACGAGGTTCGGCAGTAGGGCCGTCAGGCACTGGGTCACTGTGGTGATCGGGAGATGCGCGCGGAAGGATGCGTAGGCACCCACGTCGGGAAGGAGCGCGGCACCCACCAGCCCACTGGTGAAAGCCCTGTTCGGCCAGGGCTTCCGTGGTTCCCGCGCTCCCCACCGCTCGAGCGCGGGCAGGAGGCACGCCAGAAGGATCAGTCCCGCCTCGACTGCGGCCACGGGAAGGGCTGTGAGAAGGTCGACGACCGGCTTCTGCATCCGACCATCGTGTTCCCGGATCTCCGGTCCTGTCCTGAGTACGGGTACTCAGGACAGGACGACCCCGATCGCCCCCGTGGCGGGCGTCGAAGTACTGGACGTACTTGGACGATTCGGCAGTGCGTCCAGGTGGGGGTACCTCCCGGCCGAAGGCTGGGGGAGGATGCCCGGCGTCGTGCGCGCGGCGGGAATTGTCAGACAACCCCTAGCCCTGCCACTGGAACAGCAGGTGGTCGACGCAGAGTTCCTGCCACTCGCCGAAGTAGCGGACCTGCAGACCGGTGACCGTCACTCCGCCGGCCCGTTCGTCCACCCAGTGGAATCCGGCCTCGGTGAGGGCCGTCCGGTAGCGGTCGTCCCACTCGTCGCCGTTCACGAACAGTCCGAGCTGCGAGACGAACAGCTCGCCCGGGTGGTCGGGGTCGTCGAGCTCGTTGTCGTGGAGGATCACGTCGAAGTTGCCGTAGCCGTTGTCGTAGTAGAGCCCGCAGGGCATCGGTTCCCACGGGTTCACCCCGAGGGCGGCGAGCGCCGCCCGGGCCCGGCCGAGCCGTTCGGCGGAGTCGACGGGGGCGGGCGGCTCGGTGCACAGCGCCTCCGCCCGCCAGCGCGGGTCGGTGTACGGGCCGCAGACCGGTGCGTAGGCGTGCACGACGGCCGTCCGGACTTCCTCAGCCAGCCCGGGAACCTCCACCCGGGGGCGTCCCAACCGCTCGTACAGGGCGCGCAGCTCGTCGTGGTCGCCGCTGTCGAGCGCGGCCCGCAGCCGCGCCTCGACCGAACGCGCGGCGCCGTCCTGCGGCCTCTCGGTGGAACCGGCCATCAACCCCGCACCTCCGGACTGTCGACGGGCAGGTCTAGGGTAGGTGGGGATCTTGGTCCCGCACAGGAGGAAGCGCACGGATGAGCGGAACGGTCACGGCGGTCAGCAGCAGCGGCGAGTACACCTTCACCAAGCCGAACCGGGCGAGCATCACCCTGGTCGCCGGGCACGGCGTGGCGGGCGACGTGCACGCGGGGGTGACCGTCAAGCACCGCTCCCGCGTCGCGCAGGACCCTACGCAGCCGAATCTTCGGCAAGTCCACCTCATCCACGAGGAGTTGTTCGCCGAGGTGGCCGAGCAGGGGTTCGCGGTGGCGCCCGGCGAGCTGGGCGAGAACGTCACCACGTGCGGGATCGACCTGCTCGGCCTGCCGGTCGGCGCCCTGCTGCGGATCGGCGCCGATGCGGTGGTCGAGGTCACCGGGCTGCGCAACCCGTGCCTGCAGATCGACGCGTTCCGGGACGGCCTGCTGAAGCAGGTCGTGGGCCGCGACGAGGAGGGCAACATCGTCCGCAGGGCCGGGATCATGGGCGTGGTCCGCGCGGGCGGCACGATCCACCCCGGTGACACGGTCGAGGCCGAACTGCCGCCCCCGCCGCACCGCCCGCTCGACCGCGTCTGAGGCTCCCCGGACGGCCGAGGAGCACTGCTCAGCGGACGACCTCCGGCGCCGCCCGGGCGAACGCGGCGTCGCCGGGCGCCAGTGCGTCCGCCGGACCGGCGGCGCGCAGCACCACGTCCAGCACCGCCTCCGGGTCGCAGGCGTAACCACCGCTGGCCCAGGCCGGGTTGGCCTCCACGACCGCCCAGGTGCCGTCGGCGAGGCGGCCGACGTCGACCACGACGGCGCTCGGCAGACCGCCCGCCGCCAGCACGTCCGCCGCGAACGCGAGCGCGTCCGGCGGAACCTCCGGCGACACCGCGAGCCCGCCGTCCGCGGCGTACCGGCTCGCCGCCCGCACCGCGCCGTCCAGGACGAACAGGCGGTACTCGACCGCGAACGCGACGATGTCGCTGACCAGCACCGGGGTGTCGTCGTCCAGGGCGTCCGGGCCGGGCAGTCCGCTGCCGTCGGGGTACACCCGGGCGGCGAACAGCTTGTCGGTGGGCGGCTTGAGGAAGGCGGGCCGACGCAGCCGGCGGGCCTCGGCCAGCGCGACGCAGGTCACCTGACGGGCCGTCAGCTCATGCGGAAGCCCGGCGAGCCAGTCCGCCGGCGGCTCCAGCGGCGCGACACCCAGCGCTCCCGCCGCCACGTCGGCGAACAGCGGCCCGCCGTACAGGTGCGCGGGGCGCAGCCCGGCGAGCTCCGCCGGGACCTCCCAGCGGACGGCGGTGTGCGCCCGGAGCCCACGCCGACGGGCGTGGGTGAGCAGGTGCAGACCGGTCTCGTTGATCCGGGGTGCGAGCAGCAGGAGCGGGGTCATGGCACGCATCGTGGCCCACCGGCGGCGGCTCCGGCCAGCGGTTTTCCCGCCCGGCTGCGCCCGGTCGCCCGGGGCGGTCCTGCGATTCTTCGCTCCGCGCCAGGACAATCGAAGCCTGGGCGGCGGTCGGCGCCGGCCCGGGAGGGGAGGGTTCCCATGGGGGACGACCAGGACCCGCACGGCAGTCTGCGCCGGATGCTGTGGATCGGCGGCGGCCAGTGGGCGGGCAAGAGCACGATTGCCGAACTCCTGGCGGTGGAGCACGGGTTGACCGTCTACCACTACGACTTCCACGATGCCCGGGGCCACCGGGACCGGTGGATCGCGGAACGAGTGGCCGAGGGGGCTCCGGTGGTGGAGCCGACCGCCGACCGGCGGTGGGTGGAGCGGACGCCGGAGGAGATGGCGGCCGAGACCCTGGCAGGGTTCCCGGCCCGGTTCGCCTGGGTGCTGGACGACCTGCGCGCGCTGTTCACCGCCCGGCCCGCGATCGCCGAGGGCTGGGGTCTGCGCCCGGAGGCGGTCGCGCCGCTGCTGGACTCGCCCCGGCGGATGGTCGTGCTCGTCCCCACCGAGGAGTTCCGGCAGCACCAGATCCGGTGCCTGCCGAGGGCGGGAGCGCTCGGTGTCGCGGTCGGCGACCCGGCGCGGGCCCAGGCCAACCGGGTCGCCCGTGACCGCCTGGTGGCGGAGGACGCCGTCCGCGCCGCCCGCCGCCTGGGGATCCCGGTCGTCGAGGTCGACGGCACCCGGGACGCGTCGGCGGTGGCGGCGCTGGTGGGCGAGCAGTTCGCCCCCTACCTGCCGGGGCCGGACTGCCCGCCGGGACAGGCGTGGCCGGGGTCGGCCCGGCCGGGGCCGGCGCGGCCGTCGGGGTCGGCGGCCGCCGTCAGATAGGTGTCCAGGTGGGCGGCCGCGCTCAGCATGGCCAGGCCCCTGACGGTGAGCCGTTCCTGCCAGTCGGCCAGTGCGGCGGAGAGTGCGCCGGTGCCGCCCGCGGTGCGGATCTGGCCGACGACGGCCGCGATGTGCGGCAGTCGGTAGCCGCCGCGCCGCAGCAGGTGGGCGAGTTGTGCGTCGCGGACGTCGACCGGGTGGAAGAGGCGGTGGCCGGTCGCGCGGTCGCGGGCGGGGAGCAGGATGCCGGCCGCCTCCCAGGTGCGCAGGGTGGCCGGGGTGAGCCGGAGGCGGTGCGCCACTTCGCCGATGCTGAGCGGGAACGGGCCGGTGCCGCTCGCGGTCCCACTCCTGTTCCCGGTCCCGCTCCCGTTCCCGCCGGCGTCGTCCCCGGGCGCGGGGCCGTCGGCCTCCGCCAGGTGCTCGACCGCCCCGCGGACCGAGGCGAGCGTCTCCCGGTCGCGGAGCAGTTGGGCATGGCCGTGGTCGAGTGCGGTCAGGGCGTCGTCGGTGCGGCCCGCGTGGACGGCGTTCATGACCGCGCCGGCGGTCGCGTGCCCGTAGGCGCGGACGAGGGCGAGGAAGGTGCGCAGCGCCGCCGCGTGCAGCCCGGTGTAGATCCGGTACCCGGTGGGCGTCCGTTCGGCGGCCGGAAGGAAGCCGTCCTGCTCGTAGTTGCGGACGGCCTGCGCGGAGAGGCCGTGCTCGCGTCCCAGGTCGACCGGGCGCAGTCTCTTCATCGGTTCTGATGGCACTTTGAAACTTTACAGCCGATTCCTCGGGCCGAGAGCAGCAAAGTTTCAACGGGCACATCAAAGATACGCTTGAGGTGGTGAGCGCGGGGCAGGGCAGTGCAGCGGCGAGGGGGAGTGGTGGACATGAGCTGGAACGGCGCCGACCGCATCGTGGCCGCGCTGGTCGGCGGCGAGGACTACCTCCTCGTCGCCGGGGGGCGCGGCCGTCCCGCCGCGCCGGCGGCGCGCTCCTGTACGCCGCCGGTGCCTCCGCACTCCTCGGCGGCGCCGCGTCATTCCACCGAATCCGCGCGGACGGACGGGGGCGAACGGCCTCTCAGATAGGTTAGCCTTACCTAAATTCAGGTGAGAGGAGACGGCCCTGACCAGCACCACCGCCCCCGCGCGATTCCTGCTCTTCCCGCTCGAGGTGGTCCGGACCGCCAGGATCACCCGGCACATGGCCCGCATCACCCTGGGCGGCCCCAGCCTCGCCGGATTCGTCAACGGCGGGCTCGACCAGCGGGTGAAGCTCCTGCTGCCGCTCCCCGGACAGAGCGAACCCCTGATGCCCGAGGGCGAGGACGACTTCGCCTGGTACCAGCACTGGCGCACGATGGACCCGGCCGTCCGCCCGGTGCTGCGCACCTACACCGTCCGCGCGCAGCGCCACGACCCCGACGAGGTCGACATCGACATCGCCGTCAACGGCGACCACGGCCCCGGCTCCCGCTGGGCGGAGACGGCGGCGCCCGGTGACCGGGTGGTCGTCTGCGGGCCGGCGGTCGAGGAGGCCGGCGGCGTCGAGTTCCGACTGCCCGAAGGGGCGGACTGGGTGCTGCTGGCGGGGGACGAGTCCACCCTGCCCGCCGTGGCCGCGATCCTCGACGAACTGCCCGCCGGCCTGCCGGTCCGGGTGTTCGCCGAGGTCGAGGGGCCGTCGGAGCACGACTACCTGCCCGCCGACCGGCCCGGCACCTCGATCACCTGGCTGCACCGGCGCACGCCGGGCACCCCCGCCCTGCCCGCCGCCGTCCGCGCCGCCGAACTGCCCTCCGGCACGCCGTACGCGTGGATCGCGGGGGAGGCGGCGGCCGTCCGCGAACTCCGCCGCCACCTGGTCGGCGAGCGCGGCTACGACCGGCGCGCCGTCTGCTTCATGGGGTACTGGCGCCTCGGCACCACCGAGGACCAGCGCGCCGACGAACCGGCGGAGTCGGACGCCGACTGACCCCGGCACCCGGTGTCCGGCATCGGGTGCCCGGTGCCCGGCACCGCGCGCCCGGGGGGCCCGGCCCCCGGGCGCTCTGCCCGAAAGGGCCGACCTCCGCACGGACGGGAACCGTCCGGTCGGTGCACGAAGTCCTACCGGAGGTGACCTCCGACGTGACCCCTGACCCGCACCCCGCCGAGCCCGCGACCCCCGTCGGCGCCCGGCCCGCGATCCACCGCCGCCGATTGCTGCTCAGCACCGTCGGCGGCCTCGGCGCCCTCGCCGTCCCGGCCGGCGTCCGGTGGTGGGCGGACCGGGTGCCCGTGCGCGGCCCCCGGATCTGGAGCACGGCCGCCACCGGTGGGCGGATGGTCCTTCCCTCGGGGCCGCGCGAGAGCCTCTACGTGTCGGGGTACGACGGCGCCGTCCGGGCCCACGACCCGCACACCGGCACCGTCCGCTGGAGCCGGGCGGTGACCACCGCCGACGCCGCCGACTCCCCGGGCGGCTGGCCGCTCGCCGCCGGGAACGGCACGGTCTGCGTGAACTCCGCGACCGGCGTCCGGGCCCTCGACGCGGCGTCGGGGCAGGTGCGTTGGGAGGTCCCGGTCCCGGACTGGCGGGACCTTCCGGCGGAACAGGGCGTCGTGGTCGTCGGCGACCGCGTCCTGACGGGGTACGGGAACGCCCTCCGCTGTCACGACCTGGCCACCGGCGAGGTCCGCTGGAGCACTCCGGCGAACGTCTCGCCGTTGCCGCTCGTGGCCGGCGACACCGTGTACGTCCCCGGCCGGACGGGCGGACTGTTCGCCTTCGACACGCAGAGCGGTGCGCAGCGCTGGGCGCAGGACGCGGTCGGCCCGGTCGACTTCGCGCCGACCGCGCACCGGGGCTTCCTCCACACGGTGAGCAACGACCCCGCGACGGGAGGGTCGACCGTGCACGCCCTGGACGCGGCCTCGGGCCGGCCGCTGTGGCGGCGCGCGCAGCGCCGTGCCCTGGGCGAACTCGCGGTGGCCGACGGGACGGTGTGCCTGTTGAGCGGCAGCGATCTGACCGCCCTGGACGCGGCTTCGGGCGACACCCGTTGGACCGCCACCGTCCCCAGGGGCCTGGGCCGGGGCATGAGCACGGCGGCAGCGGCGGGCGGCGTGGTCTACATCGGGACGAACGACTACCGCGTCTTCGCCCACGACCTCGCCACGGGCCGGCTCCACTGGCGTGACGAACCGGACCGCCTCGCCGCCGACACCGAGTACACCCGGATCGCCCTGGCCGCCGTCGGCCCCGCCGTCTTCCGGGCCGGCCGCACCGGCATCCAGGCCCTCGGCACCCTCCCGGCCGCCTGACGGCGCGACCCGCCCGCACTTGGTCTGCCCCGCGCGTGCACGGGGCAGGCCACCGCCCGCCCGGGGTCGAGCGCACGCATGCGGTCGACCCACTTGTGCGGTGGTGAGGTCGCCCGGCAGCGGTCCTCGGCCGGCGACCGCTGTGCGGCCCGACCCTGCCCGGCCGGCGACCGCTGTGCGGCCCGACCGCCGCCCGGCCCGACCGCTACCCGGCGGAGGACCCCAGGAAGAAGTCCGCCAACGCCGGGGCGACGGCCGCGGGATCCGTCTCGGGCCCGAAGTGGTCCAGCCGGGGGAGCAGCAGCCGGGAGCCGGGCAGCACCTCGTGCACGGCCGCCGCCGCCCGGCCCGCCCCGGTGCTGCGGGCCTCCTTGCCCGCCATCAGCAGCACGGGCCGGTCGAGCCGTCCGTACTCCCGGAAGGTGCTGTCCCGGGCGGCGATCTCGGCGTGCTCGCGGATCGCGGCGGGCAGCAGCGCGTGCTTCTGCAGCCGCTCGGGCTTCTTGAGGGCGAGCGGGAGGATCAGCCGCAGCAGCCAGCGCGGTGCCTTGCCGCTGGTCCCGGGGTTGACGCCGCGGACGAAGGTCAGGAACGCCTCGGCCGGCTTCCCGGCGTCGAGTTCGCGGCGGCAGCGCCCGGCCCAGTCGAAGGGGATGGAGCCGTCGACCGACACACCGGGCTCGTAGACGGCGATCCGCTCGAAGGCGGAGCCGGCCGACGCGGCCTCCAGGGTGAGGAAGCCGCCGAAGCTGTGGCCGAACACGAACCGCGCCCCGGTGGCCGCGCGGACGGCCTCGATGTCCGCGCACTCGGCGGCCGCGCTGTAGGCGTCACCCTGGGGGCCGCTCGTCCCCCGCCCCCGCCGCTCGACGGTGTGCACCTGGAGCGGTCCGCCAACTCCGCCGCCAGACCGTCGAAGTCGGCCGCGAGCGCGAACGCCCCGGGCACCAGCAGGAGCCCGGGACCGGAGCCGGTGGTGCGGTAGCCGATGGTGGTGCCGTCGGCGGAACGCACCGAGGCCGTGGTGGTGCCCGCTGTGGTGACGTGCGTGGCCGTTCTGTCTCCCCCTGGTGGAACGATCACGTGGATCCGTGCACAGTACGCGGCCGCCGGGGAGCGGGGAACGCCGTTCCGAGTGGTGGGAAGAGCCTGTTCGGAGCGCGTGAACGCGCTCGTCGAACGAGGAACGGCCGTCCGGCGGATCGGCTACGAGCCCTGCCGTCGCGGCGGTTCGACGCGGGTGCGGGCGGGGGCGAGCAACTGGTTGAGCAGCGCGGCGCCCTCGGCGGTGTCCAGCGGGACGGGGGCGACGTCGGCCGGCTTCACCAGGGCGGCGGCGTCCTCGTGTTCGTAGAGGATGCAGGAACTGCCGCCCAGGTCCCGCTTGGACGGCCAGTGCAGGCCGAGCGCCTCCGGTGCCCGGCCGCGGATCCAGGCGGCCCAGCGGCGGGTGCGCGGGTACTCGTCCGGGGTGGAGTGGATCAGCCACTCGTCCTGGTGGACGGCCGCGAGCTGGTCCAGCGTCATCAGGCCGACCAGTGTGATGTCGCAGGTGGTCTCGATCCGCGAGAGCACCCGTCCCCGGACCGAGGCGCGCCTGATCCGGCGCCAGCCGCTCTCGTCGAAGGGAATGCTCCGGACCAGCGTCTCCATCACGGCCGTGCGCTGCGAGAACCCCGCGTACAGGTACGGCAGATGGCTGCCGTCGCCCTGGTAGGAGCAGAACCGGCCGCCCTCGTAGTGGCTGTCGGAGGGGTGCGGGTTGAACGAGGTGGCCGGGTAGGCGGCCGGGTGCACCCGGTGCAGCACGGTGCCGGCGGGCAGCACCTCGAGGTGCGGGGTGGCGCGCGCGGCCGGGCCGGGGACCTTCACGTCGGGCATGCGGTCACCACTCCGCGATCTCGGCGCGGGCGGCGGCGAGCAGACCGTGCTCGCCCGGCGTGCCCAGCAGTCGGGCGGGGACGGCGTCCAGCCAGGCGTTGGCGCCGAGCCACCAGTCGGCCACCCCCCACGGGTCGTCGTCGGCGTCGAGCAGGCGGTTGACGGCGACCACGACGGGCAGCGGACGGCCGGAGGCGCCGTCGAACTGGAACGACGGCAGGCGGACGGTGCCCTGGCGGTCGGTCAGCCGGATCAGGTCGGGATCGGCGGGGTCGTGCCCGCCGGACCGGTAGTCGGCGGCGCTGACGGAGTCCGCGGCGAGCAGCCAGTCGTCGGCGTCGTCGGGCGGGCCGGGCAGGGCATCGGCCTCGGGCTCGGGGGGCATCCCGGGCCGCCCGGCGTCCGCCTGCCGCCCGCCGTCCGCCCGCCCGCGAACCAGGCCGAGCACCTGGAGGACGGCGTCACGGTTCGCCGATTCGACCCTGACGGCCCGTGAGTAGCGCACCGAGTCGTCGAGCGCGGCACGCACCGGGTGCCCGTCCGGGAGGGCCGCCAGCACCAGCCGCACGATCCTCCGGGCGGTCCGCTCCGGATCGGCGGACGGCGCGTCCAGCAGCGCCACGACGGCGGCCCTGGCGGACTCGTCGAGATACTCCCGGACCTCGTCCCAGTGCTCGCGCAGGACGTCGAGGACGTCGGTCAGCGCCATCGCCCCTCGCCCTCCACTCCGGTGTCCCGTGTCCGTCGGCCGTGCGCCAATGTAGCGTGCCGGCGCCGCTCGCGGGCGGTGATCCCGGATTCGCAAAGGCGGAACGCCTCTCGCCGATCTGCGGCATGATGGGCCCTCAGCAGCACGTCGGGGGTGGTGCCGGTTCGCGCGCGGTCGAGATGTCCCGTACACGACCCGTACCGGCCCCGGTGCGCGCGGGGGGTGAGAACCGGACCGGTGCCGGCGCCCGGTCGGTGCGCCCCGCAGGTACACGAATCGCGCTCGGAGGGCGGCCGGTGAGCAGTTCCGCGGGATACGGGTGGTCCTATGTCGACCAGGAGGCCGAGCGCCGGCGGCAGTTGCGCGCCCGCCTGGCCGCCGAGGCGCAGCGGGCCGAGAACCTGCGCCGGGCCGAGGCGCGGCGGGCCGAGCTGCGGGCCCGGCTGGGCGAGCTGAACGAGCAGGCCCAGGGGCTGCGCGGGGAGGCCGGGCAGCTGCGGCGCGCGTACCGCACGGCCCGGGTCACGGTGGAGACGGTGACCGTCGGGGCCGGGGCGGACGAGGCCGAGCTGACGCGGGCGGTCGAGCGGGCGCGGGCGGCGAACGCGCGGGCCGCCGTGGAACTGGCCGAGGCGGTGCGGGACGTGTGGTCGGCGGTGCTGCCGGAGGCGGTGGCCGAACCGGAGCGTGCGCGGCCGACCCGCGCCGAGAAGCGCCGCGGTGCCGCGGAAGCGAAGGCGGACGCCGAGGCCGGGGCCGAGGCCGCCGAGCGGGCCCGGGCCGAGCAGGCCGAGCGCGTCGAGCGGGTCCGGGCCGGTGCGCTGGCCGAGGCCCAGGCGGTCCTGGACCGCGACGTGCCCCGCTGCGACCCGGCCGACCTGGAACGGGTGGCGGGCCTGGTCCGCGCCCTCGGGGCCGCCGCCACCGTCCCCGATGTCCGGGCCACGCTCACCGACCTGGCCGCGCTGGTCCAGCATTCGGTGGCGCGCCGTGCCCGGGACGAGGAGCGGGCCGAACTGCGTTCCGCGCTCTCCGAGTTGGCGCGGGAGGCGGATCCGTCCGAGCGGGACCGGCTGCTCGCCGACCTCGCCGCCGCCGAGGACCCGGCCTTCCTGCGGCCCGCCGTCGAGAAGGCCGTCGCGCGGGCCGACGCCCGCCGCAACCGGGTACCGGTGGCGGCGGCGCTCGCCGAGGTGCTGCGCGAGCGGGACTACCTGGTCGGCGAGGACTTCGAGGACCTGCTCGCCGCCGAGGGCGAGGTGGTGGTGCCGTTCGGCGACCCGGACCCGGAGCGGACCGGACAGTCCGGTGACGGCCGGGCCGAGGACGGCGGCGAGCCGCCGGCCGCCGGGTACGGGCTGCGCCTGGTGCTGGCCCCGGACCGGGCGACCCTGTCCACGGCGGTGGTCCGCCGGGAGGACGCCGGGACCGGTGACGCCTGGCAGGACGAGGAGCAGGACGAGAGCGTCCAGCAGTGGTTCTGCGAGGAGCAGTTGCCCGCGATCGAGGAGGGCGTCCGGCTCCAGGGCGTGCGGCTGGAGCGGACGTCCGCGATGGCGCCGGGTGCGATGGCCGCGGGCCTCGTCCCCGGCGGGTCGTGGCCGCCGTCCGCCGCGACCCCGCGCCGCCGCCGCGGCAAGCGCGCCGGGACCGGCGCGGCCGCCGCCGTCCGCAAGCCGCAGGAGCGTGGCCGTGAGCGCTGAGCAGCAGGGGAACGGGCCGGACGGCCTGCGCAAGGACGCGCCGCCGCCCGGCTCCGGTGCCACCGAGGCCGACCCCGGCCCCGTGACACCGAGTTGGATCCGCGAGCTGGACATGGCGCTCACCGTCCACCCGCAGGTACTGCTGACCGGGAACGTCCGGGACCAGTACCTGCTGCCCGACGACCACGCGGCCGGCAGCAGTGCCACCCTCGCGCCGTACAGCCTCGGCGGGGTGATCGAGTCGCTCTGCGCCGCCCGGGGTTACGGCGCGCTCGCCTTCCTCGACCAGGTTCACGAGCGGATCACGCTGCTGCGGCTGAGCGCGACCGTCGACCAGATGCCCGCGGTGCTGCGGGAGTTCGCCGAACAGGACGAGAAATGGCGGCGCGGCCGGGACGGTCGGGGCGCGGACGGCGGCGACGACGAGGACGAGCCGGAGATGCTGGACCGGCTGCGCGACGCCATGGTGGGTGTCGTGCACCACCCCGGCCCGCCGATCGGCCTGGTCGTGCCCTACTCCGGCCGGCTCGGTTCGCCGCAGGCACCCGTCGCCGGGGAGGCCGCCCGGCTGTTCGCGGCCGCCGAGGAACTGGGCCACACCGCCCGGCCGGTGCAGGGCGCGAGCGCCGTCACCCCGTACAACACGGTGTTCTGGGTGGTGGAACGGCAGGAGGAGCTGCCCCGGGAGTTCGCGGTCGGCAGCCGGGCGGTGCGGGTGATCAGCGTCCCGCAGCCGCCGCACGACCAGCGGCTCGCCGTCGCCCGGCACGTGGTCGGCGGGCTGTCCCGCTACCAGGCGGCGACCGGCGGACCGGCCCTCACCGGGGCCGAGACCGCGGCGGCCGCCAAGGCGCTCGCCGACTCCTCGCACGGCATGGGCAGTTCGGAGGTGATGGCGATCGGCCGGATGGCCCTGGACCGGAACCTGCCGGTGCAGCGGCTGGACGAGGCCGCCCGCCTCTACCGGATCGGCGTGCTCGACAATCCGTGGGCCACCGCCGAACTGCGTGAACGCATCGCCGCGGGCGAGGAGTTCCTCAACGGCAAGGTGATCGGCCAGCCGTACGCGGTGCGCCGCACCCTGGAGATCTTCATGCGCTCGGCGGCCGGGCTGAACGGCGCCCAGGCGTCCAGCTCGCCGAGCCGGCCGCGCGGCACCCTGTTCCTCTCCGGTCCGACCGGTGTCGGAAAGACCGAACTCGCCAAGGGCGTGGCCGAGATGATCCTCGGCAAGGACGCCCGGCCGATCCGTTTCGACATGAGCGAGTTCGCCGAGGAGCACGCCCGGGACCGGCTGATCGGCGCCCCGCCCGGCTTCGTCGGTCACGACGCCGGCGGTGAACTCACCAACGCCGTCCGGGCGAACCCGATGAGCGTGCTGCTCTTCGACGAGATCGACAAGGCGAACCCCCGGCTGTTCGACCTCTTCCTCCAGATCCTGGAGGACGGCCGGCTCACCGACGGCCGGGGCGCCACCGTGTACTTCACCGAGTGCGTGCTGATCTTCACCTCGAACCTCGGCGTCGCGGCCTCCGTGGAGGACGAGTTGCCGAAGGGCGGTGCGGGCGCCGGCGAGGCGGACGGCGCCGCGGGTACGACGGACGGCGTTGCGGGTGCCGTCGCCGACGGTGCCGGGAGCAGCGGCGCCACCGGGACCGCTCCCCGAACCGGCCGGCGCCGACTGAGCCGCCACGACGATCCGACGATCGTCCGCCGGAGCCTGCGGGAAGCCTTCGACATCTTCTTCAACGACACCATCAAGCGGCCCGAACTGCGCAACCGCTTCGGTGACAACTTCATCCCGATGGACTTCATGCAGGAGAAGTGGGTGCCGCAGATCCTCGACAAGGCCATCGCCTCCGTCGCGGGCCGCGTCCTGGAGGCCCACGGCGCCGAGTTGACGCTCGCCGACGACGCGTGGGAGGTGCTGCGGGTCGAGGCGAACAGGCGGCTGGACCACGGTGGCCGGGGGGTGCTGACCGCCGTCGAGTCGGCGCTGGTCAACCCGCTCGCCGGAGAGGTCTTCCGGACCCCGCCCCGGCGGGGCGAGCGGCTCCGGGTGGTCGCGATCGAGGGCGACGGGGACGGCGAGGGCTACCGGCTGGAGGTCGAGCGGTGACAGGGCCGAGCCCGGCCGGTGGCGTCCCGGCCGCCGGCGGCGCCGCGGTCGTTGCCGGCGTCCCGACCGCCGCCGACGTCGCGACCGCCGGCGGCGTCGCGACCGCCGCCGACGTCGCGGCCCTCGTCGCACAGGTCTACCGGCCGGTGACCTCGCTCGGGCCCGGCCGACGGCTCGGCGTCTGGTTCCAGGGCTGCACGCTGGCCTGCGCCGGATGCATGTCCCGGCACACCTGGACGGCCGCCGGCGGACGGGAGTTGACCGTCGAGCGGTTCGCCGCCCTGTGGCGGTCGGCGCTCGACGACGGCCTCGACGGTCTCACCGTCAGCGGCGGTGAACCGCTGGAGCAGCCGGCCGCCCTCGCCGCGCTGCTCGCCGCCGCCGACGCCGGGCGCCGCCGCGCCGGACGCCCGGCCGACCTGCTGGTGTACACGGGCTGGGAACCGGAGGAGCTGGCCGCCGACCCGGCCACCGCCGCCGCGCTGGAGGGCGCGGACGCGGTGATCACCGGCCGCTACCGGGCGGGCCTGCCCACCCGGCTGGCCTGGCGCGGCTCGGCCAACCAGCGGCTGACCACCCGCACGCCGCTCGGGCGGGAGCGGTACGCGCCCTACCTGGACCACCGGCCGGAACGGCCCGAGCTCCAGGTGCGGGTGAGCGAGGGCGAGGTCCGGGTGATCGGGGTGCCGCGCCCCGGTGACCTGGGCCGGATCGAACGGGACCTGGTCCGACGCGGCGTGACCCTCCGGGAGACCTCGTGGCGACCGTGATCTACCGCTGCCCGGTGGGAGCCCCGGGGGAGTGCCCGCCCTCCGCCAACCGGGGGTACTGCCAGGTGCACATGTTCCAGCAACTGGAACGCTACGAACCGGTGGAGGACGCCCCGCCGGTCGACGCCCCGCCGACCGATGCTCCGCCGGCCGGGGCTCCGGTTCGTCCCGGCCCCGGGCCGGGCACCGATCCGGAGGCGGTGACCCGGCCGGCGCGCCCGGCCGAGCCGCGGCGTGCTCCCGGCCCGCGACCGCACCAGGGGCAGCAGCAGGGGCGGCAGCCGCGCCCCGCCCGGCCGCCGGTGGTCCGGCTGGCCCTGCTCGTCGCCGGGGTGCTGCTGCCGGTCGCCGCCGAACACCGGCGCGGCGGCGGCGGACTGGCGATCGGCCGCGACGAGCCCGACTGCGCGGCGATCCCCGGCCTGGCCGGCCTCGACCAGCTCTCCCGGCACCACGCCCGGCTGCGCTGGATCGACGGCGCGCTGTACGTGGAGGACCTGCGGTCGACCAACGGCACCTTCGTCGACGGCCGCCGGATCGAGGGACCGACCCGGATCGGACCGGGGCACCGGTTGAGGTTCGCGCTGGACCTGGACGTCCAGGTGGTCGAGATCGACGAGTTCGGCGCGCCCCGGTGAGCCGGGGCCGTGAGGAGGAGAACGGCGCGATGGCCGAGACACCGCCGGAGCCCGGCCCGCCCACCCGCGTCCAGCGGCCCGGCCGGGCCAAGGGGCAGGGGCAGGCGCAGAGCCAGGCGCAGGGGCAGGAACCGCCGTCGGACGGGACCGGTGGTGCCGCCACGGAGAGTCCGCGCACGCGGGTGCAGCGTCCGAAGGCCGAGCCCGGTGCCGCCGAGAGTCCGCGCACGCGGGTGCAGCGTCCGAAGGCCGAGCCCGGTGCCGCCGAGAGTCCGCGCACCCGGGTGCAACGTCCGAGGACCGACCCCGGCGGTCCCGCCGCGTCGGGCACCGTTCCCGGCGCGCGCACCCGCGTCCAGCGCCCGGGCGGCCCGGTCCCGCCCAGCACCCCGGCCGAACCGTCGCCCGCCGTTACTCCGCCCGTCGTTGCTCCGCCCACCGCCACTACGCCTGCCGCCACCCCGCCGTCCACCGTCCCGCCCGCCGGTCCCGGCGACTTCCCCGCCGCCCTCACCGACCGCTACCACCCCGTCGGCCGGGTCGGCTCCGGCAGCGAGGGCACCGTCTGGCACGCCCGCCGCGCCGACGCCCGTGGCGGCGGCGGAGGACGCGGCAGCGGCGCCGGCAGGAAGAGCCGCGGGACCGGCGCCAGCAGCGGGGCGACCGGCGCCGACGCGGCCGTGAAGGTCGGCAACCCGGGTGTGCGGGCGGACACCGAACTCCTCGCCCACCTCGCCGGCGACCCGCTGTTCCGCCGCCACGTCCCCGAGATCCTCGGCCACGGCCAGGTCGAGCACGCGGGCGCGCTCTGCGACTGGCTGGCGATGGAGTACCTCCCCCTCACCCTCGCCGACCACGTGGCCGCGCTGCGCTCGCAGGGCCGTCTCGGCCGTCGCGGCGAGACCGAGCGGATCGTCCGCGAACTCGTCGACCTGCTCGAGTTCTGGCAGGTGACGATCAAGCGCAACCCGGTCGACTTCAAGCCCGCCAACATCCTGGTCCGCCGGGGCGGCCGGAACGGCGGCTCCGCCGACGAGTTCGTGGTGGCCGACTTCGGCGGCGTCGCCAAGCTCACCGCGAGCCGTCGCTTCTCCACCGACATGCAGGTCACCGTCGCCTACATGGCACCGGAACAACTGGCGGGGAGCAACGACCCGGCCGGGCCGTGGTGGGCGCTCGGCACCATCCTCTACGAGGTGTTCACGGGCGCGAGCCGCTACCGGCGCGCGGACGGCGGCCTGGTCAGCGACGAGGCCCTGCAGTTCCGGCTGGTGATGGACGACGAGGTGGACCTCACCGCCGTTCCCGGGGAGCGCCACCGGCTGTTGCTCCAGGGCCTGTTCACCAAGGACCCGGCCGACCGGTGGACGGCGCCGCAGGTCCGGGCCTGGCTGAAGGGGGAGAGCCCGGAGGTGGTCCGCAGCCGGGTCGTCCAGCCGCCGCCCGGACCGACCCCGCCGTCCGGGCCCAAGCACCGTCCGATCGCCTTCCGGGGCGAGGACTTCCGCGAACCGGCGGCGCTCGCCGAGGCGTTGCTCAAGCGCTCCGCGGACGCGGCGGCCTGGCTGGTCAGCGGTGGCGCGCGGCGGCTGCGCGACTGGCTCCGGGACGAGGTCAAGGACACCGTCCTCGATCTGCACTACCTCGAGGACGTCGAACGCGGCACCTCCGCCGGGAAGTCGGCGGCGGCGTCCCGGGCCGTGCTGGCCCTCGGTGCCGCGTTCACCCCCGAGGCGGTCCCGTACGCGCGGGACCGCCGGGTGGACGCGGCCGGGCTGGTGGAACTGGCCGAGCGGCCGGACGCGTTGACCGTGGTCGACGAGCTGGTCGCGGCCGGGCTGCTCGGGCTCGCCGCGCGCTTCCACTGCGGCCACCAGGCCTGCCCGGAGCGGGCGTGCGCCCGGCTGCTCGGGCTCACCGAGGCGGCCGCCGTGCTGAACCGGGTCGAACGCGAGGCCCGCACCCTCGGCGGCCGCAACGGCAACCCCCACGGCACTTCCGACGGCGACGGCCGCCTCACCGCCGCCGAACGCAAGGCCGCCCGCCGCTGGATCCTGCTGCTCACCCTGCAACCGGACGGGCAGCGGCGCGCCCTGGTCCGCCGTCTCTCCGCCCTGCCCGGCCCGCTGGGCGCCCTGCCTGCGCCGGTCCACTCGACCGTGACCGCGGTCGCCGACGGGGCGGGCGCGGTGGCGGCACGGGTGCGCGGCGGCGGCCGGGAGCGGTTCCGCCGCAACTGGGCGGAGCTGCGCCGCCGGGCGCTCACCGCCGACCCGGCGACGGCCGACGGCCGGGGCGTGCTCGCGGCGGCAGCCGTGCTCCAGGTACGGAGCGTCCGTTCCGGCGGCGCGCGCCGGGGCCGGAACCGGGGGGCGTGGAAGGCGGACCTGCGCGCCTGGTGGAGCGGCGCCCAGGGCGCGCTGCCCCGGCGCGCGGTCGCCGGCGTGCTGCTGTTCCTCTGCCTCGCCCTCACCCTCTGGGCGGGCGCGGTCTGGCGGATCTCCGTCGACGCCGGGGTGGGCGGGGCCGTGGCCCCCGGCGGCGCGTTCGGCGGCCCGCTGCGGACGGCGGGGGAGGCCGCCGCGCGCGCGACGGCCGGTCAGCTCGGCGCCGCCCTGGTCGCCGCCGTCGCGGTGGCCGCGTTCCCGGCCAGGATCGGGCGCCGGATCCTCTTCCTCGCCGCCGCCGCCTCCTTCGCCATCGGCTATCTGCACCTCGGGCCGCCGATGACCGTGCTGCGGCCGCCGCAAGCGGTGATCGACCGGGTGGTCGTGTTCGAGGGCGGCACGGCGAGCTGGGCCGGTGTGGCCGCGACGGTGACGCCCGTGCTGGTGCTGTTCGTCAACGGCCGCTCGGTGCGCTGGCTGCTCACCCCGGCGCACGAGGCCGCGGGACGGGCGGCCGGAGACCGCCGCAACCTCACCGCTCGCCGCCGCGCCCGGGGCAACGGCACCGCGGCGGCCCGGGGCTGGCGGCCCGGCCGGGACGGCCACCGGGACCGGCTGCTGTTCTGGCTCGGCGGGACGCTGGTGCTCACCCTGGTGCTCTGGGCGGCGGTCGAGGTCCGGCTGGCGGTGGTCCACCGTGACCACCACCCGAGCCCGGAGTCCTGGGGAACCGGCCAGGTCGGCGCGGCCTACCAGGCCGACTACCTCCTCCTGCTGGCCTTCCTCGCCCTCGTCGCCTCGGCGGTCGTCCCGGGCGCGGCCCGCCGCCTGCTGGCGGTCGCGGCGGTCGGCACGGCCGTCCTCGGCGCCTGGCCCCCGCCGCTCGGCCCGTTGGAGGCGCTGCGCATCCCCGTCCTGGGTCCGTGGTTCCGCTCGCTCGCCGAGGTCTGGGGCCACGCGTCCTTCTGGGCGGCGGTCCTGGTGATGCTCCCGCTCGCGTGCTACCTGGCCGTCTGGACCTCCCGCCGGATCCGCGATTAGGAAGTCGGCCGGTCCGACTTCCCGCGCCGGCCCCGCGCCGGCCCCGCGCCGGCCCCGCGCCGGCCCCGCGCCGGCCCCGTGCCGGTGCCCCGCCCGGGACCCATGGCCCGGGCGGGGCACCGGCACGCGGCCGTTCCGGGCTACGGGCAGAGACGGCCGGGGCGGCACTCGGGCTCGGGGTTGAGCGGCGGGTAGTTGGACCACCACAGGGGCCTGCTGCCCGAGTACACGACCAGGTTGCCGCCGTTCTGGATGGCGAGGTAGGCGCCGGGGTGGTTGGCGGTGCGGCTCTCCCACAGGGGGCGCCAGGCGGCGTCGTAGGCGGTGAGGTTGCCGTCGGCCTGGACGTAGAAGTAGGAGCCGAGGCCGTAGGTGCCGACGGCCGTCCAGATGGCGACACCGTTCTTGTACAGCACCACGTGGCCGTCGTACTGCTGGTACAGCACGGTGCTGCCGTCCGGTGAGGACCAGCTCTGGCCCCGGCTCAGGCCGGCGGTGGCCAGGATGACGGTCTGGTCGGCGTTCGACGCGGCGGCTCCGGAAGCGGCGGGGGCGGTGGCGGCGGGGCCGCTCGCGGCCGGTGCGCCGCCGGCCGCCTGGGCGGGACCGCCCAGCAGGCCGGCCGCCATCAGCACCGCGCCGGCCGCGACACCCGCGCGGGGGACGAGGGATCTCGTGATTCTCATGACGGAACACACTCCCGAAGTCGTATCTGCCTGGGTGCGGCCAGTCTCGGCGCGCCCGCCGCACCCGGGCAAAGCCCTTCGACGTCCGTCGAATCCGGGCGCACGGGGGCGCCGTCCCCGTTTTCCCACCGGGTTCAGCGCGGGCGCAGCCCGGTGAACACCACGTCGAGGACACGCCCGTGCGCGGCCGGGTCGGGGCCGAGCTGCTCCAGGGTCGCCACGGTGCCGACGAGCAGGGCGATCAGCTCGGGCAGGGTCAGGTCCGCGCGCACCGCCCCGGCCCGCTGGGCGCGGTCCAGCAGTTCGGCCAGCCGGGCGCGGACGACGGCGGACGACGCGCGCAGCGAGGAGTGCACGTCGATGCCGGCCGCGGCGAGGGCCTGGGCGAACTCGTTCTTCCCGGCGGTCTGTTCGACGATCAGCCGGAAGCAGCCGAAGAAGGCTTCGGCGGGTTCGGCCCCGGCGGCGAGTTCGGCGGTCCGTTCCGCGATCGTCTCCAGCCGGCGCACCATCACCGCTTCCAGCAGGGCCTCCTTGGTGGGGAAGTGCCGGAAGAGCGTGCCGACGCCGACCCCGGCGGCGCGGGCGATCTCCTCCGTCGGCACACCGACGCCACGGGTGGTGAACACCTCGGTGGCGGCGTCCAGCAACTTGGCCCGGTTGCGGGCCGCGTCCGCCCGGAGCGGGCGCTCCTGTGTGCCGCTCATCCTCTCAACTCCCTTTCGTCCGAAGGCGGGAACGCCGGACGGCCGACCCTGGACAACCGGACTGCTCAGTCCGTATCGTCTTTCCGGAGTCGCTGGTCCGGTTCTGGCGGCCGCATTCACGTCCTTGTCGCTCCGGGGGTTGATCATGTCCGAAACGCGGTCACCGCGCGAGACCTTCCACGCACTGCTCGACGGCATCACGGCCGGACGCTTCACCGAGCTCGGCGCACTGTACGCCGAGGACACCGTGGTCGAGACGGTCTTCGAGCCCGGCGGACCGGGCCGGTTCGAGGGGCGGAAGGTGCTCGCCGAGCGGTTCGCCCAGGTCGGGGGGCACTCCCCGCTGGAACTGAGCCACCACAACGTGGTGGTCCGCGAGACCGACGACCCCGAGGTGATCGTCGCGGAATGGGACTACCTGGTGCGCCACCGCACCACCGGGCGGAGCCGCACCGCCGCCAACATCCAGGTGCTTCGGGTGCGGGACGGACTCATCGTGCACAGCCGCGACTTCCACGACCACCTGGCGCTCGCCGTGCTCACCGGCACCCTGCCACAGCTGGTCGAGGCACTGGAAGCGGAGTAGTCGCCCCTGCGGTCAGTCCCGGAGCACCCGGAGCACCCGGCGCAGCCGTGCGTCCAGGGCGTCGCGGCTGACCGCGGCCCGCGGGGCGTAGGTGTCGAAACCGTGGCACGCGCCCGGCCAGACATGCAGCTCGGCGTCGCCGCCGGCCCGCCAGATCCCGTCCGCGTACGCCACCGCCTCGTCCCGGAAGGTCTCGGCCGAGCCGACCTCGACATAGGCCGGCGGCAGCCCCGCCAGGTCCGTGGCCCGCGCGGGCGCCGCGTAGGGCGGCAGGTCGGCGGCGCCGTAGCGCTCACCCAGCACGGCCCGCCAGGCGGTCGCGTTGGAGGTCCGGTCCCAGGTGTCGTGGCCGGCCAGCTGACGGGTGGAGAAGGTGCGGTCCCGGTCGTCCAGCATCGGGCTCAGCAACAGCTGGCCGGCCGGTCCCGGACCGCCCCGGTCCCGGACCAGCAGGGCGAGCGCCGCCGCCAGACCGCCGCCCGCGCTCTTGCCGCCGAGCACGATCCGCCCGGGGTCCGCGCCCAGCTCCGCCGCGCGTCCGGCCACCGCGAGCAGCCCGGCGTAGCAGTCCTCCAGCGCCGCCGGGTACGGCGCCGCAGGAGCCAGCCGGTACTCCGCCGAGACCACGACCAGCCCCAGCGGCTCCGCCACCTCGCGCAGCAGCCGCGGCAGCACCGACCGGGCGTTCCCCATCACCATGCCCCCGCCGTGCAGGTAGTAGAGGAGCGGCAGCGGTCCGACCGCCCCGGCGGGCCGGGCGCTCACCAACCGCACCTCCGGTCCGTCGCCGGGCCCTTCCGCCGTCAGCTCGGCCACCTCGAAACGGCCGCCGTCCCGCAGCTCCGCCAGCCCGGGCCTCGGGCGCACCGCCGCGTCCCGGGCCTGCCGGGCGGCGAGGTTCCCCGGCGTCAGCGGCTCCCCGGGCCGCACCCCGGCGGCCCGCACCTCCGCGTCCACCGCCGGCGGGACCGCCCGCCCGTCGTCGCCGTCACCGCTCACGACCCACCCCCGTCCGACCGGGGTGGGCGACCGGCCGGCCACCCACCCCACGTCACCTCACGTCACCTCACGGCACCTCTCCGAGGCTACTTGCCGGGCGGGATGTCGTAGACGTGATCGGGCGTCACGATGCTGGTGACCGCCTTGCCGACCAGCGTGCTGGGCTCCGAGTTCTGCGCGGTGATGTCGGTGTTCAGCATCAGCACAAGGGTCGCGCACTCCTCCGGCAGGTAGATCGTCAGGCTCTCGTAGCCGGGCAGCGAGCCGTTGTGGCCGATCCAGCCGCCGATGTTGAAGATCCCGAGCCCGTAGTCGGCGCCGGGGATCCCGGTCGGCAGCATCTTCAGCCGCTCCGCCTGGGTGGCGGGGGAGAGCAGGGTGCCGGTGGCGGCGTCCTTGGCCCAGTGCTTCAGATCGCGCAGGTCGGACACCATCGCGCCCGCCGACCAGGCCCAGGACGGGTTCCAGTGGGTGGAGTCGGCGACCTCCCCGGACAGCGTCTGGTCGGTGTAGCCGTGCGCGTACGGCGACGGCAGCGCGGTGCCCTCCGGGTAGAGGGTGTGATCCAGACCGCTCGGCCCGGTGATCCGCTCCCTGACGAACTGCTCGATGCTCCGCCCGCTCAGCTTCTCCACCAGCAGGCCGAGCAGGACGTAGTTGCTGTTGGAGTACTGGTACTGGGTGCCCGGCGGGAACACGTTGTCGTGCTTGTACCCGTACGCGAGCAGTTCCTGCGGAGTGAAGACGCGCTGCGGGTCGCCCAGGAAGTCGTTCGCGAAGTCCTGGTCCGCGCTGTACGGGAACAGCCCGCTGCGCATCTCCAGCAGCTCGCGCACGGTGATGATCTCCCCGCACGGCACGCCGTCCAGATAGGCGGAGATCGGCTCGTCCAGGCCGACCAGCCCCTCGTCCACCAACTGCAGCACGGCGGTGGCGGTGAAGGTCTTGGTCTCGCTGCCGATCCGCTGGTTCAGCCGGTCCGTCATCGGCTCGCCGGTCACCTTGTCGGCCACCCCGAAGGCGCGCACGTAGCGCCCCCGCCCCGGCAGCCACAGCCCGACCTGCACCCCGGGAATGCCCGCCTCCCGCATCACCCGCTGCACGGCCTCGTCCAGCCGGGCCCGCAGCTCCGGACTCAGCTCCCGCGCCTCCTCGTCCTCCGCACCGCCGAACACGGCGGGCACGGCGGCGGCCGCGAGCGTGGGCGCCCCGGCCGCCGTCAGCGGCAGCAGCCCGGTGACGGCGAGCGCGGCGACGAGGAGCGTACGGACCGGCGAACGTCTTCTCATGATCAGGGGCCTCTCTTCGGCTGGGGGACTCCGCCACCGACCACGGCGACGAACCCCGGCCAACTACCCCGTTCACCTGTGCGAACCATCGAAAATGCTGCTGATCCACCCGATCGGCCCCGCTTCGACGTACGTCGTCCCGGGGAGGGAAGCGTGCAGCGTCTGTGTACCCCGTCCCAGACTGCGAGCATCGGTCGGCGACACGAACGGCGTCGAGAGGGGGCAGCCATGGCAACGCGGCGGGAATACGAGTCGGTCCGGTCGAGCGGACTCAGGGTGGAGGCCTTCGGAGAGATGAGAAGGCTCGGAGAGGGCAGCAGGGAGACGGTGTCCAGTGGTGTCTCGGTTGAGCACTCGGGCCGGGCCAGGTCCACCACGCGCAGAACGCTGCTCAAGTGCCCGAGAGCTTGCTGCCGCATCGGGGAAGCCCGCTCCGTCCCCGGCACCAGGCCTGGTCGTGGGCCTGGTGCCGGGAGTCGAAACGAGCGTCACTCCGAACGGCCACCCCCGCTTCTGGGGGCGGTGGGGGTGGACTGACCTGCACCCAGGACAAGTCGTACCCCGTTGATGATCTGACCGAGCAGCTTCCTGATCGACTCTTGGCGACTGTCGCTCAAGAAGACATAGAAAACCCAGGAAGGGGCGGTCAGGAGCACTACCGCCAGGAGGAGAACGATGCAGAGAGCGGCAACAAGTGCCCGCTGGCTGCGAAGGCCGACAGCCAGCAACGATTGCACGACAGGAATGAGCGTCCCTCATCAGGAATCCGCTGCCTACCCGGTGAGCTGACGGGTTCGGGCCGGAGGGAGGCCCTACAACGCCTCAGCGAACCCTGAAGGCTGCCCTGGCGCCGATTCACCCCGGAGGAACGTGGTTCCCGGGCTCCGACTCGCTGCACGTGCTCGAAGGTCGAACAGGTTGTCAGACTCGGCAGGCAGAAGCCTCTACTGCCCCTTGCAGTAGGCAAAGGCTCCCGTACAGCCCACTGTAGCAAGCCACTTGCGTCGCCGCGCCAAGTCGTCGGAGGCCGCCGGAGTTCACCCCCCCCGTACCTTTCGGGCCGGACGGGGACCGTCGGCTTTCGCGGCCGGATGCCTGGGGGTGTGGGTATGCAACGGAGGGGGTCCGGCGGCTGCTGGCGCTCGCCTTCGGCCACCTCGGGCTGCCGGAGGTCGGGGCCAGGCACCACCCGGACAATCCCGCCTCCGGCCGCGTGCTCGTCAAGGCCGGATTCACGCCGACCGGCGAGCACGGCGGGCTCATCGGTTACGCGATGCGGCCGCCCAGTCCGCGAGGGTGGTGAAGTCGTCGGCGGTCAGGCCCACCTTGGGGTCGATGCGGAGCAGCAGGGCCGGGCCCGGGTGGTGGGCGGCGACCCAGGTGCGGTCGGCGTCCGTGATCTCGTCGTCCACCCAGGCGAACGGGCGGCCGCCGGTCCAGGCCACGACGGTGGGGGTCTTCCAGAACACCCCGCCGTCCGGCTGCGGCCGGGGGTCGGGCCAGGTGATGACGGGGAGTTCGGGCAGGCCGAGCAGCGGGGCGACGAAATCGTTGGCCTCCGCTTCCCACGTGGTCGCCCAGACGAGGTCGAAGGGCAGCGCGGCGAGGGCCGGGCCGTGGTCCGGGTTGAGCCAGATCCGGAGGGGCTTCACCGGCTTGTTCGGCAGGCCGTACGCGCGCAGGCGGGCGCGTTCGGCGGTGTGCCAACGAGGGGTCAGGAGGCGGTGGGTCCCGTAGCCCTCGGGGCGCCGGGACGGCTTCGCCGCGTACGGGTTGAGCGGGCCGTCGACGTCGAGCAGGAGCAGGGGTTGCACCGGTTCACCTCCGGGAACGGTCCCCGCACCGTAGCGTGTGGGCTGCGTGCGGGGCATCTGGATTCGTGGGGAGGACCGGGTGGTGGGGGACGAGGTCGAGGGGCTGGTCGGCCGCGGGCGGCGGCTGCTGGACGAGCACGACGCCGCGGCCGATCCGCGCCGGGCCGCGATGGCGCTGTCCGGCGCGCTGACGGCGTTCACGGCGGCGCGCACGCTGCTGGAGGACGCGGGGCCGGCCGCGCCGGGCGGGGCGCTCGCGGAGGTGCGGTGCCTGCTCGGGCTGACGCTCGCCGTCCGCTACTGGAACGGCGTCGAGCGGCCGGAGTTCGCCGAGGACGAGGACGTCCGCGCCGCCGTGTGGGCCGAACGTGCCGACGCCGCAGGTCTGTTGACGCTCGCCGTGGCCGTCTTCGACCCGGCCGCGCCGGAGCGGGCGGTGGCCGCGGGGAAGCTCGGGCTGCTGCTGTACGCGCGCTCCGGGGACGGCGAGGAGGACGAGCGGGCCCGCCCGGAGGACCTCGACCGGGCGGTGGAGGCGCTGCGCCTCGCCTGCCCCGTACCGGTGCCGCTCGGACCCTGGCGACTGCTCGGCCCCGTCGGACCGGAGCACCTGCGGGACGCGCCGCACCCGTTCGACGCGCCGGACCCGTACGACGAGCAGGACCCGTACGACGAGCAGGACCCCGGCCTCCTGCTGGCGCTCGGCTGCGCCCTCGCCGACCGCCACGACCGCGACGGCGCCCCCGCCGACCGCGCCGCGGCCGACGCCGTCCTGACCGGCCTGCTGGACCGGCTCCGCCCGCAGCCGTGGCACGAACCGGGCACCGCCCCGCCGCGCCCCCACCCGGAGGCCGATCCGGGACCGGCCGAACTCGCCGAACAGGTCGAACTGCTCGCCCGCGAACGCCTCGTCCGGCTGCTGCTCGGCCCGGAGGAGGACGGCGGCGGGGACCTCGGGACGGTCGACCGCGCCCTCGCCCAGCTGGAGACGATCGCCGCCACCACCGCGCCCGACGCGCCCGCCCGGCTGTGGGCCGGCCTGGTCCTGGTGGACCAGTACGTCGCCCGCGGCGGAGGCACCGCCCGCCCCGAGGACGCCGCCCACCGCCTCGCCCGGCTGCGCGACCTGCGCCGGCTGCTCCCGCCGGGGCACCCGGACGGCGGCACCGTGCGCTGGGTGCTCGGCAGCACGCTCGGCGGTCTCGCCCGGCTCGACCGCTACCTGCTGACCGCCGAGGCCCGGGAGGCGGTCGAGGTGCTGCGCGAGGGCCTCGACGGGATGGCCGGGGACGACCCGGTGCGGCCCGCCTCGCACGCGGTGCTCGGCACCATGGTCAACGCGCTGTGCGAGCAGGAACCGGAGTCCTACCACCTGGAGGAGGCGCTGCACCACCTCGAACGCGCCGTCCGCACCATGGCGGAGGAGGACCACGGCGTCCGCCGCAGCGACGTCCTCCAGCAGCTCGCCCACGCCTCCATCGCCCGGGACGAGTTCTCCACCGACCGGGCCGCGCTGGACCGGGTGATCGGCCTGCTCGACGACGCCCGGGCCCGGCCCTCCGGCACCCTGTGGTCGGAGCAGCACCTGGACGGCTCGCTGGCGGCCGTGATGAGCAAGCGGTTCGCGTTCACCAACGCCGCCGCCGACCTGGACGCGGCGATCCGGCACGAACGGGCCGCGTTCCGCCGGGCCGCGCCGGACGACGTCAACCGCGTCGTCCACCTGGAGAACCTCTCCGTCAGCCTCTACCGGCGCTACCTCCTCGGCGGCGACCACCAGGACCTCGAGGCCTCCCGCCGCTACACCGACGAAGTGGTGGCCTTCCTCGCCGGCAGCGACCACCCGGGCGTCGGGCGGCTGCTCGGCGCACAGCGTCCGATGCTCGAACGGACCCGGCTGATGCTGGAGTTCCAGGCCGCCCTGCTGGTCCGGGACGTCGAGGCGATGGGGCGGGTGGTGGCCGCGCTGGAACCGCTGGTCGCGGCGGTTCCGGAGGACGACCCGCTCCGGCTGCTGGCCCGCGGCGACCTCGGCGCGGTGATGTTCATGCACGCGGTGCACACGGGGTCGGACCGGCTGCCGGAAGCGCTCGGACTGATGGCGGAGGCGGCGAACGGGACGCCGCCCGGGCACCTGTACAAGGCCGTGCTGACGATGCGGGCCGCCGGAGCGCTCGTCATGATCGCCGTGCAGCGGCCGTTCAACGAGCACCGGGCCGAGGCCGCGCTCCGCCTTCTCGACGCCTTCCTCGCCGAGACCGACCCGACCGGGCTGGAGGGCTCCCGGGCCCTGCTGCTGCGGGCGGTCCTGCTGCTGGAGCGCTACCGCCACGCGCGCCGGCCCGCCGACGCGGCCGGGGCGCTGGCCGCCGCCGGGGCCGTGCGCGAGCGGATGCGGCACGGGACGCCGACCTTGCTGCTGGCCAAGGTGAGCGGGATCGTCGCGGCCGTCCACCGGGCCCGGCTCGGGCCGGAGGACCGCCGGCTCGGCCGCGAGCTCGGGCTGGCCGGGCTGCGCGAGCTCGCCGCCGCCACCCTGATCCAGGCGTCGGCCGAACCGGCGCTGGTGCTGGCCCGGGCCGCCGCCTTCGAGGCGCTGACCGTCGCCGGGTGGTGCGTCGAGGACCTGGAGCAGGAGGCGGGGCAGGCCGCCGCCGGTGCGTCCGGCCCCGGTGACGAGCCCTTCCTGCGGACCGCCGTCGAAGTGCTGGAGCTCGGCCGCGGCCTGGTGCTGCAAGCCTCCACCGCCACCACCGACGTCCCCGACCTGCTGCGGACCGCCGGGCACCACGACCTCGCCGACGCCTGGCTGGGCCCCGGCCCGGGCACGGGCGCGGAGGACGGCGCAGCGGGCGGTACAGCGGGCGGTACAGCGAACGGCGCGGAGGACCCCTACGCCTTCGACGCGCTGCTCGACCTGCCCGGCACCCTGCTCGCGAACCTCCCCGGCGGCGCCGACATCCCGATGCCCGACGACCTGCGCCGCCGCGCGCTCACCGCCCTCGCCGCCGCCCCGGCCGGCCCGGCGCTGGTGTCCGTGCCCCCGGTCGAGGAGATCGCCCGCAGCCTGCGCGCGGCCGACGCGGACGCCCTGGTCTACCTGCTGCCGCCCGCCGACGGACGCAGCGGCCAGGCCCTGCTGGTCACCGCAGGCGAGGAGGGCGGCGCCGTCGACCGGCTGCCGCTCACCCTGGTCAGCACCGCCGCGCTCGACCTGCTGCACGCCTACCGGCGGGCGCACCGCGAACGCCAGGCCACCCTGGACGCCCTGCCGTCCCGTCACCCGGAGCGGATCGCCGCCCGGCGGCGTTGGCAGGGCACCCTCCGCGAACTCTGCGACTGGGCCGGCACCGCCGTGATGCGCCCGCTGCTGCGCCACCCGGCCCTGCGGGCGGCCGCCGCCCGGCGCGCGCCCGGTGCGCCGCCCCGGCTGGTGCTGGTGCCGTACGGCGCCCTGGGCGGCGTGCCCTGGCACGCGGGGCTGCTCAGCAGCGGGCTGCGCGACGGCGGCCGGCCGGTGCGGGTCGTGGAACGGGCGGTGGTCTCCTACGCCGCCTCCGCCCGGCAGTTCTGCGAGGTGGTCCGGCGGCCCCGGCTGCCGCTCGCCGAACGGCCGGTGGTCGTCGGCGACCCCACCCGGGACCTGATGTTCGCCGAGGTCGAGGCCGAGTACCTGCACGCCGACCACTACCCGCACGGCACCCTGCTCGGTTACGTCGAGGACGCCGAGGGGGCGGGCACCCCGGCCGAGGTGCTGGCCGCGCTTCCGGCGCCCGGACGGGCCGGGGCGTCCGTGCTCCATCTTGCCTGCCACGCGCTGCCGTCCGGGCGCTCGCCGCTCGATGCCTGCCTCGCCCTCGCCCCCGACCCGGGCGCCGGGGACCGGCACGGCCGACTGCCGGTCGGCGACATCCTGCGCCAGGCGCTGGGCCGCCCGCCCGGCTCCCCGGGCGGACTGGTCGTGCTGGACGCCTGCGTCAGCGACCACACCGGCGAGGACCTCGACGAGGCGCTGACCCTCTCCAGCGCCTTCCTCGCCGCCGGGGCGACGGGCGCGATCGGCTCGCGCTGGGAGGTTTCCGACGAGATGGTCTGCGTGCTGATGTACGTCCTGCACGGCCGCCTCGCCGCCGGGGACCCGCCCGCCGAGGCCCTGCGCCGCGCCCAGCTGTGGGCCCTCGACCCCGACCGCCGCCTGCCCCCGCAGGCCCCGCCCGAACTCCACTCGCTGGCCGGCCGCGCCCCGGACGCCCTGGAGGTGTGGGCGGCCTTCTCCTACCAGGGCTACTGAACGGATCGGGGCGGACCGGGCCGAACCCGCCCTGCGGGAGCGCGAGTTCCTTGCGGGCCTCGGTGATCCGGTTCGGCACGCCGTGCGCCTCGGCGGCCCCGGCCGGTTCGGCGGCCTCGGTGAGGACGGCGGTGGACGGCGGCCTCGGTGAGGACGACGGCGGCCGCGTCGCCCCGGAGCACCTGGTGGAACATCCCGGTCCGGAAGGGCGCCTCGCCCTCGCCCCGCACGTCGCCGAGCTCCCGGTGGAGCGCGGCGGCCCGGTCGCTGCTCCGAAGCCTCGCCGCTCCCGTGCGGAACCGCCGGTCGGGGTCCGTGCGTGATCGGGGGTGTCCCGGTACTTCCCGTCCCCGCACACGCTTGGAGTCCCATGACCGACTACCGGACCGTCGGCCTCGTCCATCTGTTCATCGCGGCCCTCTCGGTCCTCGTCCCGTTGGCCGGCGCCGTGGTGGCGGGTACGTTCCTCCGCCGCCGGGGGCGCAACGCCCGGCTGGCGATGATCGGCTGTCTGGTGACGGCCCCGGGGCCGGTCGTCCTCGTTCTGGGGACGGGCTTCGGCCTCGACACCGTGTTCGCCGGTGCGGATCCGCTGGTGGCGCTGACCGTCGTCTCGGGGATCGCGACCCTGTTCCACCTGGCCGGTTTCGTCCTGATCCTGGCCGGGGCCCTTGGCGCTCCCGCCGCGCCCGCCGCGCTCCAGGCTCCCTATCCCCACGCGGCCCCGTTCCACGTCTACCCCGCCGACGCGCCCCCGGGGCCCCAGGGGCACTGACCCGGGGGGAGAGGGGAGATGTGCCGGTGCCCGCCCCGCGAACGCGGCGGGGCGGGCACCGGCACGCGGTCGGAAGCGGGGTCAGAACAGCGGCAGGCGGCGGGTGAAGGCGTCGGCGGTGGTGTTGGTGTCGCCGGGGACGAGGGTGCCGTCCTCGGAGGTGAAGAGCACGGTGGTACCGAGGGCGTCGACCAGGGGGTTGTAGGAGTAACCGGTGTTCTGGACGCCGTCGGTGGAGACGCTGAGGCGCTCGGTGCGGCCGGTCCACAGGTCGTGCCGGAAGATGTCGTCGACCAGGTTGGTGTCGCCGGGGACGAGGTTCTCGGCCTCGGAGAGGAAGTAGACCCAGCGGTTCCCGGCGGGCATGACGGCGTTGTAGGAGGAACCGGTGGTCACGGTGCCGGGCAGGGCGGGCGGGAGGCGGCGGATCGTGCCCTGCCGCAGGTCGCGGACGACGATCTCGAAGTGGCGCGGCCCGCTGGGATCGGCGGGCGAGTTGGGCACGGGGACCGCGAAGAGCGCGTAACGGCCGTCGGGGGTGAGGCTGCCGACGGAGGAGCCGAGCAGCTGGCCGGTCTCGTCGACGCTGCCGCCCTTGAGCTGCCCGGTGGCGACGTCGTGAACGTAGAACGGGTAGTAGCGGGGCCTGGTGAGCTCCGCGCGGGAGCCGGCGGCGCCCGCGGCGGGGGAGGCCCCGGTACGGGCGGGGCGGCCGGGCACGTGCTCGTCGGCGGAGGCCGGGACGGCGTCGGAGGCGTCGGCCGTGCGGGCGGCATCGCCGCCGCCCTCCCCGGGCGGGAGCAGGTTGGTGGCCTGGGAGGTGAAGCCCACCCTGCTGCCGTCGCCGCTGATCACCGGCGCGGTGGACGCGCGGTTCGCGGGCGTGCCGTCGGGAGCCCGGCTGATCAACCGGGTGGTGCCGCTCCACCGGTCGAGGAGGTAGATGTTGGCGCGCGGGTCGACCGCGTCCGGCACCAGGTCGGTCCGGCTGGAGGCGAAGGCGACGTAGCGGCCGTCCCAGCTGATCGACGCCAGGAAGGAGTTGAGGCCGGGGACCTCGCGCTGCGGGTCGCCGGCGGTCAGCCGCTCGGTGCGGCCGGTCCAGCGGTCGCGGAGGTAGATGTCCTCGGCGCCGTTGGTGTCGCCGGGGACGAGCGCGGCGGTGGAGGTGAAGGCGACGTAACGGCCGTTGCCGCTGATCACGCCGTCGTAGGAGCGGCCGTCGGACTGGCCGCCGGAGGAGGTGAGGCTGACCCGCTCGGTCCGGCGGGTGAGGAGGTCGCGGACGAACACGTCCGTCACGCCGTTGGTGTCGCCGGGCACCAGGTTGGTGGCGTCGGCGCCGAGGACGGCGTAACGGCCGTCGGCACTCAGGTTCTCGGCCCAGGCCGAGTCGTCGGGCTGGGCGCCGCCGAGGCCGACGGAGACCCGGGCCGTGCCGCCGGCCCAGGACGGTGCCGGTGCGGCGGTCGCGGCGGTGGCGGTGCCGGCGAGGAGGCCGGCCGCCAGCAGGGCCGCGGTGGCGGCGAGGCGCCGACGGCCGGGCCGCGTGCCGGTGGTCCGGGCAACGGCGGTTCTGGTAGCGGAAGTTCGTGCTGCTGCGGTGGTGCTGCTCATCGGGACTCTCCCTGGATCGCGCCCTCGCCCACGCGCGCGGCACTCCGCCGTCGGCGCGCGGCCCGCCCCCCGGGCGGTCGGCTCGGGGTCGAGCCAAGCGGTTCGGGCGGGACGCCGTCAACGGCTTGCGGCGGGCCTTCGGCGACATCCCGCCATCATCACCATCGCGCGCGCAACATGCCCTGAGCGCAAGGGAGTTGGTGAAGAACGGCGATCGGACGGCAGTCGGGAACCGACGCCGTCGAGCAACGGGCGGGGAAAGGGTCGGACGGCAGCTGCCGGCCGGGGTGCGGGCGGGAAGGGTCACCGCCGTCCCGGGCCCGACGGGGGATGCGGGCCCGGGACGTGCTGGGAGCGCGCCGCTGACAGGCGCGTTCGCCGGACCGACGAGGGGTCGCGGTCCGGCTCTGCGACTACGGTGTCCCAGCTCGGACGGGGTGTCAACGCAGACCGCCCGCACGGCCCCCGTCGGAGCGTCGGGCGCTGCCCCAAGGGGCAGTCGTGCCTCACTCCGCCGGGATGTGCGCGAGCATCCGCTCCATGCCGCCGATCCAGTTGGCCCGCAGCGCGGTGATGGCGCCGGGCAGGTCGTCGTCCAGCAGCCGGCGGGCGATCTCGCAGTGCTCCTCCGACTCGCGCGCCACCGGCTCGTCCTCCGCCACGACCAGGTTCTCGTAGCGCCGCATCCCGGCCTTGACCCGGGTGAGGAGGTCGATCAGGCGCTCGTTGGAGCAGCCGCTGAGCAGCAGACCGTGCCACTCGTCGTCGCGCCGGTCGACGGTCGCGTGGGTGGCGACCTGGTCGGGGAAGCCCTGGGCGAGGTCCAGCAGGCGCGGGGCGATGGTGCGCAGGTGCGCCGGGTCGGAGGACTCCAGCGCCAGCGACTCGAGGGCCGCGACGATCGCGACCAGCTCGCGGAATTCGGTGCGGCTGACCGGTGCGAAGCGGAAGCCCCGGCCCTGGTTGCTCTCCAGTACGCCCTCGCCCGCCAGGGCGATCAGGGCCTCCCGCAACGGGGTGCGGCTGACCCCGAGTTCGGCCGCCAGGACCGCCTCGTTCACGTCCGTGCCGGCCGCGAACTCGCCGCGGGTGAGGCGGTCCATCAGCTCGTCGCGGATCTGTTCGCGCAGTGGGCGGCGCTCGATCGCCATCGGGGTCCCCCTTTTTCCGGATTCGCAGCATAGCCCTTGACCGCATTCAGTGTACTGCACTATGTATTTTGAATACAAAATTCTGAACGGGGTCCTCGACCCCTCGAGGAGGCGGAGCATGGGCCTGACCCGGGTGCCGGGACTGGTGTTCGGGGGCGACTACAACCCCGAGCAGTGGCCCGAGGACGTCTGGCAGGAGGACGTCCGGCTGATGGCGGAGGCGGGCGTCAACCTCGTCACCGTCGGCGTCTTCTCCTGGTCCCGACTGGAACCCGCCCCCGGCGTTTACGACTTCGGCTGGCTGGACCGCGTCCTCGACCTGCTCCACGAGCACGGCATCGCCGTCGACCTCGCCACCGCGACCGCGACCCCGCCGCCCTGGCTGGTCCGCGACCACCCGGAGGTGATGCCGGTCGACGCCGCCGGGACCAGGCTGGAGTTCGGCTCCCGGCAGGGCTACTGCCCCTCCTCGCCGGTGTTCCGCGCCGCCACCGTCCGGCTCGCCCGGGCCGTGGCCGAGCGCTACCGCGACCACCCCGCCCTCGCCATGTGGCACGTGAGCAACGAGTACGCCGACCACACCGCCGAGTGCTTCTGCCCGGAGTCGGCCCGCGACTTCCGCCGCTGGCTCGAGGAGCGCCACCGCTCCCTGGACGGCCTCAACGCGGCCTGGGGCACGTCCTGCTGGGGCCAGCACTACACCGACTGGACGCAGATCGAGCCGCCCCGCAAGGCGCCCGGACCGGTCAACCCGGCCCAGCTGCTGGACTGGCGCCGCTTCTCCAGCGACGCGCTGCTCGCCTGCTTCGAGGCCGAGCGCGCGGTGCTGAAGGAGGTCACCCCGGACGTGCCGGTGACCACCAACTTCATGAGCGTGCTGCGCGACCTCGACTACTGGAAGTGGGCCGCCGCCGAGGACGTCGTCACCGACGACGCCTACCCGGACCCGGCCGACCCCCGGGCCGCGGTGAAGGCCGCGCTCAGCTACGACCTGATGCGCTCGCTGAAGCGGCAGCCCTGGCTGCTGCTGGAGTCCGCGCCGAGCGCGGTCAGCTGGCGGGCGGTCAACGTCCCCAAGGACCCCGGGGTGATGCGGCTGCACAGCCTCCAGGCGCTCGCCCACGGCTCCGACGGCGTGATGTTCTTCCAGTGGCGGCAGGCCCGCTACGGACCGGAGAAGTTCCACTCGGCGCTGCTGCCGCACGGCGGCACCGCGACCCGGCAGTGGCGCGAGACGCTCGCCCTCGGCGCGGACGTCCGCCGGCTCGCCGAGGTCGCCGGCAGCACCACCCGGGCCGAGGTCGCGCTGCTGCTGGACTGGGACAGCTGGTGGGGGCTGGAAGCGCCCGAGTCGATGCCCTCCGACCGGCTCCGGCTGCACGAGCTGCTGCTCTCCTGGTACGCGCCGCTGCACGCCCGGGGCATCGCGGTCGACCTGGCCCCGCCCGGGCGCGACCTCTCCGGCTACCGGCTGGTGATCGCCCCCAACCTCTACCTCTGCACCGCCGAGCAGGCCGCCGCGCTGGCCGAGTTCCCCGGCCACCTGGTGGTCGGACCGTTCAGCGGGGTGGTCGACACCGCCGACCGGGTCCACGACGGCGGGGCGCCCGGTCCGCTGCGCGAGCTGCTCGGGGTGCGGGTCGAGGAGTGGCGGCCGCTGCCGGACGGCGTCGGCCAGGAGGTGGAGACGGCGGACGGCACCCGGCTGTCCACCCGCACCTGGACCGAGTGGGTGGAGGCGGACGGCGCCGAGGTGGTGGCGCGCTACCGGGGCGGCCCGCTGGACGGCCGCCCGGCCGTCACCCGGCGGGTTGCCGGTACCGGGAGCGCCACCTATCTGAGCTGCCTGCCCGAGGACCCGGCCCCGCTGCTGGACGAGGTGCTGACCGCCGCCGGGGTCACCGGCGTCGCCGGGCCCGACCTCCCCGAGGGCGTCGAGGCCTGCCGCCGCGGCCCCTACCTCTTCCTGCTCAACCACGGCACCCGGGCGGCCACCGTCCCGCTGCCGGACCCGACCACTACCTGCGCCGACCTGTTGACCGGCCGTCCGCTGCCGAACGGCCCCCTGTCGCTCGCGCCCGGCGACGCCGTCGTCCTGAAGCAGTCCTGAAGCAGCCCGAAGCAGCCCGAAGCCCTGACCCGAGGAGTGCCAGTGGCCCATCCCTACATCCCCAACGCGGGGCCCGAGACCAGGGCGGCGATGCTCGCCGAGATCGGCGCCCCCGACGTCGCCGAGTTCTACGGCGACATCCCCGCCGACCTGCGGCTCGACCGCCCGCTCGACCTGCCCGCGCCGTTCGCCGACGAACCCGGCCTGGTCCGGCACCTGCACGGCCTGCTGGCGCGCAACACCCACCCGTCCGCACTGCTGAGCTTCCTCGGCCACGGCTGCTACCACCACCACGTGCCGGCGGTGTGCGACGAGGTCAACGGCCGGGGCGAGTTCCTCACCGCCTACGCGGGCGAGCCCTACGAGGACCACGGCCGCTTCCAGGCCCTCTTCGAGTACGTCTCGATGATGGCCGAGCTGCTGGAGATGGACGTCGTCAACGTCCCCGTGTACGACGGCTACCAGGCGACCGGCACGGCCCTGCGGATGGCCGCGCGCCGCACCGGACGCTCCAAGGTGCTGGTGAGCGGGGCGATCGCGGCCGACAAGCTGGCCAAGATCCGCGACTACCTCACCCCCGACGTCGAGGTGCACCTCGCCCCGGTGGCCGACTCCGGGGAGATGGGCGAGGTCCGGCTCGACGACACCTTCGCCGCGCTCTACCTGGAGACGCCCACTGTGCACGGCGTGGTCGAGACCCGCGGCCGGGAGCTGGCCGAACTGGCGCACGGCGCCGGCGCGCTGCTGGTCGTCGGCACCGACCCGATCTCGCTCGGCGTGCTCGCCCCGCCCGCCTCCTACGGCGCGGACCTGGTCTGCGGGGACATCCAGTCGCTCGGCATGCACCCGCAGTACGGCGGCGGCCAGGCCGGGTTCATCGCGAGCCACGACGACGAGCGGCTGGTCGCCGAGTTCCCGTCCCGGCTGTTCGGCATCGCCCCGACGGCGGTGCCCGGCGAGTACGGCTTCGGCGACGTCTTCTACGACCGGACCTCGTTCGCGCTCCGCGAGGAGGGCAAGGAATGGGTCGGCACCGCGGCCGCCCTGTGGGGCATCACCGCCGGCGTCTACCTCGCACTGATGGGCCCGCAGGGGATGCGGGAGATCGGCGAGACCGTGCTCGCCCGCACCCGCTACGCCATGCGCGCGCTGGTCGCGGCCGGCGCCGTGGTCCGCCACCAGGAGGCCGTGCACTTCCGCGAGTTCGCCGTGGAGGTGCCGGACGCCGACGCGCTGCTCGCCGACCTGCACGGCCGGGGCATCCTCGGCGGTGTGCGGCTCGGGGACCGCGAGGTCCTGGTCTGCGTCACCGAACGGCACTCGATCGCCGACATCGACACCCTCGCGGCGGCCGTCAAGGACGCCCTCTCCGCCCTGGGAGGCGCCGAATGAGCTCGCACACCGAACCCTTCGCCAGCCTGCCGGTCACCCCCAAGCCGGGCCTGCGCCGCTTCCACCAGGCCCGCTGGGACGAGGAGATCGTCTTCGAGCTGTCCCGGCCCGGCCGTCGCGGCGTGGGTGTCCCCGCGCCCGACGCGCCCGTGGTCGAACTCCCGGAGTCGATCGCCCGCCGTACCCCGCCCGCGCTGCCCGAGCTGTCCCAGAACCAGGTGGTCCGGCACTACCTGCGGCTCTCCCAGGAGACCCTCGGCGCCGACTTCAACATCGACGTCGGCCAGGGCACCTGCACCATGAAGTACAGCCCCAAGGTCAACGACTCCTTCGTCCGGGACCCGAGGGTGGCCGCGCTGCACCCGCTGCAGCCCGAGTCCACCGTGCAGGGCGTGCTGGAGATCTACTGGCGGCTGGAGCAGATCCTCAAGGAGGTCTCCGGCATGGCCCGGGTGTCCCTCCAGCCGGGGGCGGGCTCCGCGGCGATCTACGCCAACATCGCGATGATCCGCGCCTACCACGCCTCGCGGGGCGAGGGCGGGCAGCGGGACCAGGTGATCACCACGATGTTCTCGCACCCCTCGAACGCGGCCTGCGCCAAGGTCGCCGGCTACGAGGTGATCACCCTGATGCCGGACGCCGACGGCAACCCGGACATCGAGGCACTGCGGGCGGCGGTCGGGCCGCGCACCGCCGCACTGATGATCACCAACCCGGAGGACACCGGGATCTTCAACCCGCGGATCAAGGAGTTCGTCGACCTGGTCCACGAGGCGGGCGGCCTGGCCTGCTACGACCAGGCCAACGCCAACGGCATCCTCGGCATCACCCGGGCCCGGGACGCGGGCTTCGACCTGTGCCACTTCAACCTGCACAAGACCTTCTCCACCCCGCACGCCTGCGGCGGTCCGGCGGCCGGCGCCTGCGGCGTCTCGGCGGCGCTGGTGCCCTTCCTGCCCGGGCCGGTGGTCGACCGCGCCCCCGGCGAGAAGGGGGAGGTCTTCACCCTGGCCGTCCCCGAGCGCTCGGTCGGCAAGATCCGCCCCTTCCTCGGCGTCACCCCCAACGTGGTGCGCGCCTACGCCTGGGTGATGGCGCTCGGCGCCGAGGGCCTGCGCGAGGTAGCCGAGACGGCCGTGCTCAACAACAACTACCTGCTGGCCAAGGTGGCCCGGATCCCCGGCGCGTCCGTGCCGTGGGCCGACCGCCGCCGGGTCGAGCAGGTCCGCTACTCCTGGCAGCAGCTGACCGAGGAGACCGGCGTCCACTCCGAGGAGATCGGCATCCGCGCGGCGGACTTCGGCGTGCACTACTGGACCAGCCACCACCCGTACGTGGTGCCCGAGCCGTTCACCCTGGAGCCCACCGAGTCCTACTCCAGGGAGGACCTCGACGAGTACGCCGCGATCCTCGCCCATGTCGCCGACGAGGCCCGCAAGGACCCGGAGTTCGTCCGCAACGCGCCCTACCGCCAGACGGTGCACCGGACCGACCCGACCCCGCTGGACGACCCGGCCCAGTGGTCGCCGAGCTGGCGCGCCTACCTCCGCAAGCACGGCGGGCAGCCCCGCGCATGATCGTCGGTCTGATCGTGAACCCCGTCGCCGGCCTGGGCGGCGCCGTGGCCCTCAAGGGCAGCGACGGGCCGGACGTCCAGGCCAGGGCGCTCGCGCTGGGCGCCGTCCCCCGGGCGGCCGAGCGCGCGGCCGCCGCGCTGCGCGCCCTGCGGGCCCGGCGGCCGGACGTCCTGGTGCGCACCGTGGCCGGCCCGATGGGGGAGGACAGCGCCCGGGCGGCCGGCGTTCCGTACCGGCTGGAGCACCGGCCGGCGGCGGGGTCGACCGGCGCCGCCGACACCCGCGCGGCGGTCGCGGCGCTCGGCGGGGTGGACCTGCTGCTGTTCGCGGGCGGTGACGGGACGGCGCGCGACGTCCTGGACGCGGGGCCGCGCCCACCGGTGCTCGGTGTCCCGGCCGGGGTGAAGGTCTACTCCGGCTGCTTCGCCCTCGGCCCGGCCGCGGCGGGCGCGACCGCCGCCGGGTTCGACGGCCGCACGGTCGACGCGGAGGTGGTCGACCTGGACGAGGAGGGCCACCGCGCGGGCCTGGTCGGCGCCCGGCTGTACGGCACGCTGCGGGTGCCGGCGGCCCGGGACCGACTGAGCGGACGCAAGACCGGCTCCTCGGCGGCGCCGCCCGGCTCGGCCGACTCCATCGCCCGCGCGGTGGTGGCGGGCATGCTCCCGGGCACCGCCTACGCGCTCGGACCCGGCGCCACCACGCTGGCCGTGGGGCGGGCGCTCGGGCTGGCGCTGACACCGCTCGGCGTGGACGTGGTGCGGGACGGCGCCCTGCTCGCCCGTGATGTGACCGAGCAGCGGCTGCATGCCATTGCCATGTCACAGGTCACGCATGGTGTGCTATCGGTCATCGGTGGGCAGGGTTTCGTGATCGGACGCGGGAACCAGCAGTTCAGTCCCCGGGTCCTGGCCGCGCTCGCCGGGGTCGTCGTGCTCGCCACCCAGCAGAAGCTCGCCGCGCTCGGCGGGCGGCCGCTGCTGGTCGACAGCGGCGATCCCCGGGCCGACGCGGCGTTCGACGGCCACGTCCGGGTGGTCACCGGACACCGTGAATCAGTGCTGTACCGGATCAGTTCGGCAAGTGAGGAGCTCTCATGAACACCCTGCGCAACAAGGTCGCCATCGTCACCGGCGGCGCCTCCGGCATCGGCCGGGCCACCGCCGAACTGTTCGCCGCCGAGGGCGCGGCCGTGGTCGTCGCCGACCTCGCGGACGCGAGCGAGGTCGTGCGGGGGATCGAGGCGGCCGGCGGCCGGGCCGTCGCGGTGCGCGCCGACGTCTCCTCCGAGACCGACTGCGAGCGGATCGTGACCATCGCCGTGCAGACCTTCGGCGGGCTGCACGTCCTGTTCAACAACGCCGGCATCATCCGGCGCCAGACCGCGCTGGAGATATCCGCCGACGACTGGGACCGGGTGATGGCCGTCAACGTGCGGTCCGTCTACCTGATGTGCCGCTTCGCCGTGCCGGCCATGACCGAGGGCGGGTCGATCGTCAACACCGGCTCCGGGTGGGGGCTGAAGGGCGGCGGCAACGCGCTGTCCTACTGCGCCTCCAAGGCGGCGGTCGTCAACATGACCCGCGCGCTGGCGATCGACCACGCGGCCGCCGGCATCCGGGTCAACTCCGTCAACCCGGGCGACACCATGACGCCGATGCTCCGCGACGAGGCGCGCCAGCTCCAGGAGGAGTGGGCGGTGTTCGAGAAGGACGCCGCCGACCGGCCGATGGGCCGGGCCGGCACGCCGCAGGAGATCGCCGCCGCGGTGCTCTTCCTGGCGGGCGACGCCAGCAGCTACATGACCGGATCCGCCCTGGTCGTCGACGGCGGCGGGCTCGCCTGACCCCGTGCACCACCCGCACGACCCCCCTTCGCAGCACCCGAACGCCCCTCTTCCGCACCACCCGAACGCCCCCTCCCCCCACCCTCACGAAAGCCCAGGAGGCATCCGATGTCCGCTTTCACGAGTGTCACGAGTCCCGCACGCCTCACCAGAAGAACAGCCCTGGTCGCCGCCGCCGCGGCCCTGGCCGTCACCGCCACCGCGTGCAGCGGCTCCGGCGGCGCGGGCGGCTCCGGCGACGCCGAGGCCGACGGCGGCAAGGTCACGCTCCGCTGGTCGACCTGGGGCTCGGCCGAGGACATGGCGGTCTTCAAGACCTTCACCGACGAGTTCGCCAAGACCCACCCGAACATCACCCTCAAGCTGGAGCAGGTCGCCTCCTACGAGGACTACCACCCCAAGCTGCTCACCCAGCTCACCTCGAAGACCGCGCCGGACGTCTTCTACGTCGGTGACGACTACATCGGCAAGCTGGTCGCCGACGGCGTCCTCTCCCCGCTCGACCAGCAGCTCGCCGGACCGGACAGCCGCAGCAGGCCGGCCGACTTCTTCGAGGGCATCTACGGCGGCGCCAAGAAGGACGGCGTCACCTACGGCGTCCCCAACGACACCAACCCCGAGGTGCTCTGGTTCGACAAGAAGGCCCTCGCCGCGGCCGGCATCACCGAGGACCCGGCCGCGCTGAACGAGGCCGGGCAGTGGACCACGGCGAAGTTCCTGGAGATGAACGCCAAGCTCAAGGCGGCGGACCGGACCGGCACCATCTTCTGGAACTGGTACGGCGCCAACTACAGCGTCGTCAACGGCTTCGGCGGCAAGGTCTGGGACGGCGGGAAGTTCGTCGCCACCACCGACCCGAAGACCCGCCAGGCGCTGAAGACCCTCGCCGACGGCTACAAGGACAAGACCTTCGCCTCCGCCGACCTGCTGCCCGAGGGCAACGGCGCGGCCACCCAGTTCATCAAGCACAAGGCCGGCTTCTACGCGGGAGGCCGCTGGGTCATCGAGGGCATCGACAAGGGCGGCGACCGCGCGAGCTACGACATCGTGCCGTTCCCGTCCGAGAGCGGGCAGCCGATACCCGGCGCCGTCGCCGCCTCCTACCTGACGATCAACAAGGACAGCAAGCACCCGAAGGAGGCCTTCGCCTTCCTGACCGAGTTCGTCAGCAAGGAGGGCCAGCAGCTGCGGCTCAAGGGCGGCAGCGCCGTCCCCTCCGTCCGGGGCGCCGAGAGCCTGGTCACCGAGGGCAACTACCCGCCGCACGCCAGGACCTTCCTGGACGTCCGCGACCGGGGCTTCGCCAACTACCCCGACGAGGTGGCCGTCCCCGGTCTGACCAAGGCGATCAACGACCAGCTGATGAAGATCTGGGAGGGCAAGACCGGCTTCGACGAGGGCATGACCCAGCTCCAGACCCTGGTCGACGGCATGAAGGGCAAGCAGGGATGAGTGCCCTCACCCAGGCCGCGGCCCGGCGGCGGGAGCGTCCCGCCGCCGGCCCGGCGGGCGGCGCCCCCACCGCGCGCGGCGGCCGCGAGCCGCTCTGGCGCCGCCGCGACCGGCGGTGGGCCCTGGTCTTCCTCGGCCCTCAACTGCTGGGCCTGCTGGTCTTCCTGGTCGGACCGCTCGGCTTCGCCGTGGTGCTCTCCTTCATGCGCTGGGACGGCCTGGGCGACGCCACCTGGGTCGGTCTGGACAACTTCCGCACCCAGCTGACCGATCCGGAGTTCGGCCGGGCGGTGTGGAACACCGTCAAGATCGGGCTGATCACCGTGCCCGGCGGCCTCGCCCTGGCGCTGCTGATCGCCCTCGCCCTGCACGGGGTGCGCGGGCGGACGGCCTACCGGGTCGTCTACTTCCTCCCGGTGGTGACCAGCTCGGTCGCGGTGTCGGTGATCTGGCAGATGATCCTCGGCGGCGGCGCGGACGGCATCCTCAACGGGACCGTGCACGACATCCTCGGGATCACCCTGCCCGACTGGCTGGCCGACCCCGACTGGGTGGTGGTCGCGGTCTCGGTGGTGACCGTCTGGTCCTCGCTCGGCCTCAATGTGGTGATCTTCCTGGCCGGTCTGGCCACCGTGCCGACCAATCTGCTGGAGGCGGCCCGGATCGACGGCGCCGGGCCCTGGCAGACGCTGCGCTCGGTCACCCTGCCGCTGCTGTCGCCCACCGTCTTCTTCACCGTGGTGGTGTCGGTGATCAGCTCGTTCCAGGCCTTCGACCTCGTCTACGTCCTGGTCAACCCGGACCACAACGAGGGCGCCCAGACCATCGTCTACAAGGTCTACCAACAGGGCTTCCGGGAGTTCCACTTCGGACTGTCGAGCGCCGCCGCCCTGCTCCTGCTGCTGCTGACCCTGATCGTCACGGCGATCCAGTTCCAGGCGCAGAAGCGCTTCGTCCACTACGAGTCCTGAGGCGCCGCCATGACCACCGTCCGCCACTCCACCACCCCCCGGCAGCTCCTGCTGCACACCGGGCTCGTCCTCGGCGGCCTGCTGATGCTGTTCCCGTTCGTCTGGATGGTCCTGACCTCCTTCAAGGGCGTCAGCCAGATGATCAACGAGCCGCTGTCCTGGCTGCCCACGCCCTGGCGCGCGCAGAACTACCCCGACGTGCTGAACGAGGTGCCGATCGGGCGCGCGTACTGGAACAGCATGTACATCGCGGCGATCACCGTCGCCGCCACCCTGTTCACCGGCGCGATGGCCGCCTACGCCTTCGCCCGGATCCCGTTCCGCGGCTCCGGCCCGCTGTTCGGCCTGTTCCTGGCCACCCAGATGGTGCCCGCCCAGGTGACGATCGTGCCGCTGTACATCATGCTGGCGAAGCTCCAGCTGATCGACTCGCACCTGGCGCTGATCCTGCCGGCGATCGCCAACCCGTTCGCCGTCTTCCTGCTCCGGCAGTTCATCCGGGCCGTGCCGGTGGAACTGGAGGAGGCGGCCAGGATCGACGGCGCCGGCCGCTGGACCATCTTCTGGCGGATCGTGCTGCCCAACATCCGGCCCGGCCTCTGGACCCTCGGCATCATCGTCTTCCTGGCCAGCTGGAACAGCTACTTCTTCCCGCTGGTGTTCCTCAACACCTCGGAGCTGTTCACCGTCCCGCTGCTGCTCGACTCCTTCAACTCCCAGCGCGGCGGCATCGACTACGGGCTCACCGCGGCGCTCTCCGCGATGACCGTGGTGCCGATGCTGATCGCCTTCCTGGTCGGTCAGCGCAAGATCCTCAACAGCATGGCCTCCTCCGGCCTGGGAGGCCGCTGATGTCCCCCGATCCCCACGGCGCCGTCGAACTCGACCTCGACGAGCGGCCGTTCACCGAACGCGGCTCCCGGCTGCTGGTCACCGCGGGCCCGGACGGGCTGCGGGTGGCCCGGGCCGAGTACGAGACCCGGCTCGCCGACACCCTCGAACTCACCGGGCTGGTGCTGCGCGACGCGGACGGTCACCCGCTGCCGGTCCGCGCCGCCACCCCCACGGCGGTCGAATTCGCGGGCGGGGCCGCGCTGTTGTTCGCCGACCCGGTCACCCTGGTACTCACCGGGCAGGACGTCCACGCCTCCTGGCGGCTGCCCGACGGCACCGCGCGGCAGCTCTCGCTCGACGGCTGCCACGTCCTGCTCGGCCCGCCGGGGGAGTGGTCGGCCGCCGCTGTGCGCGCCGCCGCCGAGGCCCGCTGGGCGGCCTGGTTCGCCCGGATGCCGGCCGTCCGCCCCGACCTCGTCGTGGCCGCCGCCACCGCCTGGTGGACCCTGGCCGTCAACCTGCTGCCGATCGCCGGCCGGGAGGGCCTCGTCCCGTCCAAGTACGGCTACGTGGGCGTGTGGAACTGGGACGCGCTGTTCCACGCCGTCGCCCTCCGGCACGCCGATCCGGCGCTCGCCCGGGACCAGATCCTGCTCTTCCTCGACCACCAACTGCCCGACGGCCGGCTCCCCGACGTGGTGCACGAGCACGGTGTGCTCTCCGACACCACCGACCTTCCCCGCAGCGACCACGCCCGGCTCGCCGAGCACGTCGGCACCGCCAACGGCGCCCGGCCCACCCCCGGGCCGGTGCCGGTGACCAAACCGCCGCTCGCCGCCTGGGCCGTCTGGAAGGTCCACGAGACCGCTCCCGACCTGCCCTTCCTCGCCGCCGCCTACCCCCGGCTGGTCCGCGCCCACCGGTGGTGGTTCGCCGTGTCCGACCCGGACGGCGACGGCCTGCCCGAGTACCTGCACCCCTACTCCTCCGGCCTGGACGACAGCCCGGTCTGGGACCACGGCCCCCGCGCCGAACCGCCCGACCTCAACTCCTACCTGGTCCTGGAGGCCGACCGGCTGGCCGACATCGCCGACGCCCTCGGACGGCCGGACGAGGCCGCCGACTGGCGCTCGCGGGCCGCCGCCCACACCGACCTCCTGGTCGCCCGCCGCTGGGACGGCACCCGCTTCACCACCCTGGCGGCCGGCGCCCCCGTGCCCGTCCGCACCGCGCTCGACCTGATGCCCCTGTTCACCGGCCGGCTGCCCGCCGACATCGCCGCCGCGCTGGACCGCATCCTGCGCTCACCCGCCTTCTGGGGCGAACGGCCGGTCCCCACCGTCGCCTTCGACGATCCGGCCTTCGACCCGGAGGCGATGTGGCGCGGTCCGGTCTGGCTCAACATCAACTACCTGCTGATCGAAGGACTGCGGCGCTCCGGCTTCGCCGGCACCGCCGCCGAACTGCGTGCGCGCACCCTCGCCATGGTCCGCGACGCCGGGGGCCTCTACGAGTACTGGAACCCCCTCACCGGTACCCGGGCCCGGACGGCGACCTCCGGTTTCGGCTGGTCCGCGGCGCTCTTCGTCGACCTGGCGGCGGAGGGGTAGGCGGGCCGGGGCGGGGCGACCCCGGGGCCCGCGGTTCCGGGCGCGCTACTCCGGCCCGCCCAGGTACGGCCAGGCGAGGATGTAGCCGGCCAGTCCCACGAACAGCACGGCGGCGGCCACCGTCAGGGGCAGACCGAGGAAGGTGCCCCGGGCGAGGCCCCGGCCGAGGCCCGCCCGGCGGCGGACCAGGCCGGGGTCGGCCGGGTCGTAGCAGATGTCCACGGTGTCGGTGCGGACGAGGCCCGGCTGGTCCTTGGCGGTGTGTTCCCGGGCGATGCCCTCGGCGTCGGTGAAGGCGTACCGGGCGAAGTGGCTGGGGCTCTCCGTGTCGCCGTCGTCGTCGTGGCCGGTGACCCGGGCGGTCACCGTGACGCCGCGGCGGTAGAGCAGCCAGTCGGTCCGGAGCGAGGAGACGACGGCGTAGAGGCCCAGCACCGCGAGGACGGTGAACGGCAGGGTGAGCAGCCACGCCAGCGCGGGCTTGGACGCGATCCGGGGGTTCGCCGCCAGCGCCCGGGCGAGGAACGGGGCGACCAGCCCCGCCAGGTAGAACCAGAGCAGCAGCTTCCGCCACGAGTCGAACGGCTTGAGCAGCGGAGTACGTCCACGCGGTTCGACGGTGGTCGTGACCAGCGCGGCGCCGTCCACGGACCGGTCCGCCGCCGCCCGCTCGGGCAGTGCGGTGGCCGCCGTCCGGGCGAAGGCCTTCGCGGCCGCGCCGTTGTGGTGCGTGACCGGATACACCCGGGCCTCCGCTCCTGCCGTGAGCAGCACCACGTCCACCCGGCCCGGGCGGACGTCGATCCGGTCGATCGCCGTCACGGGTATCCGGTGGGTGGTGCGGCGCCGCTGCAGCACGAGCGCGTCGCCGTCCAGCCGGGCGGTGTACCGGGTCCCGTGCAGCACCACGGCCGGCCGGATGTCAGTCATGGCGGGGAGCCTAGTGGATCATCGGTGGGCGGCCGGGCTCCGCTCGACGCCGGTGCTCACCTCACATGTGGGCGCTGATCCGCCCGCCCGCGGTGAGCACGATGGACACGCCGTTGGCGACGGCCCCGATGTCGTGCTGGTCGGCGTCGAAGGTGTCCATCACGGTGTTGTCGAGGCCGAGGATCTGCGCCCGGTAGTGGAGTTCGCCGACCTTGGTGACCTTGGCCGTCCAGCCGCCCGCGAGCTTGAAGGTGCCCGGGCCCTGGTGGGCGCCGCCCGTCCAGGAGTGGACCGTGCCGTCGACGGAGAGCACCACGAACATGTCGTTGGCGTCGAGACCGGCGTCGGCGTCCTTGGTCTCCAGGGTGGCCAGGACGGAGCCGCGGGCGACGATCCTGGCGGTGTAGTTCTGGTTCCCGGTGGGCTGGACCTCGGCCGTGCTGATGCCGTCGGCCAGGGGGAAGCTCTTGCCGGGGGACTTCGGCTTGGCGCCGGCTGTGCCGGTGCTGGTCGCCGTGGACGCGGCCGTCGGTGCCGCGGTGGTGGCCGTCGGTGCCGCGGTGGTGGGCCTGGCCGTGGCGCTCGGTGTGCTCGGTGCGGCGGCGGTCGGTGTCGTCGGCGCGGTACCGGTGGCGGTGGGCACGGTGGCGGCCGTCGTGGTGACGGACGCGGTGGCGGACGCGTCGGAGTCGGGGCCGCAGGCCGTCACCGCGGGCGCGATCAGGGCAACCGTCAGGATCGCTCCCGCCAGCGCGCGGACGGTGGTCGGACGGCGGGTCGCCTTGCGGGACATGGAGGTTCTCCTGAGCGGGGTGCCGGGTGGTCGTCGTGCGACGGCGTGCACGATCGAACGTAGTGCGAACAGTCGACGGAATCGGGCCTTCCGTGTCACCGGACTGCAACGGCTGCGGCAGACTGGGCCTCCGACCGCCCGACGAGCCACGGGAGTGCCGGACCATGACGATTCCTCAGCCTGCCGCCGACCCGGCCGAGCGCGCCGCCGCCCGTCGTGAGCGTGTGCTGCGGGAGGCCGTGCGGCACCGGCTGCTCGACCCCGAGGACGCGCTGCTCGCCGCCTTCGTGGACCTCGACGGGGTGGCGGCGAGCGTCGCCGGCCTGCGGGCGGCCTTCCCGGCCGGGCCCGACGTGCTGCACACCTTCGCCGCGAAGGCGAACTGCCTGGTCCCGCTGCTGGCCCGGCTGCGTGAACTGGGCCTGGGCTGCGAGGTGGCCAGCCCCGGCGAGTTGGCCCAGGCGCTGGCGGCGGGCTTCCGGCCGGACCGGATCGTCCTCGACTCGCCCGCCAAGACCCGGCGGGAGCTGGCCGCCGCACTGGAGCTGGGTGTCGCCGTCAACGTCGACAACTGGCAGGAACTGGAACGCGTCGACGCCCTGGTGGGGTCCGGGACGCCCGGGTCCCGGATCGGGGTCCGGCTCAATCCGCAGGTCGGCGGCGGCAGCATCGGGGCGATGAGCACCGCCACCGCGACCTCCAAGTTCGGCATCGGGCTGGCCGACGAGGGGAACGGGAAGCGGCTGGTCGAGGCGTTCCGCGAACGCCCCTGGCTGACCTGGGTCCATGTGCACGTCGGCTCCCAGGGCTGCCCGCTCGACCTCATGGCCGAGGGGGTCGCCCGGGCGGTGGCGTTCGCCGCGCGGGTGAACGAGGAGCTGGGGCGGCGCCAGGTGGTCGGCGTCGACCTCGGCGGTGGACTGCCCGTCAACTTCGCCGACGACACCACCGCGCCCACCTTCGCCGAGTACGCCGGGCTGCTGCGGGCCCGGGTGCCGGAGCTGTTCGACGGCGGCCACCGGCTGGCGACCGAGTTCGGCCGCTCGCTGCTGGCGAAGAACGGCTTCACCGCCGCGTACGTCGAGTACACCAAGACCTCCGGCGGCCGGCGGATCGCCGTCACCCATGCCGGGGCCCAGGTCGCGACCCGCACGGTGTTCATGCCGGACGCCTGGCCGCTGCGGATCACCGCGCACCACTCCTCCGGCGCGGCGAAGGACGGCGCGCCGGTGCCGCAGGACGTCGCCGGACCGTGCTGCTTCGCCGGGGACCTGGTCGCGACGGGCCGCCCGTTGCCGCTGCTGGAGCCCGGCGACCTGGTCGCCCTGCTGGACACCGGCGCCTACTACGCGACCACCCACTTCCAGTACAACAGCCTGCCCGAGCCGGCGGTGCACGGCTTCACGGTGGACGCGGCGGGCGCGGTGCGGTTCGTGCCGCTGCGCCGGGCGCAGCCCGTCGAGGAGTTGCTCCGACCGGTCTGACGGGACCGCCGCCGCGACAGTCGTGACGGAGGGTCAGAACAGCAGGCCGGAAGGGGGTTCCCGGACGGTGGCGGGCGGGTATCACCCTGCCGCGGCCGCCGTCCCGGCCGCGGTGCAGACAGCCTCAGCGTGTCGAAGGAGGCCTCGCCATGTCCGCCCACCCCCCTGCCGAAGCCCGGAACCCCGTGGATCCCGACCCCCGGGCCCAGGACGTCCGTACCGTGCGGCGCCTGCGCCTCGGCGTCGGTGTCCTCGGGTTCCTGCTGCCGATCGCCCTTCCGCTCGGCAACAGCCTCACCTCCGCCCGGATCGCGCTGCTCGACTCGATGAGCGCGTCCTACTACACCCATATGCGCAACGTCTTCGTCGGCGGACTGTGCGCCGTCGGCGTCTTCCTCATCTGCTACCGCCACGACCGCCGGGAGGACCGGCTGAGCTCGGTCGCCGGGGTGCTGGCGATCGCGGTGGCCCTGTTCCCCACCGAGCCGCCGTCCGCGCTGGTGCCGCACCCCAGCGGTGTCCAGACCACCGTCGGGATGCTCCATCTGGTCTTCGCGGCGGGCCTGTTCGGGGTCCTCGGGTACTTCTGCCTGCGGTTGTTCGCGGACTCCCCGGCGGCCGGCCACCGCCGCCCGGCGCGAGACTGGGTGTACCTGGTCTGCGGCTGGGTGATCGTGGCCGGAGTGCTCACGGTCGCCGTCGCCGGGGTGCTGCACCTGGCGCGGGGCTGGCCGCTCACCCTGCCCTACCTCGGTGAGGCGGTGTCGGTGTTCGCCTTCGGCGTTGCCTGGCTGGTGAAGAGCGAGGCCGTCCCGGCCCTGCTGCCGCGCACCGCCCGTCCGGCCGCCGCCACACCCTGACCGGAGCGGCCGCCCCGGCCGGCCCGCCCCGACCGGTGTGTCCTGCCCGGCGCGCCCCGACCGGTGGCTCCTGACCGGCGAGCCGGGCCCTGACCGGCCCGGCAGACCCGGGCTGATGGCAGGATGCTTGCGGTCGGTGCGGTGCCGGCCGGGGCGCGCCGCGGTGCCCGGGTCGTCCGCGGGGAGTGGAGGCGGCCCGATGGGCCGAGGCAAGCACCGGGTCGCCGTGCTGGTACTGGAGGGGGCGAAGCCGCTGGACGTGGGCATCCCCGCGCAGGTGTTCTCCAGCCGGCCGAGCATGCCGTACACGGTCCGGGTCTGCGGTCCGGCCCCGGGCCTGGTGGCCGGCGGCGACGGCCTGTCCTACCACGTGGCCGAGGGCCTGGAGGCGCTGGAGCACGCGGACACCGTGTTCGTCCCCGGCTACCGCGATCCGGCGACCACCGCGCCGCCGGCCGCCGTGGTCGAGGCGCTGGTCGCCGCCCACACCCGGGGCGCCCGGCTGGCGGCCATCTCGACCGGGGCGTTCGCGCTGGCCGCGACCGGACTGCTCGACGGGAAGCGGGCGACCACCCACTGGCACTACGCCAAGGTCCTGGCGGAGCGCCATCCGCGGATCCGGGTCGACGAGAACGTGCTGTTCGTCGACGAGGGCGCGGTGCTCACCTCGGCCGGCGCCGCGTCCGGCATCGACCTGTGCCTGCACCTGGTCCGGCGCGACCACGGGGTGGGGCTGTCGAACCACGTCGCGCGGCGGCTGGTGGCCGCGCCCTACCGCAGCGGCGGTCAGGCCCAGTACGTGCCGCGCAGCGTGCCCGAGCCGCTGGGCGACCTGTTCGCCGGCACCCGGGAGTGGGCGCTGGCGCACCTGGCCGAGCCGCTCACGCTGGAGGGGCTGGCCCGGCACGCGCGGGTCTCGGCCCGGACCTTCTCGCGGCGGTTCGTCGAGGACACCGGCTACACGCCGATGCAGTGGGTGCTGCGGGCCCGGGTCGACCTCGCACGGGAGCTGCTGGAGCGCACCGACCTGGGCGTGGAGCAGATCGCCGACCGGGTCGGGCTCGGCACCGGGGCGAACCTGCGGCTGCACTTCCACCGCGTTCTCGGCACCTCGCCCACCGAGTACCGGCACACCTTCGCGGCGCGCGCCGAGGGCTGAGGACACGGCCGGGGAAGGGCGGCGGGACCCGTGGCACCGGTGGTGGCGGGATCCTGCTGGCGGGATCCTTGCGGCCGCTGGCACGAAGGCCGGCGAGATCCTTGCGCACCGTGTCGATCCAGCCCCTGTCCGGGGCGCCCCGGAACTCCGAGGATGGACGCGTCACCACACGACGGGACCGCACGACGGGACGCGTCGGAACGCCCCGGAACCGCAGAGGGAGCCCTCCATGACCCGCATCGCCATCAACGGGTTCGGCCGCATCGGCCGCAACAGCCTGCGCGCCCTGGTGGAGCGCGGCAGCGAGCTGGAGGTGGTCGCGGTCAACGACCTCGCCCCCATCGACTCGCTCGCCCACCTGCTCCGCTTCGACAGCGCGCTCGGCCGCTTCCGCCACCCGGTCGCCGTCGAGGGGGACGAGCTGGTCGTCGCCGGCAACCGGATCAAGGTGCTCGCCGAGCGCGACCCCGAGGCCCTGCCGTGGGCCGAGCTCGGTGTCGACCTCGTCCTCGAGGCCACCGGCCGGTTCACCTCCGCGGACGCCGCCCGCGCCCACCTGAAGGCCGGCGCCGCCCGGGTCCTGGTGAGCGCCCCGTCCGACGGTGCGGACGTCACCCTGGCCTACGGCGTGAACACCGCCGACTACGACCCGGCCGCGCACACGATCGTCTCCAACGCCTCCTGCACCACCAACGCGCTGGCCCCGCTGGCCTCGGTGCTGGACGAGCTGGCCGGCATCGAGCACGGCTTCATGACCACGGTGCACGCCTACACCCAGGAGCAGAACCTCCAGGACGGGCCGCACCGCGACCTGCGCCGGGCCCGCGCCGCCGGCGTCAACATCGTGCCGACCACCACCGGAGCCGCCAAGGCGATCGGCCTCGTGCTGCCGCAGCTCGACGGCAAGCTGTCCGGCGACTCGATCCGGGTGCCGGTCCCGGTCGGCTCGATCGTCGAGCTGAACACCACCGTCGAGCGCGAGGTCACCCTCGACGAGGTGCTCGCCGCCTACCGCGCCGCCGCCGACGGCCCGCTCAAGGGCATCCTCGACTACGCGGACGAGCCGCTGGTCTCCGGCGACATCACCGGCGAGGCCGCCTCCTCGATCTTCGACGCCGCGCTCACCCGGGTCGACGGCAAGCACGTCAAGGTGGTGGCCTGGTACGACAACGAGTGGGGCTTCTCCAACCGGGTCATCGACACCCTGGAGCTGCTCGCCCGCGGCTGACGGCCGCCAGGCCGAGGGGCCGGGGGGCCGCCACGCCGAGGGGCCGCCCCGGGTTCGGATTCGGCGGCGTGACAGCGATGTTGCGCCCGATGACGAATCCGGGGCGGCCCTTGAGCGTCCCCGGCCCCTGTGTGACGGTGGACGGCACGCCGCCCGGCCGGTCACCGTCCGCGCCGGGGACGCCGAGGAAAGAGGACACCGGTGCCGTCGCACGCGAGGCCCCTGCGCAGGCTGGGATTCCTGACCATCGGACTCTTCGACCCCGCCGACCCGGCGCAGGGGCACGAGCAGACCCTGCGGCTGATCGAACTCGGCGAGCAGCTGGGCTTCGACAGCGCCTGGGTGCGCCACCGCCACCTCCAGTACGGCATCTCCTCGCCGGTCGCGGTGCTCGCGGCCGCCACCCAGCGCACCCGCCGGATCGAGCTGGGCACGGCCGTCGTCCCGGTCGGCTGGGAGAACCCGCTGCGTCTGGCCGAGGACCTCGCCACCACCGACCTGCTGTCCGGCGGCCGGCTCAACCCGGGCGTCAGCGTCGGCCGTCCCGGCCACTGGGACCGGGTGTCCGGCGCGCTGTACCCGGACACCGCCGAGGCCGAGGACTTCGGCTACGAGCGGGTCCGCCGGCTGCTCGGCTTCCTGCGCGGCGAGCGGGCCACCGACTTCAGCGGCGTCGAGGGCATCGAGGTGTACTCGGACCGGGTCCAGCCGGTCTCGCCGGGCCTGGCCGACCGGCTCTGGTACGGCGGGGGGAGCCTGCGTTCCGCCCGCTGGGCCGGGGAGCAGGGGCTCTCGCTGCTCACCAGCAACGTGGTGCGGGCCGAGGAGTCGGAGGACTTCGCCGAGATCCAGCGCTCGCAGATCGCGGCCTTCCGCGCGCACCACCCGCTGGGGGCCGCGGCCCGGGTCTCCCAGGGGCTGGTGGTGATCCCCACCGACAGCGCCACCCCGGAGCAGCGGGCGCGCTACGAGGAGTACGTCCGGGCCCGGACGCCGCGGACCTCGACCCCGCAGGGCCCGGCCCGCACGATGTTCGCCCGGGACCTGGTCGGGCCGTCCGCCGCGATCGCGGAGCAGTTGTCCGCCCACGCGGGCTTCCGGGAGGTGGACGAGGTGGTCTTCGCGCTCCCGTTCACCTTCGGCCACGAGGACTACGTCCAGATCCTCACCGACATCGCCGCCCACCTGGCCCCGGCCCTCGGCTGGAAGCCGGGCGTCTGACCGGCCGCCGGCCGGCAGCGGCCCCGCGAACGACGGAACGGGGCGGGGGCCGTCACAGCCCCCGCCCCGTTCCGTGCGGTTCCGTTCCGTGCGCTCCCGGCGCGGTCAGAGCCGCTCGGGCACCGGGTTGCCGACCGCCTCGATCGCGCGCCGGACGGGGACCTTCAGCAGCACGGCGAAGCCGATCACGAAGAACACCAGCAGCGAGATGATCGCCGAGCGGTAGCTGCCCGTGATCTGGTAGGCCAGGCCGAAGACCAGCGGGCCCATCCAGCTGGTGCCGCGGTCGCTGACCTTGTAGACGCTGAAGTACTCGGCCTCCCGCCCGGCCGGGATCATGTGCGAGAACAGCGAGCGCGAGAGCGCCTGGCTGCCGCCGAGCACCAGGCCGATCATGCAGGCCAGGGCGTAGAACCAGGCGGGCTGGTGGGCCGGCATGAAGTAGCCGAGCGCGAGGGTGACCACCCAGCCGACCAGCGAGCCGAGCACGGTGCTCTTGGCGCCGAAGCGGTGCGCGATCCGGCCGAGCAGCAGTGCGCCGCCGATCGCCACGATCTGCACCAGCAGCACGGCGACGACCAGCGAGGTCTGGTCCATGCCCAGTTCCTCGCTGCCGTAGAGCGAGGCCTGCGAGACGACGGTCTGGATGCCGTCGTTGTAGCAGAGGAAGGCGCCCAGGTAGAGCAGCGTCAGCGGGTAGCGGCGCATGCCGCGCAGGGTGCGGCCGAGTTCGCGCAGGCTCCCGGCGGCCGGCCGGGCGTCCCGGGGGCCCTGCGCCGTCCCGGGCGGCTGCCCCGGGAGCACACCGGCCCGCGAGGGCAGCCGCAGCAGCGGCACCAGGGTGAAGACCGCCCACCACAGCCCGGCCGAGGCCAGGCAGATCCGCACGGCGGTGCCGGAGTCCAGTCCGAACGCGTCGTGGCCCTGGAACAGCGCCAGGTTCGCGATCAGCAGCAGGCCGCCGCCCGCGTAGCCGTAGGCCCAGCCCTTGGAGGACACCTTGTCCCGCTCGTCGGGCGAGGCCAGGCCGGGGAGGTAGGCGTAGGAGAGCGCGACCGACACCGCGTACGCGATGTTCGCGACCACCAGCAGGCCGCCGCCGAGCAGGTAGCGGTCGCCGCCGAGGAAGAACATGCCCATCGTCGCGGCCGAGCCGACGTAGGCGGCCCCGCACATCAGCTCCTTGTGCCGCCCGGTGCGGTCCGCGACCGTCCCCAGCAGCAGCATCGCGCCGACCGACAGCAGCACCGAGAACGACACCGTGTACGGGAAGAACGAGCCCGCCCGGATCGACAGGCCGAGCGGGTGCACATTGCCCTGGGCGTCGGCCGCCTCCTTGGCGACGGAGGTCAGGTACGGACCGAGGAAGACCGTGAGGACGGTGGCGGAGAAGGCCGCGTTGGCCCAGTCGTTGATGTACCAGCCGAACTGCATGCGGCGCAGCGCGCGCCCGTCGTCGGCGGCGGTGGCGGTGGCCGGATGCTCCGGCAGGTCGGTCGCTGTGCTCATGGGGCGGTTCCTATCACCGTGCTGGAGCCGTTGCCGTCGTGGGGCCAGCATCCGCGCTCGCGGAGGACATCGCGCAGGACGTCGATGCGATCGGCCATGATGCCATCCACACCCAGGTCGAGGAGAGCCCGGATCCGTGTGGCGTCGTCCACAGTCCAGACGTGAACCTGCAGGCCCAGGCGGTGCGCGGTCCGGACGAAGGCCCGGTCGACCACCCGGACGCCCTTGTGCCGCTCGGGCACCTGGGCGCAGATCCCGGCCCACGGCGCCCCGCCGCCGCGCCCGAGCGGCCCGGCCAGCGAGCGCAGCCGCAGCCGCGCGACCTCGCGCGGGCCGAGCGAGGTCGCCAGCCGGGGCCCGGCGGCGGCCCGTACGGCGGCGAGCCGGGCGTCGGAGAAGCCGCCGACGCAGACCCGGTCCCAGGCCCCGGTCCGGCGCACCGCCTCGACCAGCGGGCCGACGGCGGGCGCCGCCTTGACGTCGATGTTGAAGTGGGCCTCGGGGAACGCGCCGAGCAGGTCCTCCAGCAGCGGCACCGGCTCGGTGCCACCGATCCGGGCCTGCCGCACGGTGCGCCACGGCAGCTCGGACAGTGCCCCGGTGCGGTCGGTGACCCGGTCGAGCCGGCTGTCGTGGAACGCCACCAGCACGCCGTCGGCCGTGGCGTGGACGTCCGTCTCCAGGTACCGGTACCCGAGGGCGACGGCGGCCTCGAACGCGGCCGACGAGTTCTCCGGCCGTCCGAGGTCACCGCCCCGGTGCGCGAAGGCGAGCGGCCCCGGATGGTCGAGGAAGGGGTGCATGACGTGCTCCGAGCTGCTGGAATCGGTCGCCGCCGGGCCTGCCGGCCCCACGCGCGTTACATTGTGACACTCATTGTCAAGATGTAACGGGCAGGGGTGCGGAGCGGTCGGCGTGGGGCGCGGCGGGCGGCAGGCGCGGGGGAGAGGGACGATCGAGGAGCGGCGGCCGCGCCGGCGCCGCACCGCCGATCCCGCGTCCGCGAAAGGCCCGGCCATGGAACTCCTCGACGACCCGCCGCCGTGTCGCCCCGGAGGGCGCGCTGCCCCCGGTACCCGCGCCCCCGGTTCCCCCGCTGCTGCCCCCGGTACCCCCGCCGCCGGTTCCCCCGGGGCACGGAGGGCCGCCCGGTGACCGGCGGCCGCTACGGCGAGGCGGTGTTCCGGCCGGAGCAGGCGGGCGAGGGCGAGCGGATCGACTTCGGCGCCCTCGCCTACGACCGGGTCACGATGGCCCGGCTGCACGCCCTCGGGGTCGGCCCCGGCTGGCGCTGCCTCGACATCGGGGCGGGCACCGGCACGGTCTCCCGCCGGCTGCTGGAGGAGGCCGGGGTGGCGGAAGTCCTAGCCGTGGACCGCGATGTGCGCTTCCTCGCCGAGCGGGCCGTGCCCGGGATGGAGGTGCGGGAGGCCGACGTCACCGCCCCCGACTTCGCCCCCGGCCGGTTCCGGCTGGTGCACGCGCGCTTCGTGCTGATGCACCTGCCCGACCACGAGCGGCTGGTCCGGCGGCTGGCCGAACTCGTCGAGCCGGGCGGGGTGCTGGTGCTCGGCGACGCGGTCGAACCGGCCGCCGACCGGGACCCGGCCACCCCGTACGACCGGGCGATGCGGGCGATGTGGCGGGGGCTGCGGGAGACCATCGGCACCGACGTCTCCTGGGTGCCCTCCTACCCGCGCCTGCTGCGCGGGGCGGGGCTCGAACGGGTCGGCGCCGAGGTACGGGTGCCGCCGCTGCTGCCGGGCAGTCCGATCAGCCGGTTCTGGGCGGACACCTTCGAGCGGAGCCGGGCCGCGATGGTCGCCACCGGCCTGGTCGACGACGCGGGGGTGGACGAGGCGGTCCGCTACCTGGACTCCGAGGACTGCGCCGCCTTGGCGGCCGGCCTGCTCACCGCATGGGGGCACCGGCCCGCCGCCCGCCCGGCCTGACCGGGGAGCGCTCCGGCCGCCGGGGTCGGTCCACCCGGGCGGCCGGAGCGCGTCGGACTCCGGGGCCTCAGACCACTTCCCCGGGAACCCGCCCGCCGACCAGCGCCGCGAGTTCGCCGAACGTCCGGTGGGTGACGATCTCGATCGCGTCGATCTCGATCCGCAGCCGGTCCTGGATCTCGGCCGCGAGGTACACGGCCACCACCGAGGTGCCGCCGGACTCGAAGAAGTCCGAGTCCTCGGTGACGTCCTCGCACCCGAGGAGCTCGGTCCACAGTGCCGCCAGGCGGCTGTTCACATCTGCCACGTCACACGTCTCCTGACTTGCCGGTAGGCATACCGGGGAGAAGCCCCGCCGGAGGTGGCGGGACGCTCGAAGGGGAACACCGGGAGGAACGAACGCGCCGGGGAGGCGCGGGGCGGTACGGCCGCGCCGGGCGAGCGCGGGGACTCAGGCCCCGGAACCGCCCGGCCCGGTAACCGCGAACACCGGCTTCAGCGCCCGGTCGCAGGCCCAGGCGGCGGCCAGGTCCTCGGCCACGATGCAGTACATGACCCCGTTGTTGCCGTCGAAGGCGTTGGTCAGCACGACCCCGGTCCGGGTGGCCGGGTCGTAGCGCAGGCCGGCGCCCTCCACGGCGGCGAGGGCGGCCGAGAACGAGGTGGTCGCCCAGCCCTCCGGCCACACCCGTTCGAGGACGATCCGGTCCTTGCCGAAGCCCTCGCCCACCACGATCCCGCCGATCCGGCCGTAGATGTGGGTGGAGCCGGTGACCCGGCCGTTGTACTCGGTGAAGAGCACCTCGCGGTCCGGGGTCACGATCGCGTCCGGGCCCAGGACGCCCCGGTAGCCGATCGCGTGCAGCGCCTCGGCCAGCCGGCGGCCGCCGTCGAGGATCCGTTCGAGCACCTCCGGTTCCAGGCCCTGGGAGGGCATGATCTGCCCGACCGCGTAGGGGGCGGAGAGCAGTTCGCCGTCACCGGTCAGCTCCACGCCCTCGTCGGTGAGGAGGAACTCCGAGAAGAACGCGGAGCTGTCGCGGACGTAGCGCTCCGCGACCGGCCGCCCCCGGCCGCCGGAGGTCAGCCACTCCCACCGCTCCCGCAGGTAGGCCCGCACGTCCTCGCGGCCGGCGACGGTGATCACCCGGCGGGCGCCGATCGGGCGGAAGCTCTCGCCCGTCGTCAGGACCTCGTTGCCGCGCCCGCCGGAGAGGAAGTCGTGCTTGACCATCACCGGGCCGCCGCCGAGCAGGTCCAGGATCGCCTCCTCGGCGACCTGGGGGCTGACGAGCACGGCGCCCTCCGGCATCGGCACTCCCACACCGCCGGCGACGGTCCGGAACGCCGACTTGCTGTTGACCATCACCCCGCCCGCCTGGTCCACGAAGCCGTGGCCCGGCATCGCGTCCCGCACCCCGAGGACGGTGGCGAGCCGGGCCACCGCGGCGTCCGGCCACAGGGCCGACAGATGGGTCACCTCCCGCTCGCCGACGGCCAGTTCGAGCGCCTCGACGAACTCCGGGTCGGCCAGCCGGGCGGGGGAGAGGGTGCCCTCGCTGCCGGCGTGGGCCGGCGGGACGACGACGGTGAGGCTCTCCCGCCGCACGCCGGTCGACGAGGTCACGTACTCCAGGAAGTCCTCCTCGGGGCGCACCGGCAGGACGAGGACGTCGCCGTCCTCGGCGAACCAGGCGATCCGCTGCACCCACCAGCCGGTCCAGCCGCGGTCGGTGCGCACGTCCTCGCTGAAGTCGTTGCCGATGAGGACGCGGGTGGCGTGCGCGTCCCGGGCGGCCGTCCGCGCGGTCCGCGCGCCGGGCATGATCAGCATCGGTTCTCCCGTTCGATCAGGTGGGCCATGGTGGCGACGGTGGGGGCGGCGAGGACCTCCAGGAGGTCCAGCTCGACCCCGAGTTCGGCCCGGAGTTCGGTGAGCAGGGTCAGCAGCTGGACCGAATCCCCGCCGCTGGCGACGAAGTTGCTGTGCAGCCGCGCCGACGGGACGCCGAGGACCCGGCACCACACGTCGGCGACCGCCCGCTCGGTCGGGGTGTCCGGGGCGTCGCCGATGCCGGCCGGGGCCTCCTCCGGCGCGGGCAGCGCGGCGCGGTCGAGCTTGCCGGTCGGGCCGAGCGGCAGCCGCTCCAGGGCGACCACCCGCCAGGGCACGGCGTGCTCGGGCAGGGTGCGGGCCAGGTAGCGCCCCAACTCCTCGGCGTCCGGCGGGAAGGCCGTCGCCGGGGTCACGTACGCGACCAGCCGGGCCGTCGGCCGCCGGGTGTCGACGGTCAGTACGGCCTCCGCGACCGTGGGGTGGCCGCGGAGCACCGCCTCGATCTCCCCGGGCTCGATCCGGTGGCCGCGGATCTTGATCTGCCGGTCCCCGCGGCCCAGGAACACCAGCGCCCCGTCGGCGCGGCGCCGCACCAGGTCGCCGGTGCGGTAGTACCGGGTGCCGTCCGGTGCGGTGCCGAACGCCCCGGCGGTGACCTCGGGCTGGTTCCAGTAGCCGGTGGCCACCCGGTCGCCGCGGACCTCCAGCTCGCCGCGGAGCTCGGTGGGGTGCCCGTCCGTGTCGAGGAGGCGGATCCGTACCCCGTCGACCGGTCCGCCCACCGGGAGGGCACCGCCGCCGAGGTCGGCCCGGCCGGCGAGGTGCTGGGTGACCAGGGTGCACTCGGTCGGGCCGAGACCGTTGACCAGGGCGCTGCCGTCGGGGAAGGCCCTGAGGAAGCGACGGAGGTCGTGTCGGCCGGCCTCCTCGCCGCCGAGCACCACGACCCGGACGGTCCCGAGCGCGGCCTCGTGGCCTGCCGCGTCCTCGGCGAGGTCGCCGGTCAGGTGTCGGAAGACGGTCGGGGTGCAGTGCAGCACGGTGGCCCCGGCGGCGCCCAGCCGCTCGCGCAGCCGGGGCGCCGGCAGCAGCGGGTCCAGTACGTGGAGGGTGGCTCCGGTCAGCAGCGCGCCGTAGAGGTCCATCACGGCCGCGTCGAAGGTGTGGCGGGCCAGCAGCGGCACCTGGTCGCCCGGGCCGAGACGGATCCGGTCCGCGTAGGTGAGCGCGTGCGCGAGGACGTTGCCCCGGGTCTGCATCACCGCCTTCGGCCTTCCGGTGGAGCCCGAGGTGTGCAGGAGGTAGGCGAGCGCGTCGGCACCGGCGGCGGGAGGCTCCCCGGCGCCGGGCCGCGGCTCGGCACCGGGGACCGGGCCCGGGTCGGCGCCCGGGTCGGCGCCCGGATCGGTCGGGTCCAGCGGGACGATCTGCCGGCCGCGGGCCAGGAGCGCGGCGCGCTCGGCGAGTTCGGGGTCGCAGACGACCGCGGCGGCGTCGACGTCGAGCAGCAGCCTGGTCAGCCGGCCGTCCGGCTGGCGGGGGTCCAGCGGGACGTACGCCGCGCCGGTCCTGAGCACCGACCAGGCGCCGACCACGGCGCCGATGTCGTGGGCGCAGAGCAGTGCGACGCGCCTGCCGGGGCCGCCGAAGCGGCGCAGCCGCCGGGCCGTCGCGGCGGTGACGCGCTCCAGCCCGGCGTAGTCGAGCGTGCCGGAGGGGCCGGTCACGGCGGTGCGGCCGGCGTGCTCGGCCGCGGTCCGCAGGAACCGGTCGACCAGGGTTTCGCCCGGCCCGGGCGGTGCGGGGGCGGTGAAGCCGGCCGGGACCGGCAGCGACCAGGGGGCGGCGGGCGGCTCGTCCTGCACCCGCAGCTCCCGGACCGGCCGTCCGGGGTCGGCCAGGGCCTCCCCGAGCAGGGTCAGGCAGTGGCCGAGCACCCAGAGGGCGGTCGAGCGGGCGAGCAGGCCGGTGTTGTAGCGCAGGCAGAGGCCGGCGGCCCCGTCCTCGCGCTCCAGCGACAGGGCGAGGTCCGGCGCCGCTTCGCGCAGCTCGCGATCGCCGGGGTGGCCGGCGAGGGCGCGCAGCTCCGGCGGAGCGCGGTGCGGGTCGGCGGCGGCGCCGGCGTCGGTGGTGGTGGCAGCGGTGGCGGCGGTGTGGACGCGGAGGAGCTCCTCGGCGAACGGGGCCGCCGGCCGCAGCCGCAGGAGCAGCGGCCGGACCCCGGGACCGGTCCCCGGGCCGGTGGCCAGGCCCAGCAGCAGGTCCGACTGCCCGGTGTGCCGGTGCAGCACGGCGGCCCAGGCGGTGAGCACCGTGATCGACGGGGGAACTCCCGCCGAGCCGCTCACCTCGTCCAGGAGGGCCGCCGTGGCGGCGGGAAGCGGCAGGCGTTCGGTCCCGGGCCGGTACGGTCCGGCGGTGGCCCGGGGCCGGTCGGTGGCCAGGTCGATCTCCGTCGCTCCGTCGAGGTGCCCGTGCCGGGCCCCGGACCGGATCGACGCGGTGTCCGTCATGTGGTCCCCCTTCGTGCTTCGGTGTCCGGTTGGTGCGAGGGCATGCGGGGCCGGAGGCGCGACGGGCCGTGCCGTCGTCCTGCTGTCCCTGCTGTCCCTGTTGTCGCCGGTGTCTCTGCTGTCGCGCCGGGAGCCCGGTCCGCCCGGTGAGCCCGGTCTGCCCGGTCTGCCCGGTGAGTCCGGGAGCCCGGTCAGTCCGGCCGGTCGGCCGACTCGGCCCGGTCGCCGTGCCAGGAGCGCCACAGCCGGGCGTACGGACCGCCCTGCCGCACCAACTGCTCGTGGCTGCCGGTCTCGGTGATCCGGCCGTCCTCCATCACCACGACACGGTCGGCGTCGTGCGCGGTGTGCAGCCGGTGGGCGACGGCGACGACCGAGCGCCCCGCCAGGACGGCGGCCAGGGCCCGTTCCAGCTGCCGTGCGGCGCGCGGGTCCAGGAGCGAGGTGGCCTCGTCCAGGACCACGGCGATCGGATCGCTCAGCACCAGCCGGGCGAGGGCCAGCTGCTGCGCCTGGATCGGCGAGAGCGGCGCGGCGCCCGAGCCGACCTCGGTGTCCGGGCCGAGTTCGCAGGCCCAGTCCCAGGCGTCGACCGCCTTCAGCGCGTGTTCGAGTTCGTGCTCCGCGGCGTCCGGCCGGGCGATCAGCAGGTTGTCCCGCAGGGTGCCGCGGAAGACGTGGTGCTCCTGGGTCACCAGCGCGATCCGGCGGCGGAGTTCGGCCACCGGGACGGCCGACATCGCGGTGCCGCCGATGGTGATGGAGCCGGCGGTGGGGCTGTGCAGCCCGGCCAGCAGTCCGGCGAGCGTGCTCTTCCCGGCGCCCGACGGACCGACGACCGCGATCCGCTCGCCGGCCCGGATCGTCAGATCGACGGAGTGCAGGACGTCCTGGCCCTCCCGGTAGGCGTGCGACACGCCCTTCAGGACGATGTCCTTCCCGGCGCCGGTACCGCCCGTACCGCCCGTACCGCCCGGGTCGGCCGCGGTCGTACCGTCCGTGCCCGTCCCGGTCGGCCTGCCGGTCCCCGTCCCGGTCGCACCGCCCGTTTCCGTCCCGGCCGTGCTGCCCGCCTCGGACGCGGGCCCGTGCACCCCGAGGATCCGGGCCAGCGAGGCCCCGCCGACCTGCAGTTCGTCCATCCAGTACAGCAGCCGGTCCACCGGGCCGATGATCTGCTGCACGTACAGGGTGGCCGCCGTGACGGCCGCCAGTGAGACACGGCCGTCGAGGTACAGCAGGCCGCCGATCAGCAGGGTGGCGACCACCGGCAGCACATAGCCGGTGTCGGCGATCGGCAGGTAGACGCTGCGCAGGTACAGCGTGCGGCGCTCGGCGGCGTAGGACTCGGCGATGTCCTCGTTGACCCGTGCGAAGCGGTGGTCGGCCAGTCGCAGCGCGTCCACCGTGCGCGCCCCGTCGACGGTCTCGCCGAGGCCGCCGGTGAGCCGGGCGTACGAGGCGTTCGCCCGCAGGTAGCCGGCCCGGGCGCGGCGCAGGTACCAGGCGGTGGACAGCCACAGGACGGGCACGGCGACCAGGCACGGCAGGACCAGCACGGGTGCGGTGAGGGCCACCGCGCCCAGCGTCAGGGCGACCGTGGCGAGTGCCACCAGGGTGTCGGGGACGGCGAGTTGCACGGTGCCGGCCAGCACGTCGATGTCCCGGGTGGTCCGGGTGATCAGCTCGCCCGGGCCGGCCCGTTCCACCGTGGCCAGCGGCAGGGCGAGCACCCGGTCGACGAACTCCTCGCGCAACCGGGCGAGGACCTTCTCGCTGAGCCGCAGCGAGGCGAGCAGCGCGAAGCGGGTGAGGACGGCCTGGGCCACGACGGCGGCACCGATCGTCAGCGCGGTCCCGGTGGCGCCGTCGATGCCGCCGCCCCGGCCCGCGTCCTCGACCAGCCCGCCGAGCAGTTTCGGCGCGACCAGCCCCGCCGCGGTGGCGAGGGCGTGCAGCAGCAGGGACACCGTGAGCTGTCCCGGGTACCGGAGGGCGAGCCGCCTGGCGTAGCCGCGCACCTCGCGGGGCGTCGCGACGGGAAGGGCGCTCATGCGACCGTCACCTCCCTGGTGACGACGGTCCGGTAGCGGGCGTCGGCGAGCAGTTCGCCGTGCCGGCCCTCGGCCACGACGGTCCCTCCCTCGACGAGCACGACGTGGTCGGCGCGGTCCAGCAGGATCGGGCTGGTGGTGAACACCACGGTCGAGCGGCCGCGCCGGTGGGCGCCCAGCCGTTCGGCGACGCGGGCCTCGGTGTGGGCGTCGAGCGCGCTGGTCGGTTCGACCAGGACCAGCGTGTCCGGGTCCGCGAGCAGGGCCCGGACCAGGTTGAGCCGTTGCCGCTGGCCGCCGGAGAACTCCCGGCCGCCGGTGATCTCCTGGTTGAGGCCCTCGGGCAGCGCCGCGACGACGTCGTGGGCCGAGGCGGTGTCGAGCGCCCTCCGCAGCCGGTCCGTGCCGCCGTCCGCGCCGGCGCCGTCGCCCGCCGTGCTGCCGCCGTCCGTGCTGCCGTCCGTGCCGCCGTCCGTGCCGCCGTCCGCCGGGCCGTGCGGATCGAGCTGGGTGGCGAGATTGCCGGAGAACAGCCGGGCGTCGTGGTCCACGACCAGGATCCGGCGGCGCACCTCGGCGAGCGGGAACGCGGCCAGCGGGATGCCGCCGAGGGTGGCCGGGGAGTCCACGTACCGGCCGAGCCGGTCGGCCAGCAGCCGCATGTCGTCCGGCCGGGCGCAGGCGACGGCGACGAACCGGTCCGGCGGGATCTCCAGGCCCGATCCGGGGTCCCGCAGCGGCCCCCGCGCACCCTCGGTACCGGGCTCCCGCCCGCCCGGGTCGAGCCCGGGTTCCATCGCGAGGAGGTCGGTCACCATCCGGGCCGCGACGAACGCCCTGGTCAGCTGGTCGACCATGGAGGTCGCGCGGCGCAGCTGCTCGGCGAGGAAGACGGCGTACCCGTAGAAGGCGACCAGCGCGCCCGGGCTCATCCGGCCGGTGCCGACGAAGTGGGCCCCGAGCCAGACGATCACCGTGACGAGGAGCCCGGGCAGCAGCAGCCGTCCGGCGGCCACGCTCGACTCCACCCCCGCGACCCGGACGCCCTCGTGGCGCACCCGCTGCGAGCGCTCGCGGTACCGGTCGGCGAAGACCCGCTCGCCGCCGATGCCGCGCAGGACCCGGAGGCCGTCGACGATGTCCACGGCGAGGTCCGCCAGCGCGCCCTGTTCCTTCCGCAGGCCGTGCTGCCTGGTGTGCAGCAACCGCATCAGCGCGGCGATCGCCGCCGCCGACAGCGGTACGCCCACCAGGGCGACCAGGCCGAGCTGCCAGGAGACGGTCAGCATGACGCCGGCGACGACCGCGATGGACACCACGGCGCCGCCGCCGCGGGCGGTGCTCTCCAGGGCGGCGCCGATCCGGGTGATGTCGGTGGCACCGACGCTCACCACCGTCCCGGCGGAGACCCGGTGGGGCAGTTCCGCGCCCAGCCGGGCCGCCTTGCGGGTGACGAGCTGCATGGTGCGGTAGGCGGCCCCGAACCGGTTGGTCACCGAGCAGCGGTCGCGCAGGGTGCCGGCCACGGCCTGGGTGACGCCGAGCCCGAGGACCACGGCGCACCAGGCGACCAGCGCACCCCGGTCCCCGGCGATGAGCCCCCGGTCGACCCCGCGGCCGATCGCGGCGGGCACGAAGGCCTGGGCCAGGGTGCAGAGCACGCCGTAGCCGACGGCGAGGACCGCGGAGGCGCGGTGGGCGGACGCGAGCCACAGCAGGTAGCGGCCGGGGGAGCCGAGGGCGGGCTCGCCGGGGTCGGGTTCGGGGAAACGGTGCATGGGGGTGTCTAAGCCTTCGTGCCGAGGGTGAGGCCGTGCTCGTAGGGGAGTCCGGTGACGGTGCGCACCTCGGTGAAGCCCACCCGGCGCAGCCACTCCTCGTAGTCCTTGGCCGGGTAGGCCATGCCGCGGCCGCTGGCGAGCACGTTGAAGTAGAGGCCCAGCCGGGCGGAGAAGATGCCCTCGGTCTCGTCGTCGGACACGTTGAAGCCGTAGACGAAGACCTGGCCGCCGGGGGGCAGGGCGTCGTACGCCTTGGTCAGCAGGGCGAGGATCTGCTCCTCGGCGAAGATCTCCAGGACGTGGCTGAAGAGCACGGCGTCGGCACCGGACGGGAACGCGTCCTCGAAGATGTCGCCGGGGTGCAGCTCCACCCGGTCGGCGAGTTCGGCGGCCGCGCCGTCGCCGGCGAGCCGCGACACGCTGGGCATGTCGAAGACGGTGGCCCGCAGTCCGGGGCGGCGCCGGGCGAACTCGGCGGAGGTGGTGCCGTCGCCGCCGCCGATGTCGAGCAGGTGCTTCACCGCGGCGAACTCGTCGCGTTCGACCAGGGCGTCGAGGCTGCGCAGGGTGAAGGCGCTCATCGCCCGGTGGAACACCGCCTCCAGTCCGGGGTTGCGGGACAGGCGCTGGTAGAGCGTGGGTTCGTCGCCGGGGTGGTCGGCGAGCGCCGTGTTGGTGCCGGCGCGCAGCGCCCGGGTCAGGTGCGAGAAGGCCGGGTAGTAGACCTCCTTCCAGCCCACCAGGATGTGGGACCAACTGTCCGGCGCGTCCGTCGCCAGCAGGTCACCGGCCACCGCGGAGTTGGCGTACAGGCCGTCGGTCCTGGTCAGGAGGCCGGTCGAGCAGACGCCTTGGAGGAGTACCCGGAGCTGGTGGGCGGGGACGCCGGTGACGGCGTGGAGCTGTTCGAACGAGGCCCGGTCGTGTTCCCCGAGGTAGCGGAAGACGCCGAGTTCGACGGCTGTCGTCACGGCGTTGAAGAGCGCGGGCGCGTTCACCAGGAACCGGAAGCGCTCGTAGACCGGATCACCTTCGTGCACGTTGCTCATCTGGACGAGCATTCCCTTCTGGACCGTCGGTGGAGGACTTCCCGAAGCGCGACAACTCGGAACGCAAAAGGCGGAGAACCCGGGAACGCCCGGGGGAATGCGGGCGACCCGAGCGGAACGATCCTCGCGGGGCCGCCGGTCCGGGGATCCACGGCCAGGACCGGCCCGGTGGACATCCCGGTGCCCAGCAGATGGTACGTCACATTGCACCGCTGGGCGAGCCCTCGGGATCAAGAAGCTCGGCGCGGACGACTGTGTGGGCTTATGGGTGAATCATCCCGCAGGTCACGAAGCCCCTTTCGGTGTCGGGGTCTTGACGCGCGGTCGGGCGGGATGAAGTGATGGTGTGCGACGCAGCGCCCCCCCGAAGCACATGTGACGATCCCTCAGGCCACCGGACATCGGTCCGGGAGGTCCGGGCGTCCCGGTTCCGGCGCGATTCCGCCCCCCCTGGCCGTGAGCGACGAACGGCCTTCCGCACCCCGTGATCACCCTGGTTCCCGGACCGTTCACGTGCCGACGGAACCACCACTGGAGGAGCCCGCGATGCAGCTGAACAGCTTCGACGAATGGTCACCGCTCAAGGAGGTGATCGTCGGTTCGGCGGAGAACTACACCTCGCACGAACGCGAGCTGTCCTTCGACCTGTTCTTCCACGACAACATCGCCAAGGACAACTCCTCGCGCTCGGAGTGGTACTACCCCCGGCTGACGGCCGCCGCCGACGGCCGGCCGAGTGCCGGATCCGGCCGGAAATCGATCAAGCAGCGTTATGTGGACGAGCTGAACGAGGACCTGCACGGCATCGTCGAGGCGCTCGAATCGCTCTCCGTGACGGTCCACCGGCCGATGAGCGTCGACGCCGCGACCGCCAGGGTCGAGACGCCGGCCTGGACGGCCTCGGTGGTGCCGCCCCTCAACGTCCGCGACAACACCCTGATCCTCGGCGACGAGATCATCGAGACACCGCCGATGATCCGGTCCCGGTACTTCGAGACCCAGTTCCTCACCGGGATCTTCAACGACTACTTCCGGCGGGGCGCCCGCTGGACCGTCATGCCCCGCCCGCTGATGACGGACGCCTCCTTCGACCTCGACTACGCGCGCACCAGTACGGTCGGCGGACCCACCGAGCCGATCGCGGAGCCGCAACCCTCCCCGTACGACGTCGGCTTCGAGATGATGTTCGACGGCGCGCAGTGCCTGCGGCTCGGCCGCGACCTCGTCGTCAACATCTCCACCGCCAACCACGCGATGGCCTGCGACTGGCTGGAGCGCCACCTGGAGGGCCGGTTCCGGATCCACCGGGTGCACCGGCTGAGCGACAGTCACATCGACAGCATGGTGCTGGCGTTGCGGCCCGGAACCCTGCTGGTCCGGTCCGAGCAGGTGGCCGAGAAGCTGCCCGAGGCGCTCCGGAAGTGGGACCTGATCGTCCCGCCGCCGGCCGAGGGCAACAACTTCCCGCAGTACGACGACGACGACCTGATCCTGACCAGCCCGTTCATCGACCTGAACGTGCTCTCCGTCGCCCCGGACACCGTCCTGGTCAACGAGGCCTGCCCGGAGCTCGGGCGCACCCTCGAACGGCACGGCTTCACCGTGGTGCCGGTGCGCCACCGCCACCGGCGGCTCTTCGGCGGCGGCTTCCACTGCTTCACGCTGGACACGGTCCGCGAGGGCGGGTCGGAGGACTACCTCGACTGACGCGGTCGGGGCGGCGGACCGGTCGGGGCGGTGGACCGGTCGGGGCGGTGGACCGGGCCGCGGCGGGGGACCGGTCGCGGGTCCTCCCGGCCGTGGGCTCCCGGGCCCGTGGGCTCCGGGTGTTCCCGCCGTCCGCCGTGTTCCCGTTCCCGAACGTCCCCGAGCACTCCTCCGGCCCGGCCGGATCCGGCCCGGGCGACACCGAAGAAACGACCGAGGAAGAGTCCGGAGGAGACGACGATGAAAGTGGCCGACCGGAGTGTCCGGAACCGCCCGGGATCCTTGTCCGCGGAATCCCGGGCGACATCGCCCGCGATCGTGGGGGTCGGCACCTCGGTGCCCGCCACCTCCTACTCGCAGCGAGAACTGCTCGACCTCTTCGGCATCACCGACCCGCGGGTGCGGTCGATCTTCCTGAACAGCGCCATCGAGCGCCGCGCGCTCACCCTCCCGCCGCCGCTGCCGGACGGCTCGATGCCCGTCGAGACCCAGGGCCAGCTGCTGGCGAAACACGTCACGAGCGGCGTGGCCCTGGGCCGGCGGGCGGTCGAGGACTGCCTCCGCGCGGCCGGCGCGACCCTCGCCGACGTGCGCTACCTGTGCTGCGTCACCTCGACCGGTCTCCTCACCCCGGGCTTCTCCGCGCTGCTGATCAAGGAACTCGGCATCGACCGGCACTGCGCCCGGCTGGACGTGGTGGGCATGGGCTGCAACGCGGGCCTCAACGGCCTGACCTCGGTGGCCTCCTGGGCCGCCGCCCACCCCGGCGAGCTGGCCCTGCTGGTCTGCATCGAGGCGTGCTCGGCGGCGTACGTGATGGACGGCACCATGCGCTCGGCGGTGGTCAACAGCCTCTTCGGGGACGGCTCGGCCGCGGCCGCCGTGGTCGCACCGCCCACCGCCACCGCCACCGCCACCGCCACCGCCACCGGTGCCGTTGCCGCTACCGGTGCCGCCGCTCCCGCCGCCACCGGCCCCGCCGGCACGCCCGCCGGCCCGGCGCTGCTGCGCTTCTCCAGCTGCATCGTCCCCGAGGCCTCCGCCGCGATGCGCTACGACTGGGACGACGAACGGGGGAAGTTCAGCTTCTACCTGGACCCGGACATCCCCTACGTGGTGGGGGCGCACGCGGAACCCTCGCTCGACCGCCTCCTCGAAGGAACGGGACTGAACCGCTCCGACATCTCCCACTGGGTGATCCATTCCGGCGGGAAGAAGGTCGTGGATTCGGTCCGGGTGAATCTCGGCCTCACCCGCAGGGACGTCCGGCACACCACCGGGGTCCTGCGCGACCACGGCAATCTCTCGAGCGGATCCTTTCTGTTCTCCTACCGGCGGCTCGCCGCCGAGGCCTGCGCCGAACCCGGCGACTTCGGGGTCCTGATGACCATGGGGCCCGGAGCAACCATCGAACTGGCCCTGGTGGGCTGGTGACGGAAGGAATGGCGGTCACGATGCACGCGAACCTCGACCCGACCCCGCTGCCCGACGGACTCGGCCCCGAGGTGAGGATCGACGGATCCCGGCCGCTGGCCGACCTGACCGCGGCGGTGAACGCCGTCTGCGACGAGGTGGAGAACCGGCCCGAGCGGTCCGTCGTGGTGCTGCGGCTCGACGTCACCCCGGCCGGCTCCAGGGCCTGGCCCGGCGCCGTCGACGTTCGGCAGGTCAACCGCTGGGAACGGGCCGTGCGCCGGTTCGAGCGCCTGGCCGCGATGACCATCGCCGCCGCGCACGGCGCCTGCGGCGGCCCCGCCCTGGACCTCCTGCTGGCCGCGGACTTCCGGATCGGCGCACCGGACCTGCTGCTGATGGTGCCCGTCAACGACGGCCACTTCTGGCCCGGCATGTCGCTCTACCGGCTGGTCCAGCACCTCGGGGTCGCCAGGGCCCGGCAGATCGTCATGTGGGGCAACGACATCTCGGTCGACCGGGCGCTGGAACTCGGCCTGATCGACCAGCTCAGCGAGGACGTCGCGGAGGCGGTGCACACCGCGACCGTGCTGATGGGGCGGATCTCGGACCGGGAACTGGCCGTCCGCCGCCGGCTCCTGCTGGAGGCCGGCTCGGCCGACTACGACGAAGCCCTGGGCGCCCACCTGGCCGCCTGCGACCGCGAGCTGCGCCGGCTGGCCGCCGCGGCCCCGGGGACACCGGGGAGCCCCCGGTGACGGCTCCGGCCCTGGCGGCCCGGGACCGCGGCCGGCACCTCCCGGCCGGGGCCCGTCGGCAGCGCACCCCGGCCCGGCAGCAGCGCTCCTCGGCCCGCCGGTGAACCCCCGCCCGGTCCGCCTGGACGCCACCTCGCTGCACGCCTCGCTGGCGGAACCCGTACTCGGCTCGATCGGCTTCCTCAACGAGATCATGGCCCGCTACCCGGACGCCGTCTCCTTCGCGCCGGGCGCCCCCCACCCGGACCTGCTGCCCGACCTCGAACCCGGGCGCTACCTCGACCGCTTCCTCGACCACCTCGTCCGGGACCGGGGCCACACCCCGGACCGGGCGCGCCGGCTGCTGCTGGAGTACGGGCCGAGCCGCGGGCTGATCGGGGACCTCGTCGCCGGGGCGCTGCGCCGGGACCACGCCGTCGACGTGCCGGAGGCGGCGGTGGTGGTGACCGTCGGCGCCCAGGAGGCCATGTTCCTGACGCTGCGCACCCTGTTCGGCTCCCGTGGGGACGTGCTCGCCGTCGCCGACCCCTGCTTCGTCGGCATCAGGGGGGCCGCCCGGCTGCTCGACATCGACCTGGTCGGGGTCGAGGAGACCCCGCTCGGGCTCGACCTCGACGCCCTGGCGGCGCGCTGCCGGACCGCCCGCGGCACCGGCCGGCGGGTCCGCGCGTGCTACGTCGCGCCCGACTTCGCCAACCCGGGCGGCGGCCGGATGCCGCTGGAGGTCCGCCACCGCCTGCTCGAACTCGCCGAGCTCGAGGACTTCCTGGTGCTGGAGGACAACGCCTACGGCTTCACCGCGGCGCCCGGGGCGGAGCTGCCCTTGCTCAAGGCCCTGGACCGGAACCGGCGCGTGGTGCACCTGGGGACCTTCGCCAAGGTCTGCTTCCCCGGCGCCCGGGTCGGCTACGTGGTCGCGGACCAGGAGGTCGTCCGCCCGGGCGGACCCGCGACCCTGCTGGCCGACGAACTCGCGGCCGCCAAGAGCATGGTGACCGTCAACACCTCCCCGGTCTGCCAGGCCGTGATCGGTGGCATGCTGCTGGAGCACGGCGGCTCGCTGATGGCGCTCAGCCGGCGCAAGTCGGAGCTCTACCGGCGGAACCTCGGCCACCTCGCCGAGGAGCTGGACCGCCACGCGGCCGACGGCCTGCCCGACGGGATCAGCTGGAACCGGCCCGAGGGCGGGTTCTTCGTGCGGATGACGCTGCCGGTGCCCGCCGACACCGCCCTGCTGGAGCGGTCGGCGGCCGAGTACGGCGTGCTGTGGACGCCGATGGCGCCGTTCCACCTCGGCTCCGGGGGCGACCACCGGCTGCGGCTCTCCTGCAGCTACCTCGACCCCGGGCAGATCGAGACCGGGGTCGCGCGGCTCGCCGGGTTCCTCCGGAAGGAGGTCCGATGACGCACCCGTCCGAGCCGTCCGCGCTCCCGGTCCGGCCGTCCCCGTGCCCCGCCCGGCCGTCCCCGTGCCCCGCCCCGCTGCCGGCCCCGCTGCCCACGGAACGGCCCAACCCCTTCGACCCGCCGACCGGACTGGCCGACCACCGCGGCGGGGAGCCGATCCGCCCGCTCGCCTACCCGGACGGCCACACCGGCTGGCTGGTGACCGGCCACGCCCTGGCGCGGAGCGTGCTGGCGGACCCGAGGTTCAGCGCCGGCTCCGAGCTCAAACGGGCTCCCGTGGCCCGGCCCGGCGCCGAGCCCTTCTTCGGCGCCCCGGCACTGCCCGGCTGGATGGTCGACATGGACCCACCCGCCCACACCCGGGTCCGCCGGCCGCTGGCCGCCACCTTCACCGCCCACCGGATGAAGGCCCTGCGGCCGCGGATCGAACAGCTCGTCGACGAACACCTCACCGCGACGGCCGACTCGGCGCCACCGGCGGACCTGGTCGAGCGGTTCGCGCTGCCGGTGACCTCGCTGGCGATCTGCGAACTCCTCGGTGTGCCCTACCGGGAGCGGGCCGCCTTCCAGCACGACAGCGCCCTGCTGTTCAGCCTGGACGCCTCCGCCGGGGAAGCCGCCCTGGCGATGGAGCGCCTGGACGGGTTCCTGCGGGAACTCACCCGGAGCAGGCGGGCCCGGCCCGGCGACGACGTGCTGAGCATGCTCGTCCGGGACGGCACCCTGAGCACCGAGGAGATCGCCGGCGCCGGTGTCCTGCTGCTCACCGCCGGACACGGGACGACCGCGAGCTCGCTCGCCCTCGGGACCTTCGCCCTGCTGTCGCACCCCGGGCAACTGGCCGCGCTGAAGAACGATCCGGCGCTCGCCGACAACGCGGTGGAGGAACTGCTGCGCTATCTGACGATCTTCCACTTCGGGGTCCCGCGCACTCCGCTGGAGGACCTCGAGCTCGGGGGGCGGCTGCTCAGGGCGGGGGAGTCGGTGACGGTGTCGCTGTCGGCGGCCAACCGGGACCCGGCGCGGTTCGCCGACCCCGACCGGCTGGACCTCTCCCGGCGGACCACGGGCCATCTGGCCTTCGGCCACGGGATCCACCAGTGCCTGGGCCGGAACCTGGCGCGGACCGAGATGCGGGTCGCCTTCCCCGCCCTCTTCCGGCGCTTCCCCGGCCTGGCCCTGGCGGTGCCGCCGGAGGAGGTCCCGCTCGCCACCGACATGGGCTTCTACGGGGTGCACCGGCTCCCGGTCACCTGGTGAGCCCGACGCCCCACGCCCGCAGCAGGTCCTGCCCCCGCCCCCGGGCCCGCCCCGCACCGACCCAGCCCCGCACCGACCCGACCGCCCCGGCCCACGACGAGTGAGAGGGAACCATGCACGGCACCACCATCTCGGCCATCGGATACGAGTGCGGCGACATCCGCCCGGTCTCCGACCTGGCCGGGACCACGACCGCGGACATCTCCCCGCTGGTCACCGAGATCGTCCACTTCCGGGAGAGCCGCCGCGAGATCTGGGACCTCGCGGCCGGCGCCGCCGAGCGGACCCTCGCCACCGCAGCCCGGCCCGACCTCGTGCTCTACGTCAGCGAGAACGACCCGGACACCACCGGCTCGCTGGCCCGGATCCTGGACCGGCTCGGCCTCAACGACGTCGAGCACCTCGCCCTGTCCGGGCAGGACTGCGGCAACCTGGTCCCCGCCGTCCGGGTGGCATCCGACGCCCTGGCCTCCGGCCGGGCCGAGCGCGTCCTGCTGCTGCTCGCCGACCGGGCGGAGGGCCGGGACCGGATCATGGCGAGCGGCCTGTCCGTGTTCAGCGACGGGGCCGCCGCGTGCCTGCTCTCCCGCGGACCGGAGCCGGCCGGCCCCCGGCTCCGGGTGGAGGCCGCCGGCAGCCGCACCGCCGTCCGTCCGGCCGACGCGGACCCCGCCGGACAGGGGCTGCTCTCGACCGTCCGGCTGGCCTCCGAGACCGTCACCGCCCTGCTCGCCGGCCTCGGGCGGACCGGCGCCCCGTTCCGGTACGCGATCCTGCCCAACTACCGCCCGGCCGCCCAGAAGTTCCTGCTCGCGGCCATGCGGATGCCCCCCGACAGGCTCCTGCTCGGGCCCGTCACCGAACTCGGGCACTGCTTCTCGGCGGACCTCCTGATCACCCTGCACCGGCTGGCCGCCGCGGGCGCGCTCGATCCCGGGGACCGCCTCCTGCTCGCGACCGGCGGACCGTACTCCTGGTCGGCCCTGGCGGTCGAGTACACGCACGACGACGGCCCGGCCCCGTGTCGATGACGCGGGCGCGGCCGGCCGCACCGAAGTCCGAAGGCCCATCCACCACGTGCCCCGCCCCGGGGCCGCACCCGGCAGGTGTCTCATGATCGACGACGCGTTCGTCTCGACGGTGAAGTCCCTGGAGGTCCCCGAGATGGGGACCGACTCCACCGCCCCGCTGCTCTACTGGCTCATCCGCACGCTGCGGCCGCAGCACGTCCTGGAGGTCGGCATGGGGTACACCACCCCCTACCTGGCCAGGGCGCTCAAGGACAACAAGGAGGCCTTCGAGGCCGAACGCGCCCTGCTCGGCACCCCCGGGTCCGCCGAGCTCCAGCCGCTCGCCCACGCCCCGTACTACGACGAGCCGTACGAGCCCAGGCTGATCTGCATCGACCGGATGACCGACACCTCGTCCTCCGCCCCCAGGGCCCTCGACGTCCTGGACCGACTGGACCTCACCGGCGTCTGCGAGGTCGTCGAGGGCGACCTGCGGGGTTCGGCCGACAAGGTCAGGGACGCCTTCGGTCTGATCGACTTCGCCTGGATCGACACCTGGGACACCCTCGCCTTCGTCCGCGAGTACTGGGAACTGGTCAACCCGGCCGGCGGCGTGTTCGCCGCGCACTACCTGATGACCTACCCGCAGGGGCGGGCGGTGCTGCGCTACCTCGAATCCCTCAGGGGCCGGGACGGCGGCCGGCTGGAGATCACCAACCTCCGCGAGCCGCACCGGTTCGGCCAGAACAGCACCACGCTGATCCGCCGGATCCGCGACTACGTGGACCCGGAGGACCTGCGCCCGCAGGGGAACAGCAACGACCCGACCGGCGTACTCGCCATCGACTGACGGAGGACCACCGTGCACGTCTACTCCGTGACCCCGGAATCGGCAAGCCAGCAGCGTGAGTTCGAGCAGGACTACCTCTCCCGGCTGCGGGAGGCCGGAGCGTCCTGCGAGCGCGCGGGCTGGTCGGGCATCCTCGTCCCGCACAACCTCCACGAGGTCGACCCCTGGCTGATCGCCGGCCAGCTCGGCGCCGCGACCGACACCCTCGTCCCGCTCGTCGCCGTCCAGCCCTCCTCGGTGCCGCCCCACACCGCCGCCGCGATGGCCGCGGCGTACGCGACCCTGTACGGGCGCCCGCTGCACTTCAACCTGGTCGCCGGCGCCCGGGACGACGAACTGCGCCGCACCGGCGACCGACTCGGCCACGACGAGCGGTACGAGCGGATGCGCGAGTACGGGACGGTGCTGCGCGCACTGCTGCGCGGCGAGGAGGTCGACACCGAGGGCCGCTTCTACACCTACCGCGGGTTCCGGCTGGAGCCCCGGCCCGAAGTCCTCTCGCAGTGCAAGCTGTTCGTCGCCGGCTCCTCCCCGGCCAGCATCGCAGTGGCCAGGGACGTCGCCGACGTGGTGGTCACCCACCCCGCCCGCTACCCGGAGTGGGAGGAGACCTTCCTGAAACCGCTGCTGGCCGGCGGCTACACCGGCGAGCTCGGGATCCGGATCGGCATCGTCGCCGGGCCGGACCGGGAGGACGCCTGGGCGACGGCCCGGGAACGGTTCCCCGAGACCTGGCGGGGGCGGCAGGAGACGCTGCTCAAGACCGTCTCGCAGAACTCCTGGTCGCGTCAGCTGGCCGTCGACGCCGTGGCCGAGGCCGCCGCGGCCGCCGACGCGGCGCCGGACACGTACTGGCTGGGAGCCTTCCGCAGCGGCCACGCCAGCGCGCCGTTCCTGGTCGGCAGCCACGACGACGTCGGCTCCCGGCTCGCGGAGTACCTGCGCGCGGGGGTCGGGCACGTTCTGCTCAACGGCAGCTACGAGGACGACCACGAAGACATCAACCGGGCACTCCTCGCGGCCCGGCGGGCGTCCGGGGGCTAGAGCTCGACGGCCGACCGGCCGTGTCCGACTGTCGATGCACGGAGGGGTGGAGAAGTTGAGTCTTGTCGTACGGAGCGGTCCGCTCACCGAACAGCAGGAACGCTGGTGGCTGCGGCTCTACTGGCGGGAGAAGGGGGACATCGACAACGCCTGGTCCAAGCGCTGGGACCTCCCGGCGGGGGTGTCCGTCGCGGCGGCGACGGCGGCGCTGACGGCACTGGTCGAGCGGCACGAGGTGCTCAGGACCGGGTTCGGGCTCGGACCGGACCACCTGCCGTACCAACTGGTCTTCGCCGCCGAGGGGTTCCGCCTGCCGCTGACCGTCGCCGGGCTGGACACCCTGGCGGAGTACACCGACGAGGGCGGGATCCACCCGCTCGTCGGCGGCTCGATGTACACCCGGCCGCCGTGGTCGGTGCGGCTGTTCGTCGAGGACGACGAGGTGCGGGTGCTCAGCCTGGTGTTCGAGCACATCCTGCTCGACGGATCCGGGGTGCGGAACCTCCGGGAACAGTTCCTGGCCCTCTGCGGCGAGGAGCCCGGCGGAGCCCTGCGGATCACCCACCCGCTCGACCGGGCGGCCGGGGAGCGCCGGACCCCGCGGACCCCGGAGGGCCGGCCGGCGCGCAGCCGGGACCCCAGGGAGCTGGCGCCCAGGCTGCTGGTGCCGGCCACCGTGAAGGAGGAGACCCCGGAGCCGCGGTTCCTGATGTCCGCGGTGCGCTACGAGGGGTTCCTGCCGCTGCTGGACCGGGTCTGCCGGACCCACCGGGTGTCCCGGGCCATGGTCCTGATGCACGCCGTCGGCTGGCTGATCTCCCGCTACTCGGGCATCCCCCGGATCATGGTCGTCAACGCGATCGGCCTGCGGCTGCCCAGCGACGACAGCGTCGACCTGGTCGCCAAGGCGATGGAGGTCATGGTGGACCTCGACGAGGACCGGACGCTGGCGGAGTCCCTGACCGCCGTCGCGGCCGGGTTCCTCCGCGCGTACACCGAGGAACTGCGGCTGGGCCTCCGGGACCAGGACGCCCGCCTGCGGCTGGAGAAGGAGCGCGGCATCGGCTCCGTCCGAGGCCTCTACTTCAACTACCAGGGCCCGTCCGAGCCGGACACCCCGGAGCCGGCCGGGAGCCCCTCCGTCCCGGAGACCGGAGTCTCCCGCACCGACGAGTGGCGCTCCGGCGAGGAGCCCTGGAGCTACGCCACCTGGATCTACGTCGACGGCACCACGGTCTCCGTCGACTTCGACGTCGACGCGGTGATGCTCCCGGCCGGCGTCGTCCACCGCATGGCCGAACTGCTGCCCGCGTTCGTCCGGCTGGTCGCCGAGCGGCCGGACGCCCCGCTGTCCGCCGCCCGCACGCTGCTCCCGCCGGACTTCGCCCGGGACACCGAGGCGCGGCTGGTGCGGGGGACGTGGGTCCACCTCGACACCGTCGCCGGGGTGATCGCCGGCTGCCCCGGGGTGCTCGCCGCCGAGGCGGCCGAGGAGGACGGGGACATCGTGGCCCGGGTGTCGCTCGACGGGTCGTCCTGCCTGTTCGACGTGCACGAGTACGTGCTCTCCCGGCTCCACCTGGAGGGCGACCTGATCGCGCCCCACCGGTACCGCCTCGCCGGGGGCAGCGCGAGCCGGGCCACCGGCCCCGGCCTGCCCGACCTGGCGGCCGGCGCGGAGTGGCGGCCGGGCGACGGCACCCCGGTGCTCGGTCCGGCCACCGAGCCCGAGCGCGAACTCGTCGCGGCCCTCCAGGAGACCCACGGCTTCGGGGCGGTCAACCTGGCCCTCACCTACGCGGAGGCCGGCGGCCGCGCGATCCTCGCCCCCGCCGTGGTCGAGACCCTGCGCCGCCGCGGTCTCGAGGGCCTGCGACTCCCGCACTTCGCCACCGCGCACACCCTGCGGGCCGTCGCCGGGGCGCTGGTCCGGCGGACGCCCGGCCACGCGCCCTGACCGGATCCGGGAGGTCTCGGTCACAGGGCCCGCCGCCGGCCCCGGTCCCGGCCCCGGTCCCGGCGGGCCCCCCCCCCCCCGGGGGGGGGGGGCCCCCCCCCCCCCGGCCGCCCCCCCCCCGGGGGGGCCGGGCCCCCCGGCCCCGGCGCCCCCCCCCCCGGGGGGGGGGGGGGCCCGCCGCCCGGCCGTGCCGCCGCCTCAGCGGTCGTGCAGGGCCCACCGGCCGCTCTCGACCCGGACCGTGTCGGTGCCCGGCAGGGCGATGAGTTCGGGCTTGAACAGCGGCGGCGCGTCCATCGCGGGCTCCCAGGTCGCCAGCCTCTCGTCCTGGGGCACCTCGATCCGCCGGTTCGCGGCGAGGTCGGCGACCACCTTCAGCAGCAGCCGCACCCCGAGCGGCGCCAGATGGTCCCGCCACAGGGACTGCGGGGTCGAACCCGGCGGCACCAGCAGGTGTTCCTGGGCGGCGAGCGGCCCGCCGTCGGTGCGCTCGGTGAGGTGGTAGACGCTGCCCCCGGTCACCTTGTCGCCGTCCCGGACCGTCCACCGGATCGCGTCCCGGCCCCGGTGCAGCGGCAGCAGGCTCGGGTGGTAACCGATGGTCGCGACCGCCGCCCTGGCCCTGGTCCGCCGGCCGAGGAAGGCGTGCGAGTGCGCGGCGAGGATGATGTCCACCCCGTCCGGGACGTGCATCGCCCGCAGTTCCGCCGAATCCGTCCACGGGACGTCCCGGTGGTACGCCCAGGAGCGCAGCCGGTCCCAGGACATCGCGTCGCCCTCGTCGGACTTCCCCTTGCGGAGCCGGGGCGCGGCCGCGCCGACGATCTTGTGTCCCTCGTCCCTCAGGGCCTCCGCGACCTGGACCGCGAACGCCCCCTGTCCTGACATGTAGATGTTCATCCGTACTCCTGCGCTCACTGATCGGATGGTGGCCGGCCTCAGCCCTCGGCGGCCTTCAGTCCGGAGGGGTCGGGGGTGAACCGCACCGGCATCGTGGAGAACCCGGTCAGGAAGTTCGACCGGATCCGCCGCGCCTCCTCGGTCTGCTCGAAGCCGGTGCTGAAGTCCCTCAGGGCATTGAGCAGTTCGGCGATCTCCACCTTGGCCAGGTACGAGCCGACACAGAAGTGCGGACCGTAGCCGAAGGCCATGTGCCGGTTCGGCGCGCGGCCGAGGTCGAACACCCCGGGCCGGTCGAAGACCCGCTCGTCCCGGTTGCCGGAGGCGTGCCAGAGGGTGACGATCTCGCCCGGCCGCAGCCGGACGCCGTGCACCTCGGTCTCCCGCACCACGCTGCGCCCGAAGTGCATGGTGGGCGAGGCCCAGCGCAGCACCTCGTCCACCGCCGTCCCGACCGCGACCTCGCCGTCCTTGAACCGCCGCCACTCGTCGGGCCGGGCGGCCAGGGTGTGGAGGCAGTCGATCATCGTCAGCCGGCTGGTCTCGTCGCCCCCGATGATCAGGCTGTAGCAGTTGAGCACCACGTCCTCGTCGGACAGCGGCACCCCGTCGATCGAGCTCGCGACCAGCATGCTGATCACGTCCTCGCCGGGCGACTCACGACGCTCCTCGACGACGTCCATGAAGTACATCAGGATCTCGTTGCGGGCCATCTCGGAGTCGACCTCGTCGACGTCCTCGCCTTCCGCGGAGAGCGCCGCCTTCGTCAGGCTCAGCAGGTAGTCCCGGTCCTCCTCGGGCACCCCGAGCAGGCTGGAGATGGTGGTCATCGGGATCCGGCTCGCAATCTCCTCGGCGAACTCGCAGCCGCCGGCCTCGACCGCCTCCCGGATCCACACCCGGGTGTTGGTCCGGACCGTCCGCGCGACCTCGTCGAGCACCCGCGGCGAGAGCACCCGTTGCAGGATCTTGCGCAGCTCGTGGTGCCGGTGCCCGTCGGTGACGGCCAGCATCCGGCCGGCCGCCGCGTCGCCGCCCTCCAGCAGGGTGACGAGCACATTGCCGCGCTCCGAGGTGAAGTTCACGTTGTCGCGGTAGGTGGCGATGATGTCCTCGTGGCGGGACAGCACCCAGAACCCGCGCCGGCCGTCGGCCGGCGGGTTCCAGTGCAGCGGCGCGTGGTCGCGAAGTCCGCGCCAGTACCCGTCGAGGTCGGCGCGGCGGTCGGCGAAGGTCGCCGGGTCGCCGAGGTCCAGGGCGGCCGGGGCGTCCGCGGCCGGGACGGTGGGGGAGGCACTCATGCTCACCAGTCCGTGCGCCAGAACCGGCGGGGCCGGAACGGGTAGGTGGGCAGCGGCACCCGGCGCCCGGACTGCCCCCGGTGCAGGGCGTCGAAGTCCACCTGGCTGCCTCCCACCCAGGCGTCGGCCAGCGCGGCCAGCGCCCGCGCGTCGCCGCCGGCCGGCACCAGGCCGTGGTCGGTGCGGCCGAACGCGCCCGGGTCGGACGGCGGGGCGGCGGCCGTCGAGGTGACCGTCGTCCCGGCGGCCTCCCCGGACAGTGCCGCGATCAGTTCCTCGCGGCTGCGCACCACGGCGGCCCAGCGGCGGGCCATCACCTTGCGGCCGAGGTTGAGGCTGAAGCAGACGTCGTCCAGCCGGAGTTCCGGGTCGGCCTCCAGGCGGGCCAGCAGCCGTGCGCGCTGGTCGGCGAGCGCTTCGTCGTCCAGGGCGGAGAGGGTGGCCAGCCGGGGCCGGCCGGCCGGTTCGGGCTCGCGCGGGGCGGCGTCGGGGGCCTCCTCCAGCAGCAGGTGGGCGTTGTAGCCGCCACCGCCGATCGAGGTGATGCCGGCGCGGCGGATGCCGGCCTCCGGGTCCCAGGCGGCCGTCTCCAGCTGCGGCACGAACGGGGTGCTGGGGAAGTCGAGGTCCGGGTTGACCTCGGTCAGGTTGATGGTGGCGGGGAGCGTCCGGTGGTACAGCGCCAGTGCGGCCTTCATCGCGCCGAAGCCGCCCGACACCACGCCGCCGTGGCCGACGTTGCCCTTGACGCCGCCGATCGAGGTGGTCCCGGTCTGCTTGCCGAAGGCCATGCCCGCCGCGTGCACCTCCAGCTCGTCGGTCATCGGCAGGCCCAGGCCGTTGGCCTCGTACATCGACACCGTCTCCGGGTCGACGCCGCCGACCTGCATCGCGTTGGCGATGCAGGCGCTCAGCCGCTCGGGCTGGGCCAGGCCGTACGCCATCGCGCTGACCCCGTTGTTGTTGACCGCCGAGCCCTTGACCACCGCGTACACGTGGTCGCGGTCGGCGACGGCCCGGCCCAGCGGCTTCAGCAGGAGAGTGACGACACCGCTGGACAGCGCGGTGCCGGTGCCGTTGGCGTCGAAGGGGCGGCAGTGGCCGTCCCGGGACAGGACCCGGTTCTCCTCCCACAGGTGGCCGCGGGGGTGCGGCAGCCGGACCATCGAGCCGCCGGCGATGGCCATGTCCGTCTGGCCGAGCAGCAGCGACTGGCAGGCCAGGTGCACCGCGTAGTGGAAGCCGGCGCAGACCGCGGCGACCGTGACGGCCTCGCCGGTGAGCCCCATGTAGTACAGCGCGTTGGAGGTCATGGTGTCCGGCGACCACGCCAGGCTGGCCTCGATCGCCTCCGGGCCGACCGAGACCCGGTCCGGCGGGGAGCTGTAGAGCGCGGCGGTCTGCGGGTTGTTGGCGCCGTACATGCCGATCTCGGCGGTGAGCCGGTCCGGGTCGTAGCCGCCGTCCTCCAGCGCCTCCCAGGCGCTCTCCAGGTACAGGCGGTTCTCCGGGGTCATCGCGGCGGCCATCCGGTCGCTGATGCCGAACACCGACGGGTCGAACTGGTCGTAGGTGTCGAGCACGCCGCAGGCCCGGACGTAGAACGGGCTGTGGATCAGGGTCTCGTCGACGTGGATGTCGTCCTTGGCCAGGAAGGAGACGGACTCCCGGCCGTGGACGAGGTTGTCCCAGAACTCCTCCTTGGTACGGGCGCCGGGGGCCCGCAGCGACATGCCGATGATGGCCACGTCGCCCGGGTCGTAGTCCTGCTCCGGGCTGTCGGTCATGGGGAACGCTCCTGCTTCGGTCGAGGGTGGTGACTCGGCGGGCGGTGCGGTGGACGGTGCGGTGGCGGGTGCGGTGCCGGTCCGGTCGAAGTACTCGTTCAGCGGCCGGTGCTGCCCCGGCCGCGCAGCGCGGCCCGGCGGGCGTCGGCACGCTGCCGGGCCGACTGGACCACCTCGGGGGTGGCACCGCTGTCGTCGTCGAGCCAGCGCCCGAGGGAGGCGATGTCGCGGAAGCTGAACAGGTCGGGCACCCGCACCCGGCGGTCGAACCGCCGGGTCATCAGCCGGGCCAGCCGGACCAGCAGCAGCGAGTCCCCGCCCAGGTCGTAGAAGGCTGCCTGCACGTCGATGCCCGCCGGGTCGAGGTCGAGCAGCTCGCCCCAGATCTCCGCGAGGGCGGTCTCGGTCGGCGTGCTCGGCGCCGTCCGCGGGCCGTCGGCGCCGGTGGTCGGCGCGGGCGGCTCGGGGAGCGCGCCGCGGTCGAGCTTCCCGCCGGGACCCAGCGGCAGGGCGGGCAGGACCACGACCGCGGCGGGCACCATGTAGTCGGGGAGGCCGGCGGCGAGACGGGCGGTGACGGCGCTCTGGAGCGCGGCGTCCAGCCGGGGACCGGCCGGGGCGGCCGCGTCCGCCTCCGCGACGTCCCCGGCGGGCACGACGTAGCCGACCAGCCGGTTGCCCCGGACGACGACGGCGGCCTCGCGGACCTCGGGGCAGCCGGTCAGCCGGGCCTCGACCTCCTCCAGCTCGATCCGGTAGCCGCGCAGCTTGACCTGGTGGTCGGTCCGGCCGAGGAAGCGCAGCTCGCCGTCCTCGGTGAACCTGACCAGGTCCCCGGTGCGGTAGATCCGTTCGCCGTCCAGGAACGGGTCCGGCAGGAAGCGCTCGGCCGTCGTGCGCGGCCGGTTGACGTAGCCGTGCGCGAGGCCGACGCCGCCGAGGAACAGCTCGCCCGCCTCCCCGGCCGGGACCCGCCGCAGCTCCTCGTCCAGCACGTACACCCGGGCCGTGGTCGTCGGCGGGCCGATGGTCGGCTCGTCCGTCCCCCCGGCGGGCACCGGCCCGAACGAGCAGAACACCGTCCCCTCGGTGGGGCCGTAGGCGTTGAACACCCGCTCGACGCCGGTCTCCCGGTACGTCCGGTCCACCAGCTTGCGCCGCAGCGCCTCGCCGCCGAACACGACCGAGCGCACGTTCGGCGGCAGCGCCCCCGCGTCGAGCAGCCCGTTCATGACCGACGGGACCATGTTCAGATGGGTGATCCGGTCGGCGTGCCGGCTCTCCGCCAGGTGCACGGCGCTCTGGACCAGGACGAGGGAGCCGCCCCGGCAGAGCGCGTTGAAGATCTCCATCACCGACATGTCGAAGCAGACCGAACTGGCCGCCGCGACACCGCTGAGGTCGCAGCCCTCCAGGATCCGGTCCATCTCGGCGAGCATCGCCACGCAGCCCGCGTGCCGGACGGCCACGCCCTTGGGGGTGCCGGTGGAGCCGGAGGTGTAGATGATGTACGCGGTGTCCCCGGGCACGACGGCCGTGGGCGCCTCACCGGGCTCGGTGGTGACGCTCTCGCCGAGCACCACCACGGTCGGCCCGGCCGGGCAGCCGGCCCGGGAGGCGGGGGTGGTCAGCAGCAGCCGGGTGCCGCTGTCCCGGACCATGAACGCCAGCCGCTCGGCCGGGTAGTTCGGGTCCAGTGGCAGGTAGCAGGACCCGGACCGCAGTACCGCCAGGATCGCCACCAGCAGGTCGGGGGTGCGCTCGACGCAGATGCCGACCGGGACGCCGGGGCCGGCACCGTCGGCCACCAGGCGCTCGGCCAGCGCCTGGGAACGCCGGTCGAGTTCCCGGTAGGTCAGCGCTCCGGCATCGGAGTGGACGGCGATCGCGTCGGGGTTCTTGGCCGCTTGCGCGACAAACTCGGAGTGCAGGGTTTCGGTCACCGGTCCGTCTCCTCCGGGAGGCCGCCCGGCGCGAGGTCGCCGAGCGCCAGGTCGGGTCGATCGATCGAGTCGAAGAGCACAGTGCGGTACAGCGCGAGCAGGTCTGTCACGGTCCGCCTTTCCAGGTAGCTCGGTTTGAACTGGACGTGGCCGGCCACCTCGCCGTCGATGTCGGCCATCGAGATCTCCAGGTCGAACTTGGCGAGGTGCCTGCGCACCTGGAGCGGTTCGAGCGGGAGCGCGCTGTCCGGGGCGAGCGTGTCGCCGACGCCGTGGAAGAGCTTCACCGAGCGCGGGAACGCGTCCGAGGAGAGCCAGTTGACCACCACGTCGAACCACGGGGAGCGGCCCTCCAGGCGCGGCGGCTTGAGCTGGGCCGCCAGCAGGTCCAGGGGGTAGTTCATGTGCTCCAGCAGGCCGAGCGAGAACGCGTGCACCTCGCCCAGGAGTTCGCGGAAGCTGCGACCGGCGGAGGGGTTCGCCCGGACCAGTACCGTGTTGAGGTAGTAGCCGACCGCGGACTCCCAACCGGGCTCGGAGCGCTGGGCGATGGCCGTGGCCAGCACCGAGTCCTCCGTCCCGGTCGCCCGGTTGATGGTGGCGAAGAACCCGGCCAGCACGACCGTGCTGACCGACACGCCCTCGCGCAGCGCGAACTCCCGCAGCCGTCGGGTCTCTTCGGCACTCCAGCGGAAGGCGAGGTCGCGGCCCTCGTAGGTGACGCCCGGCGGGCGCTCCTTGTCGGAGAAGTCCAGCCGGGCCGGCGGGTCGGCCAGCTTCGCCGACCACCAGTCGAGGGCGGCGTCCGCGGCCGGACCGGCCAGCCACTGCCGCTCCCGGGCGACGAACTCCGTGTACGGGGCTGCGGGGGCCCGGCCGGCCGGGTCGGCGCCCTGGTAGAACTCCTGGATCTCGCGGATCATGACGTCCGCCGAGGCCGCGTCCGAGGCGATGTGGTGGACCAGCACCAGCAGGTAGTGGTCCGCCGGGCCGCGCCGCAGCAGGACGACCCGCACCAGCGGCCCGTAGTCCAGGTCCAGCGGCCGGTGCCCGTGCCGGGCCAGCTCCTCGCGGGCCTGCTCGTCGTCCAGTCCGGAGGTGTCCGCCACCACGAACTCGTACACCGGCTCGTCCAGGACGACCTGGTACGGGCTGCCGCCCGCTTCCACGAACAGGGTGCGCAGGGCGGGGTGGCGGTCCAGGACGGCCCGGACCGCGCGCTCCAGCACCGCTTCGTCGACCGCGGTGCGGATCCGGGCGGTGACCATGAAGTTGTAGGGCACGGCGTCCGGCGCGACCATCTGCATGAACCACAGCGAGGCCTGGCCGTGCGAGGCCGGTGCGAGGGTGAGGCCGAGGCCGTCGGCGCGCAGCTGCTCCAGGGCCGGCGCGTCGGTGGCCTCCAGCAGGCCGCGGGCGTCGAGTTCCTCCACCAGCTCCTCGGCGTCGAGTTCGGACAGGCTGTCGAGGAAGGACGGCTCGGGGGCCGGTGCCGCGGCGGCCGCGGGCGCGGGTACGGGCGCGGGCTCGGCCCCGGGTACGGGCGCCTGGGCTGGTGCGGCGGCGGCCGGTGCGGGGGCGACCGCGGGCGCGGGCGCCGGTACGGGTGCGGGCGTGCCGCCGACGATCCCGACGAAGTGGGCGACCACCTCGGCGATCGAGCGTCCGTCCAGGAAGACCACCGGCGACACCCGGTGCCCGAACAGCGACTGCATCCGGTTGACCAGGCGGATCGCCAGCATCGAGTCGAGGCCGAAGTCCCGCAGTCCGGCGTCCGCGTCGAACCGGCTCACCGGCACGCCCAGCGCGTCGGCCAGCTCGGCCAGCACGAGTTCGTCCACCGCCCGGGCCGCGGGTGCCGCCGCCGCTGCCGGTGCCGCGGCCGGTGCCGCCGTCCCGGCCTCCGCCGCGCTCCGGGTGGCGTTCGGAACGGCGTTCGGGGCGGCGTTCAGCGCGGCGTTCGTGCTCGTGCTCGCGCCCACCGTCGAGGACGGGCCGACGCCCGGGAGCGACGCGGGCGCGAGGTGGGCCTCGGTGTCGATCCAGTACCGGTCCTTCTGCCACTGGACGAGCGGCGTCTCCACCACCTCGACGTCGTCGGCGAACAGCGGGTCGAAGGTCAGCGGGACACCCCGGACGTACAGTGAGGCGACGGCGTCCAGCAGGCAGCGGAGGTCGCTCTCCTCGCGCCGCAGGGAGTTGACCGCGTGCACCCGGGCGCCCCGGGTCAGCGCGATCTCCTCGACCGCGCCGCGCAGCGTCTCGTGCGGTCCGATCTCGACGAAGGTGCCGATCCCCCGGTCGACCAGAGCGCCGATCGTCTCGGCGAACCGGACCTGGTTGCGCAGGTTGTGGACCCAGTAGTCGACGTCGGCGACCGGGTTCACCGCGCCCGCCAGGGCCGTCGAGTGGAAGTCGAGTTGGGGGGTCAGCGGGGTGATGCCGTCGATGCGGGCCCGCAGCGGCGCGATCAGCGGGTCCATGCCGGGGCTGTGCACCGGCCGTTCGACCCGGATCCGGCGCACCGAGACGCCGTCCCGCTTCAGCTCCGCCTCCAGCGCGTCCACGGCCCCGGGCGAGCCGGAGACCGCCGCGCTGGTGGGGCTGTTGACCACGGCGATCGCCGCGTGCGCGGCGTACGGTGCGAGCCGGGGCAGCAGTTCCGCCTCCGGCAGGTCGACCGAGATCATCGCTCCGGCGGCGGCCTCGCGCTCCAGCAGGTGGGAGCGGGCGACCACCACCCGGGCGGCGTCCTCCAGCGACAGCGCGCCGGAGACGCAGGCGGCGGCGACCTCGCCCAGGCTGTGCCCGACCACGGCCGCCGGCCGGATGCCGAGCCCGAGCCAGACCTGCGCCAGTGAGACCTGGAGGGCGAACAGCACCGGCTGCTGGAAGTCCATCTCCTCGTACCTGGCCGACTCGGCCGGGGCGGCCAGCAGGTCGAGCACCGAGGCGCCGCCGGCCGCGCGCACGGCGTCGTCGCAGGCCCGCATCCAGGTGCGGAACCCGGCGTGGGAGCGCAGCAGTTCGCGGCCCATGCCGACCCACTGGGTGCCCCCGCCGGAGAACACCAGCGCCACCCGGCGGTCGGCGCCGCCGGACACGGTGCCGGTGACGAGCCCGGGGTGCGGCTGTCCGGCGGCGACCCGGGCGAGTCCGTCCAGGACGTCCTGGCGGGAGCGGGCGAGCAGCGCGATCCGGTGGTTGTGGTGGCTGCGCCGGGCGGCCAGGGTGTAGGCGAGGTCGGAGACCCGCAGGGCGGTGTTCCGCTCGACGTGGCTGGAGAGTTCGCGGCAGGTGTCGGTCAGCGCGCCGGCCGTCCTGGCGGAGACGGTGACGAGGTACGGGTCGCCGTCCGCCGGGGCCGTGCCGGTGGACCCGGCCCCGCCCCGGCCGGGCGCGACGTGCCGCCCGCGGTCACCGGCGAGGAACGGGTGGGCCGCGACCGGGAGTCCGGCGGTGAACAGGGCGCCGAGCGAGCCGAGCAGGGTGGCGGCCTCGTCGGCACCCCGGCGCATCGAGGGCAGCGTGGTCGCGGGCAGGATCTCGGACGCCGACTTCAGCAGCAGGGGGTGCGGGCCGAGTTCGACCACCGCGTCGACCCGGTGCTCGCGCAGCTCCAGCAGCGCGTCCACCACCAGGATCTCCTGGCGGAGGTTGGCCGCCCAGTACTCCGGTCCGAGCTCCGCCCCGTCGACGTGCTCGCCGGTGACCGTCGAGATCATCGGGATCCGGGCGGTGCGGGGCCGGATGCCGGCGAGTTCCGCCTTCAGCGGGTCCAGGACGTGGTCGACCAGCGGCGAGTGCGGGGCGTGCCCCATCCGCACCCGGTGGTTGGTGACGTCGGCCTCGGTGAGCCGCCGGACGAGTTCGTCGATCTCCTGCGGAGTGCCGGTCACCAGGGTGGAGTTGAGGCCGTTCTGCCCGGAGAGGGTGAGTCCGCCGGTCAGGTAGGGCCGCACCTCGTCGGCCGGCGCCATCACCACGATGCCCTCGCCCCGGCCCACCGCCAGCTGCTGGAGCAGCCGCCCGTGGTGGGCGGCCAGCAGGGAGGCGTCGTCGTAGTCCAGGGCGCCGGCGACGTACGAGGCGGCGAACTCGCCGACGCTCTGGCCGAGCACGACGTCCGGCTCCACGCCCAGCGAGCGCCAGGTCTCGGCCAGTGCGACCTGGAGCGAGAACAGCAGCGGCTGGAAGACGTCCATGTCGTCCAGCCGGCCGTCGGCGGAGAGCAGATGCTCCACCGGGGAGAGGCCGACCAGCTCCCGCATTCGGCGGTCGGAGCGCATCATCGACCGCCGGAACACCGGCATTCCGGCCAGGAGTTGGCGGCCCATGCCGACCCACTGCGAGCCGTTCCCGGAGAACAGGAACGCCACCCGCGGCCGCCGCCCGGCCGCTTCCCCGGCACTCAGCCCGGCGGCGGGCGCGTCGTTCGCGAAGGCGTCCAGCTGGGAGCGGAGTTCGGACATGTCGCGGGCGGCCGCCGCGAGCCGGAACGGGCCCTCGCCCGGGGCGCGGCGGCAGAGCTCGCGCAGGTCGGTCCCGTCCCGCAGGGCGTGCGCCCGCTCGGCCAGCTCCTCCCGGGAATCCGCGGCCAGCAGCAGCAACGAGGCTTCGGGGCGCGGCAGTTCCTCGACCGCGACGTGGCAGATCGCGCCACCGAAACCGAACGAGCTGACACCGCCCCGGCGGGCGTCGGAGTACCGCGGCCAGGGCGTCAGCCGGTCCTGGACGGTGAGGTTGTACTCGTCGAACAGGATCTGCGGGTTCGGCGCGCTGTAGTGCAGGCTCGGGGGCAGCACCCCGTTGCGCATCGACATCGCCAGCTTGACCAGGCCGACGATGCCGGCCGCCGCCTCCAGGTGCCCGACGTTGGACTTCACCGAGCCGAGCCGGAGCGGCTGCGCGCGGTCGGCGCCGCCCAGGACGGCGCCGATGGCGTTGGCCTCGATCGGGTCGCCGAGCGGCGTCGCCGAGCCGTGCGCCTCGATGTAGTCCACGAGGTGCGGGTCGATGCCGGCCCGCCGGTACGCGGTGCGGAGCATCTTCTCCTGCGCCTGCGGGTTCGGTGCGGTCATGCCGTTGCTCAGACCGTCGTTGTTGGAGGAACTGCCCTTGATCAGGCAGTACACCGGGAGTTCGCGCTCCAGCGCCACGCTCAGCGGGGCCAGCACCACGACCCCGGCGCCCTCGCCGCGGACGTAGCCGTTGGCGCGCGCGTCGAAGGACTTGCAGCGGCCGTCCGGGGCGAGCGCCCCCATCGCGTCCATGGCGGTGTAGTAGTCGGAGACGAAGCTCAGGTTCACGCCGCCGGCCAGCACCAGGTCGCTCTCGCCCAGTTGGATCGACTGGCAGCCCACGTGCACCGAGACCAGCGAGCCGGCGCAGGCGGCGTCGATGGCCATGCTCGGGCCCTGGAGGCCGAGGATGTAGGACACCCGGTTGGCGATGATGCCGTCGTGCATGCCGGTCGCGGTGTGCGGGGTGATCTGGGCATCGGGGCCGCGGTAGTGCGCCAGTGCGGCGTAGTCGCCCCAGCAGGAGGCCATGAACACGCCGGTGTCGCTGCCGACCAGGCTGTGCGGCGCGATCCCCGCGTCCTCCAGCGCCTCCCAGCACAGCTCCAGGACCAGCCGCTGCTGCGGGTCCATCTGGACGGCCTCGCGGGGCGAGATGCCGAAGAACAGCGGATCGAACCGGTCGATGTCGTCGATGAACCCGCCCCAGCGCACCCGGTCGTTCAGCAGGGCCCGGCGCGCGGCCGGCACCGGTCCGACGGCGTCGCCGCCCTCCACCAGCAGCTGCCAGAACCCGGCCGGGTCGGCGCCGCCGGGGAAGCGGCAGCCGATGCCGACGACGGCGACCGGCTCGTTCGGCGCGGCCCGTCGGCCGGGGGCGGGCGCGGCGGCGGCCCCGGCCTCCTGCGGGCCCTCGACCAGCGCGCGGGCCAGTCCGTCGACGGTCGGGTACTGCCACATCATGGTGGCCGGGACGCGCCGGCCGAGGAACTCGGAGAGCGCGGCGGCGAGGACCACCGACTGCGCGGACTCCAGACCGTACCGGTGCATCGGGGCACGGCGGTCGACGGTGTGCGCGGGCACGTTCAGCAGCTCGGCGAACCGGGAAAGCAGGAAATCGGTGACGCTGGACAGGTCTCGCGCTGCGCGCTCTTGAGGCATGGCGACTCCCTCGGCAGGGCGGGGTGGGGGTGGCGGGGGCGGCCGGCGTACTGCGGCCGGGCGGAGCGTCAGCGCCGGCGGGGCAAGGAGCGGCCGGCGGCCCGTAAGATCATCATGGGCATGACATGGATGACTCCGTGACCGGGCAACGCTGCTCCTCCCGTGGCAAGAAGAACGGCCCGAAAGCGCCGGAGCGCGCGGCCGGGCCGCGCAGCCCGGGCATCCGAGGCGTTTGCGAGATTGCTCGATGGATCGCACATCAGCGGCCTACGACGGGCCGACGGTCTCCTCGTCCGCCGTGAGACGCGAGGAGTGCACCGGCTACAGGATTGCGTACAACGCGTGTCCGTCGTCGTGGTGGCGAGATTTGATCGACAAAGTGTCCGATTCGATCTCCTGGAGCCGGGCGTTACGCTCGGGTACCATCCGTGTACAAGTGGGCTGGACAGCCGTTGATCGGGCAATGCAAGCTGGCCCCATGGCAGTTGAGACCTTCGACGTACCGTCCGACCACGTTCACGGCGTCTGGCCAGGGCGTTTCCCGCAGTCCTCGGTGCAGCGCGGCCCCGCCCGGACGGCCGCCCGCCACGACGCCGGCGGGAGGCCCGCATGACCGACATCGCCGTCGAACCGGTGGTCCGGCCCGGCCTCGCGCTCGGCGTGCTGGCCGGCGCGCTCGCCCTGGACGTGAGCGGCCTCGGAGTGCTCAACGCCGCCCTCCCGTCGGTGGGGGAGCGGTTCGATCTGGCCGACACCACACTCCAGTGGGTGATGACCGCCTACGCCGTCACCTTCGCCGGCTTCCTGCTCATCGGCGGCCGACTTGCCGATGTGCTGGGCCGGCGCCGGGTGTTCGAGGCCGGCGTCGCCCTGTTCACGGTGTCCGCGCTGGTCGGGGCGGCCGCGCCGAGCACCGGCGTCCTGCTGGGCGCGCGGGCCGTCCAGGGCATCGGCGCCGCGCTGTCGGGACCGGCCGCCCTGGCCCTGCTCACCCAGACCTTCCCGGCCGGGCCGGCCCGCAACCGGGCCTTCAGCGTCTACGCGGCCGTCGGCGCCGCGAGCTTCAGCGGCGGGGTGATGCTCGGCGGCGTGCTGACCCAGTTCTGGGGCTGGCGTTCGGTGCTGTGGTTCTCGGTCCTCCTCGGCCTCGCCGTGCTGGCCGCGACCCGGGCCGGGCTGCCCGACAGCCCGGGGCACAGCGGCCGCCTCGACCTGCCCGGCGCGATCACCGGCACCCTCGGCCTCACCCTGCTGGTCGTCGGCGTCAGCAGCGACGGCGCCGCGGTCTGGTTCCTGCTCGCCGCCGCCGCGGTCGCGCTGGCGCTGTTCGTCCTCCGGGAGAGCCGCACCACCGACCCGGCCCTCCCGCTCGGCCTCTTCCGGCTGGCCCCGGTCCGGTCGGCCAGCCTCGCGGCCTTCCTCCAGTACATGGGCTCGGTCGGGATGCTGTTCTTCGCGCCGCTCTACCTCCAGGGCATGCTGGACTACTCGCCCTTCGAGTCCGGACTCGCCCTGGTGCCCATGTCGGCGGCCGTCTTCCTCACCGCCAACTTCGCCACCGGCCGCCTGCTCGCCCGCTGGACCCCGAGCACCCTGATGGCGGTCGGCCTCGTCCTGATCGGCGTCGGCACCGGCCTGTGGGTGACCACCCCGCTCGACGGGAACTACGCCCTGCACGTCCTGCCGGGCCTGGTGCTCAGCGGCATCGGACAGGGCCTCAACTTTCCCTCGATGACCTCCGCCGCCCTCTCCGGCGTCCCCGGCGAACAGCACGCCGTCGCCGGCGCGGTCAACGTCGTCACCCAGCAGATCGGCGCGAGCGCCGGTGTGGCCGTCCTGGTCCTGGTCGCCGGCACCCGCGACGACCACCTCGCCGGCTACCACCTCGCCTACCTCACCGCCGCCCTCGCCTGCGTCGCCGGCGCCGCCCTCATCGGCCTCCGCCGCCGGACCTGAGCCGCTCTCCTCCCCGCGGGAGCGGGGAGCAGCAGGGGTGCAGCAGGAGGGGAGGAGCAGCATCCGCACCGTCCACCGCCGAGGAGCGCCGTGGTCACCACCGTCGACTCGCTGACTTCCCGCCTGTGCGACCTGCTGTTCGGGCACCTGACCAACAGCGGCGTCGACGTGGTGGCGGGCCTCCACGACGTCGTCGCGCGCGCCGCCGTCCTCGGCCCCGACGGCGCGTGGCTCGCCGCCGCGGCCCACGCCGACCTGTCCGACCTGGCCGTCGCCCAGGGGCAGGTGGACCTCGGCCTGCGCCATCTCGACGCCGCCGTGGACAGCGGCTACAACGACTGCGTGGCCCTCCACGTCCCCACCGTGCTCCCGCTGCACCGGGACCCCCGCTTCCGGGCCGCCTACGGGCGGATGCGCGTCACCCGGGCGGACCTGGACGAGTTCTTCTGGCTGCACCGGGAGATGCGGATCGCGGTGAGCGACGCCCGCACCGCGACCGTCGACAACATCGGCCGCCTCGACACCGGGGTGTCCCCGCTCCCGCAGGCCCCGCTGCCCACCCGCGAGCCGAACACCCCCGGCGTCCTGATCACCCGCCTCCACCTCGCCGTGGTCCAGGGCGCGCTCCAGCGGTCCGCCGTGAAGGCGGAGTTCGGCCGCAGCGCGGGCAACACCGCGCTCGACCTGATCGACGGCACCTGGGACCCGATCCGCGCCGGGTACGACGCCCGGCACGCGGACGACCTCGACACCCGCCGCCACCACGCCGCGCAGGCCCGCGCCTTCACCGAACGCCCCGGCGTCTCGACCGTCCTCGTCCCCTGCCCGCCGCTCGGCTCCGTCCACTACCCGGCCTGAGCGGCACCCGGCCGACCGCCGACCGCCGGCCGCCGACCGCCGGTCGACCGCCGGCCGGGTGCGGCCGGGTGCGGCCGTGCGGACGGGAGCCGGAGCGCCGTCCGCGTCACTCCGGCAGCGGCGGGTCGAGCGGCGGGTCGGTCAGCGATTCGAGCAGGGCCCGGGCCTCCTCCGCCTCCGGGACGCCCAGGGCGGAGTGGATCCCGACGGCCTGCCCGGCGTGCCTCCGCGCAGCCTCCGGTTCGCCCAGGCGCAGGTGCGCACGGGCCAGCCCGACGTGGATCCGGCCCAGGTTGTAGCGCTCCCCGGTGTGCGGCAGGAACTCGAGCGCGGCCCGGTAGTGGCGCAGGGCACTCTCCGGGGCGTCCATGGCCAGCAGGGCGTCACCGAGCAGGGTGTGCGACTCGGCCTGGCCGAAGGTGTCGTCGAGGCCGCGGTGCAGCTCCAGGGCCTCCTGGAACAGGTCGAGGGCCTCCGGGTGGCGGTTCAGCCTCTGCTGGTGCTCGCCGAACTGGTTGAGCGCGATCGCCTGACCGAGGCGGTTGCCGCCGCGCCGGTGGAACTCCAGCGCCTCCCGGTGGTGGTCCAGCGCCTCCCGCATCCGCCCGAGCCTGGTCAGCGTCGGACCCAGATTGGTCAGCGCGATCGACTCCACCGCCGGCTCGGGGAGTTCCCGGGCGAGCCGCAGCGCCTCCAGGTGGTGGTCGAGGGCCTCCTCCAGCCGCCCCGTCCGGGTGAGCGTGAGGCCGAGGTTGGCCAGGACGTGGGCCTCGCCGTTGCGGTTGCCGGTGCGCCGCTGGAGTTCCAGCGCCCGGTGGAGCAGGTCGAGTGCCTGCGGGAAGTCGCCCAGCTGGTACTGGACCAGCCCGAGGTGCCGCAGCGCGGCCGCCTCCCGGGCCGGACTGCCGAGCTGCCGGGTGGCCCGGAGCGCGCCGAGCCCCAGCCCGAGGGCCTCCTGCGCGGGCAGATGGCGCTTGAGGTGGCGCCAGAGGATCGCCGGCAGGTCCGCGGCGTACTCCGGCAGGTCGGCCTCGGCGGCGTGGCGGGTGAGCGCCAGCAGATTGGCGTGCTCCCGGGTCAGCCACCGCGTCGCGTCCGCCGGGTCGGCGAACACCAGCGGCGTGCCGCCGCCGGCGCCGCCGGGGGCGGGCGGCCGCGGCCGGTGGTGCCGCTCCAGCGGGACGAGCACGTCCATCGCCGAGGCGGCGGTGTGCCGGTAGTGGTCGAACAGCCGGACCAGCGCGGACCGCCGGACCGGCGTGGCCGCCTCGCGCGCGAGCAGCTCACCGGCGAAGGCGCGCAGCAGGTCGTGGAAGGTGTACCGGAACGCCGCGTGCTCGACCAGCAGGTGGTGGTTGTGCAGCGACTCCAGCAGCTCCTCCGTGTCGTCCAACGGCGCATCGACGAGGGCGGCGAGGGCGTGCGGCGTGACGTCCTCCCCGGGATGCAGCGCCGCCAGCCGGAACGCGCCCCGCTGCGCCGGGGTGAGGGAGCGGTAGGACTCGACGAAGGCCGCCGCGACGCTCTGGTCCTGGTTGGACAGCTCGGTCAGCAGCTTCTGCGGACGCCGGATCCGCTCCAGCAGCTCGACCGGCGTCCAGGCGGGATGGTGGGCCAGCCGGGCGGCGGCGATCCGCAGCGCGAGCGGCAGCCTGCCGCAGCGGGTGACGATCTCCTCCACGGTGGCGTCGTGGCCCGCGACCCGGTCCGGTCCGGCGACCCGGGTGAACAGCTCCACGGCCTCGTCGTGGCCCAGCACGTCCAGCGGCACGCCGACCGCCCCGTCCAGTCCGGGCAGGCGCCGCCGGGACGTCACCAGGACCAGGCAGTGCGGGCCGCCGGGGATCAACGGGCGGACCTGCGCCGCGTCGACGGCGTTGTCCAGCACCAGCAGGTACCGCTGGTCCGCCGCCCGGCTGCGCCAGAGCCGGGCGCGCTCCTCGGTGTCCGGGGGCAGCGCGTTCTCATTGACACCGACCGCCCGGAGCAGGGCGGCCAGCGCCGCGCCCGGGTCGAGCGGCCGCTGGCCCGGGGTGGCGCCGCGCAGGTCCACGAAGAGCTGCCCGTCGGGGAACCGGTCGGCGAGGGCGTGTCCGACATGGACGGCCAGGGCGGTCTTGCCGACCCCGGCCATGCCGTCGATGGCCGAGATCACCAGCGGACGCGCCCGCGGACCGCCCGGTCCGGCGGCCAGGGCCAGCAGCCGGTCCACCTCGCCGCGGCGTCCGGTGAAGTCCGGGACGGCGTAGGGCAGCAGCCGGGGCACCACGTGGTCGGCCGGCCGTTCCCCGGCGGGCTGCGGCTCCGACTCCCCGCGGGCCGCGCCGAGCAGCCGGTCGCGGTCGGCCGGCTCCAGCCCGAGGGCGGTGGCCAGCCGCGCCACCGACGACAGCCGGGGCCGTCGGCGTCCGGACTCCAGCACGCTGATCGCGTGGGTCGAGAGGCCCGACCGTTCCGCGAGGTCCTCCTGCGTCCACCCGGTCGAGTACCGGTACTGCCGAAGCAGTGTTCCGAAGTCCCCCAGCACGATCGCCTCCGGTGAGTGGTCGTCCGGGGGAGCGGCGACGGCAGGGCGCGACCCGGCCCGCGGAGACACGTCCCCCGTCGTGACTCCCGGTCCATGACCCTGACGGGCCCCTGACAACGGATCATCATAGAACGCCGAACGGAATCGGTGGGGTGGGCGGCCGGTGTTGGCCGGGACAGGTTCCCGGGCCGGTTCCCGGGCGGGTTGCCGGGCGGGTTGCCGGGCGGGTTCCCGGGTCGGGGGAACCGGGGGCCCGGCGTACAGGACGGCCCCGGCGTGCAGGGCGGCCCCGGCGTACAGGACGGCCCCGGCCCGGCGGGGAGATCACCCGCCGGGCCGGGGCTGCCCCGGGGCGCCCCGCGGAGTCAGTGCACCGGCATCGACATGTAGACCGCGCGCCGCCCGTAGGACGCGGGCACGGCCACCTCCCGGTGCGAGCGGTAGCCGATGATCCGCAGCAGGATGTCCGCCCCGCGCACCGCGACCATCGAGATCTGCTCGAAGCCCAACTCCTCGGCCCGCGACCGGAAGTGTCGCATGAACCCCAGCGCGACCTCCCGGCCGCGCAGGTCCTCGGCGATCACCAGGTCGTGCACGTGCAGGTTGTCCGACTCGAACGCGGTGTCCTCCGCCCGGGCGAGGTCCGGACAGCGCAGCGGCGGGTACGGCAGGCTCAGCAGGTAGCCGCGGACCGTGCCGCTCTGCTCCAGCACGAAGCAGGTCTCCGGCGAGGCGACGGCGCGGGACTGCAGCGCCTCCCGGCCCTCCGACAGGCCGTCGGCCGCGTAGGCGTCGTGCTCCAGCGCGACCACGGCGTCCCAGTCCGCGTCGGCGAGCTGCCGGATCAGGAAGTCCTCGCTCACCCGGCGGCCCCGTCCAGGCCGGGGCGCAGGCCCTCGGCGCGGGCGGCGGCCACCATCCCGGCCCAGGACTCCACCAGCACCGCCCAGCGCTCGGCGTCCTCCTGCGCCTCGTCCATCAGCTGCTGCCGCTTCCCGGCCACCACGTCCGCGAGTTCGGTGTACTTGCCGCCGAGCTTGCGGTAGGAGCGGTCCAGGACGTCCAGGCAGTGCTCGTTCCCGGCCCGGTCCCAGTCGACGCTGCCGCGCACCAGGTCGAGGATCGGCTCGACCCTCAGCCCGTACCGCTCGTCCAGCAGCCCGCGGCCGTGGTCGATCATCCCGCCGTAGACCGGGTACAGGTACAGCATCGAGAGCAGGAACTTGACGAACCGCATCTGGTACGAGACGAAGCCGGCGCCGGTGCGGCGCTCCGGCGTGTAGTAGTTGACGATGTGGCGGTTATGGACCACGCCGGGCGACTTGGAGTGCACCAGCGCGTGCAGCAGGGCGTAGTCGCAGCCGATGGTCTCGATCGAGGGCAGCAGCGGCAGCACCTCGTAGGCCCGGTGGTCCAGGGCGATGTTGCACATGTAGACGTTCCAGATGTCGGGCACGCCCAGGACGGACTCGTCCCCGTCGAACGGCTCGGCGCCGACGCCCTTGAAGGAGAGGTCCACCATCGCGTCCCGGTCCTCGTCCGACCACACCGGCGGGGTCCACAGGCGCACCAGGTCGCGGTAGACGGCCGGGTCGAGTTCGAGGATCTCGCCGATGTCCACGTTGAGTTCGCCGAGGAAGGAGCCGCTGACCAGCATCACCGGCAGGTCGGCGTCGGCCGGGTCGAGCTCGGAGCGGGTCACGACGGCCGCCGCCTCGCCGGCCGGCCGGCCGATCGAGAGCAGCTCGTGGTGGATCGGGAAGACCTTCTCGCCGTCGACGACCTGGAAGTCCGCGTCGTCGTTGCGCAGGTGCGTCGAGGTGCAGCCCAGGGCGGCCGCGGCGAGGAAGAGCCGGTTGACGCAGGAGCCGTACGCGACGGCCGGCGGGAGCATCAGGTCGAGCAGCAGCTCGGGGTCGGCGGTGCCACCGGAGCGCTCGGCCACCGCGCGGAAGAACTCCCGCTGCTCCGTGTTGCCGAGGTGGTGGACGAACACCCCGGGCGTGGGGGCCAGTGCGGCGACGGCGTCCGCGTTCTTCGCGAACTCGGCGTCGTCGGTGGTGTCGAGGACGAGGAGGTGCACCTCGACCCCGAAGGTCGCGACGGCGTAGGCCGCCTCCTCGGCGAGGTCCACGATGGTACCGGGGCAGGAACGCATGGTGGGCAGGGCGAGGCAGACTCGTTGCATCTGTGGAACTCTCCGTCTGATCGTCAGATTCGGTGCGGCGGCGGTCGGTTGGGTCGCGGGACGGCGCGCGGTCGGCGTACGGCGCCGCCACCGCGGCGTCCCGGCGTCCCGGGCGGACCTCCACGCCGGCGTCCCCCGCCGCGCATGCGGCCTCCCTGCCGGCGGCCTCGCTCCACCAAGGTGGACTAGACCAACTTCAGTGTCAACGGAGTGCTTTCGGCGAGCGGGCGGCGACACCCGGACACTGCCCGATGGGGCACGCTCCGATGCCCTCGCACGGACCTCGGCGGCATGGCGGACGCCACCGCTCCTGGCTGATGCCCGACAACCGACCGACGGTGAAAGGGCCCTCCATGAGCGGCCGGACGGGCAGCACGATTCCCGCCGGCGCGCTCTGCCGTCCGGCCCCGACCGCCCGGATCAGCCCGTCACGACCCGGCACCGACCGGGTGGACGGCGATCTCCGCGAGGGCCTTGTCGTCGTGCGGCTTGTTGCGGGGCCACGTCCGGCCGTCCGGGTCCCGCTCCTCGGCCCGGTGGACGCCGTCGACCACGGCCTGCGGGTGGTCCGCCCGGCAGGCGGCGGCCAGCTCCTCCCAGGAGTGCAGGCGGTAGTCGTCCACCGCGGCCGAGACGCCGTCGGTGGCGGCGAGGACCTGGGCGACCTCGTCGAGCGGCCAGGAGGCGGTGAGCGCCCGACGGCCGGCCTCCGGCACCGCCTCGGCCACCCAGTAGCCGCCCGGCCGGTTGATCCAGCCCATCTGCGCGTCCCGGAGCTCGCGCAGCAGCTCCCGGTGCCGCTCGTCGAAACCGCTGCCACCGGCCAGGCGGCGGCGGTACTCGGCGGCCTGCGGACGGGACTCGACCAGCGTCGCGAGCCGCGGATCGGTGAACACCCGGGCCGTTCCGTCACGGCCGACCACCGCGACCGGGCTGTCGCCGAGGACCGCGGCCTCGACGACCCGGCCGCGCAGGCGCACGATCGACACCGTCGCCGCCGGTGAGGCGCCCGGCACCAGCCCGTACGCGTGGGTGACCGCCGCGAGGGCGTCGTGCAGGACCTCGGTCAGCTCCGCCCGCGGGGCCGCCGTGAGGCCGTCGACCAGCAGCGCGCCGAGGGTGTCCGCGTACCAGCCGCCGCGCGGCCGCTCGTCGGAGAGCGTGGAGACCCCGTCCAGGACCACCACGGCGTCACCGGCGGGCGTGACGAACACGCGGTCCTCGCTCGGGCGGCTGTCCTGGCCGGCGCGCTCGCCCGTGCGGACGGAGAACACGAAGGGGGTGCTGGGCACGGAGCCGGTCCTTGTCGGTAGGAGGGGGGTGTCCGTCGAGAATAGACGCCCTGCTCCGGGGAACCGCCCTGCGCACCCTCACGCGCCCTCATGCACCCTCACGCACCGTCGCTCTCGGGCGGCGCGTCGCGGTAGGGGTTCCGCGGCTTGGGCACGGCCCTGACCTCCAGGACGTCGAGCACGGGCGCCGCCGTGGCCGGCGCGCCGGGGACCGGCCGCCACACCCCGGTCACCTCGACCCAGGTGTCGGTGGCCGGCGCGGGCTCCGTGCCCTGGACCTGCACGCGCAGCCGGCGGGCGTCGGCGGCGCAGCAGCTGACGAGCAGCCGGTTGAGGTACCAGCCGCCGGGCGTGGCGCCCGGCGCGGAGGCGGGTGCGGCGAAGCCCAGGAGGCGGACCTTGCGGCCCTCCAGGCTGCGGTTGGTGTCGTGACTGCGGCCGACGAACTCGGTCATCGACATCGCGGTGGTCGGCTCGTCCGCCGTCAGCCCCGTGTACGAGACCTGCTCGACGGTGGCCGCCGTGCCCTCGCGCTGGGCGGTGTACGCGCCGAGGGCGGGCGGCGCGAAGAACAGCAGGGCGAGGGCCGGGACGGCGAGCAGCCCGGCGACGCGGGGCGCGGCGCCGTGCTCGTGGCCGTGGCCGTGTCCGTGGTCCTGCCCGTTCTCGTGCTCGTGGTGGTCCTGACCCGAGGGGTCGGCGCGCCGGTGCCACTGCGCGCTGCCGTCCTCCGCGCGGCTGAAGGCGAGCACCGGCTCGCGCTGCGGCAGCAGCCGGCGCACGGCGTTGCCGACGCCCAGCAGGACCAGCAGGAGGCCGGAGACGATCAGCGGTACGTGCAGCCCCTCCTTGACGTACTGGAGGTAGAGGTCGCTGCCGAGGGTGATGCGCAGCAGGGCGCAGCCCAGCAGCGCGACCAGCAGCGACGGGGCGAGGGCTCGGACACGGCTCACAGCAGGACTCCTCCGACGGCGATGCTGGCCAGGACGGCGATCAGGAAGGTGACGGCCGGGAAGCGCGCGGCGAAGGAGCGGCCGAAGGCTCCGGACTGCAGGGCGATCAGCTTGAGGTCGACCATCGGGCCGACCACCAGGAAGGCGAGCCGGGCGGTCGGGGAGAAGCCGGTCAGCGACGCGGCGACGAAGGCGTCCGCCTCCGAGCAGACCGCCAGCAGCACCGCGAGCACGCCGAGCGCGAGCACCTGCAACCAGGGTGTGTCGACGAAGAGTTGGAGCACCGACGGCGGTACGAGGACATTGAACGTGGCGGCCGCCATGGCGCCGACCACCAGGAAGCCGCCGGCGTGCAGGAAGTCGTGCTGCAGGCCGCGGCCGAACCGCTCCCACGGGCCGGCGTCGTCGGCGAGACCGTCCGGAGCCTTCGGCAGGCGGAGCCACTCCTCCTTGCCGAGCCTCATCCAGAGCCAGCCCATGGCCACCGAGGTGAGCAGCGAGGCGATCAGCCGGGCGAGCACCATCTCGGGCCTGCCGGGGAAGGCGACCGCGGTGGAGACCAGGACGACCGGATTGATCGCGGGGGCGGCGAGCAGGAAGGCCAGCGCCGCCGCCGGGGCGACGCCGCGCCGCATCAGACTGCCCGCGACCGGCACCGAGGCGCACTCGCAGCCCGGCAGCACCGCCCCCGCCGCCGCCGCGACCGGCACGGCCAGCGCCTGCCGGCGCGGCAGCAGCCGCCCGAACAGGTCGGACGGCACGAACGCACCGATCGCCGCCGACACCACGGTGCCCAGCAGCAGGAACGGCACGCCCTGCACGACGATGGCCATCAGCACGGTGCGCCAGGTGGCCAGCGCGGGCGTGTGCGACCACCCGAAGAACCCGGTCCCGAGCAGCACCGCCGCCACCCCGGCGGCCACCACGAGCGCGACGCCCGGGCTGCGCCGTGCGCCCGGCCCCGACGGCACACCGGCCCCGGGCGGTCCGTCCGGGGATCTGGTGAGTACTGCGGCTGCGTGGGTCTGTTCGCCCATGGTCCCGCCCCTTGGCTGCTGCCCTCGGCAGAAGTTCACGTTGCCGCACCCGCGCCGGAGCAGGGTAGCGACGGCGAAGGACGGCGCCGACTCGGCTGTGGTGCGAGCGGCGGGGTTAGATTAGCGCTGATAATCATTGCCATCTAGAGCTTTGGTGGCCTCGTTTTGAGGTGGGCAGGTCAGAATGGCGACAGAAGGCCCGGCGGTAGAGCCGGAAGCCGGTCCGAGCGGGCCGCTCCACCGACGGGCGGCCTCCCGGAGAGCAACCCCCGCGAGCGCGCGGGGCCGACGCCCCATACGAGGGGTGGCCGGGCGGGTCGACGGAGCAACCCCCGCAAGCGCGGGGCGGACCTCTACCGGGGGCGTTCCGCCACTTCGCCAGGAGCAATCCCCGCGACTGCGGGGCCGACCAGTTGAGCAAGGAACAACCAGGAGCAACCCCCGCGAGCGCGGGGCCGACTGGACCATGGAGCCGTCCTTGAACGGGTCCAGAGAGCAACCCCCGCGAGCGCGGGGCCGACTTGAGCATGCCGGCGCCGCCGAAGACGAGCGCCGAGCAACCCCCGCGAGCGCGGGGCCGACACTTGCTGACCTGCGACGTTCGGTGTCACGGGGCGCTGGTTGATTCGGTTCGATCGGAGCGAAGCTGATGTACTGCCTTCATCTTCCTTCGCTCCGAGACGTGTTGTCAGTGGCGTGTCCTACGCTCCGCAGCGTACTCGTACGTGGAGGTGGACACGGTGGTCGTGGATCGCTGGCGCTGGTATCCGGTCGATGTCAGGGCCTGGTTGGGCGCGCTGTGGGGCAAGTCCGCCGGGAAGGCCGGGGGGACGGTCAACCTTCTGCTGTCGCACATGCTGGACACCGCCGCCGTGGCGGAGGTCGTCTGGGACCACTACCTGCCCCAGGTGACGCGGCGGCAGCTCGATGCCGTGGCGGGAGGTCCCGGCAAGGGGAGGCGGCTGTTCTCGTGGCTGTGCGGCATTCACGACCTCGGCAAGGCGACGCCGGCGTTCCAGCGGATCGATGCGGCGGGCGAGGCGGCCGTCCGCAGGGCGGGGCTTTCCTGGGACAAGTACGCCGTGAAAAATACGACTTGGCGGCACGACAAGGCGGGCGGCCGACTGCTGCGGCTGCTGCTTGAGAGGGCGGGTTGGGCGCGGGAGCAGATCGACTGGGTGTGGCCGCTGGTCGCCGGCCACCACGGATTGTTCCCCACGGTGGGGCAGTTGGCCCCGAGGAAGGAGGACCTCCAGGGGAAGGGCAGGTCCTGGAAGTCGGCACAGTCAGCGCTGGTGGAGGTGTTCTCCCGGGAACTCGGCTACGAGGGCGGTTCTCCGCTCGCCGGGGTGGAGCCCGCACTGGTGCCGAGCCGGGCGGTGCAGCTCCAGCTGTCCGGCTTTGTGGTGATGGCGGACTGGATCGCCAGCGACGAGACGCACTTCAAGGGCGAGCCCGATCTGGCGAAGGTGACGATGCCGGGGGCACGGCAGCGGGCCACCGCCGCCTGGTCCGAGCTCGGGTTGCGCGGCGGCTGGGGGCAGTTGGCCGTTGCTGGCCCGGAGGCGTTCCGGGACCGGTTCGACCACGGGCCCAGGCCGTCGCAGGAGTTGGTCCTCGATGTGGTGCGCCGGACGGGCGGGCCGGGCCTGGTCATCGTCGAGGCGCCGATGGGGGAGGGGAAGACGAAGGCGGCGCTGGCAGCGGCGGAGCTGATGGCGGCCCGCCACGGTGCGGACGGGGTGTTCCTGGGCATGCCGACCCAGGCGACGGCCGACCCGATGTTCACGCAGTTGCGCACGTGGTTGCGCGAGGTCGGGGAGGGGCTGGAGGGCCAGGTCGCGCTGCTGCACGGCAAGCGGATGTTCAACAAGGAGTGGCGTGGCCTGCTGGAGGGCGCGGGGGAGTGGGGTCAGGACGCCGATTCCCGCTACTCCTCGGTGGGCGTGGACGAGTTCGGCATGTCGACCGACTGCTTCGACGGCTGCGAGGGCGGGGAGCGCAAGGCTCCCGCGGAGTGGTTCCTGGGGCGCCGTCGTGGTCTGCTGAGCCCGTTCGCGGTCGGCACGATCGACCAGCTCCTGTACGCGGCGACCCGCACCAAGCACGTGATGCTGCGCATGGCCGGCCTCGTGGGCAAGGTCGTGATCCTCGACGAGGTGCACGCCGCCGACGTCTACATGTCGCAGTTCCTGCTGGAGGGCCTGTGGTGGCTCGGGCAGGCCGGGGTGCCGGTGGTGCTGCTGTCGGCGACCCTGCCGCCGGAGCAGCGGCGACGTCTGGTCGCTGCCTACCTGGCGGGTACGCAGTCGGCGGAGGAGCCGGTGGCGCTGGAGCTTCCCGAGCCGCAGGGCTATCCGAGTGTGACGGCGGCCTGGCCCGGACCGGCTGGTCGGCCGGAGCTGCTGGTCGAGAGCACCGGGCCGTGGCGAGGCGATCTCCAGGTCCGGGTCGAGCTGCTCGACGAGCTGCCGATGCCCGCCGGCCCCGCAGCGTGGCAGACCGATGCGGAGTCGGCCGACAGGGCTGTGGCCGAGTGTCTCAAGGACCGACTGGCCGACGGCGGATGCGCCCTCGTCATCCGCAACACCGTCGCCCGTGCCCAGGCCACGGTCGACGCCCTCAGGAGGGAGTACGGATCCGAGGTCCGTCTCCTCCACGGCCGCCTGCACGCCGGCCATCGGGCGGACCGTACACAGGAGGTGCTGAAGCTCCTGGGGCCACCTCGTGAAGGACACGAGCGCCCCGAGCGGCTGATCGTCGTCGCCACCCAGCTCGCCGAGCAGTCGTTCGACGTCGACGCCGATCTGCTGATCACCGACCTCGCGCCGATGGACCTGCTCCTCCAGCGCATCGGACGCCTCCACCGCCACGACGGAGTCAAACGCCCCCCACGGCTGGCCCAGCCCGCCGTGGTCGTCACCGGCCTGCACCTCCACGACGGCGAAGCGCCGCACATCCTCCGTGCGTCCGAGAGGATCTACGGCCGCTACCTCCTGCTGCGCACGGCCGCCGAGGTCGCGCGGGCGACGAAGGGCGGCGAGGGCACTTGGAGCATTCCCGGTCGGGTGCCCGACCTGGTGGCCCGCGTGTACGGCACCGGCCCGGTCGTCCCGGAGGCGTGGGCCGAGGCCGAGGCGAGTGCCCGGCAGGACTGGGAGCAGCGGCAGGCCGGGCGACGGGAGACGGCCGCCCAGGTCTTGCTGACCCGGGCCGGGGAGCACGGGGGGACGACCCTGGCCGGGCTGCACTACGGTGCCCACGGAAGGCTGGCCGAGGGGCAGTTCGAGGCGCTGGTGCGGGACGGGGAACGCAGCGTGGAGGTCGTACTGGTGCGCCGCACCGAGAACGGCTTCCGCACGACGACCGGCCGCAGGCTCGGTCCGAACGGTGAAGTCGCCGCCGAACTGATCGACGACGTGCTCTCGGGGACGGTGCGCCTCCCCGCCAGTCTGACCGCGGCCGCCGAGCAGGCTCTCGGTCCGCTGCCGGGCTGGCGCGACCATCCCTGGCTGCGGTACAGCCTCGCCCTCCAGCTGGACGAGCGCGGCGAAGCGACCCTCGACGACGTCCACCTCCGCTACGACGACGTGCTCGGCCTCGTCGTGAGCGGAGGTCGCCACTATGCCTGACCGCGAGAGGTGGCGGGCAGGGAAAGTCCCGACCCGCCACCTCAACCCCGCTACGCCGGGGCCGACTTGTTTCCTCCGGGGGCGTGCAAACACGGCCACGGGCCATCCCCGCGCGCAGAACCTGCGGGGCCGACGAGCAAGTCAAGCATTTGCCCCACATTCGGCTCCGATCGGTGTCACGATGAGCCAGCAACAGTCTAAACAAGGCTAGTTGGGAGATCAGTACGTGCCTGGGTACAACCTCGTCGATGGACCGTGGCTGATGGCGCGGCCCATGGACGGAGGGCCTCCTGTTCGGCTGGGCATCGCCGAGGTCCTGGCCCGGGCCCACGAGTTCGAGGGCCTCGTCGTCGAGTTCTCCACCCAGCTCCCGGCCGTCCTGCGCCAGGTCCTGCTGCCCGTCGTCGCCCACGCCACCGGAGCGCCCCGAACCCTCGACGAGAAGGGCGAACGGCTCGCACAGAAGCACGGTTTCACGGAGGGCGAGCGCAAGCTCCTCGAGACCTATCTCGACGAGCACCGCGCGCAGTTCGACCTCTTCGACCCGAAGAACCCGTTCGGCCAGGTCGCCGGGCTGCGCACCGCCAAGGGCGAGACCAAGGGCTCCGCCGCCCTCGTGGCGACCGCGGCGAGCGGCAACAACGTCCCGCTGTTCGCCAGCCGCACCGACGCAGACCCGCTCGACCTGACACCGGCCCAGGCCGCCCACTGGCTCGTCCACGCCCACTGCTGGGACACGGCGGCCATCAAGACCGGCGTCGTCGGCGACGACCAGGTCAAGGCGGGCAAGACCACCGGTAATCCCACCGGTCCGCTCGGTCAGCTCGGCGTCATCGTCCCCACCGGGCGCACCCTGTACGAGACCCTCCTGCTGAACCTGCCCGTCACCCCGCCCACCGTCCTCGGCGTCCCGCAGTGGCTTCGTGGCCCGCACGGCCCGGCCTGGAAGCCCCGCGCGGCCGAGGGACTGCTCGACCTGTGGACCTGGCAGGCCCGCCGCATCCGGCTCGTCCCGCACGAGGACGGAAGCGGGCAGCTGAGGGTGGCCCGTGTGGTCATCAGCGCCGGCGACCGCCTCACGCCCATGCCCGAGCGGGAGCCGCACACCGCCTGGACGTTCACGGCTCCGGCGAAGAAGTCCGCCACGGCACGCCCCGAGCGCCGACCGCGCCGCCACACCCAGGGCAAGGCCGCGTGGCGCGGACTGGACGCCCTCCTCTCGGCGACCCGGCAGGGCCCGGAAGGCGCCTTCGAGACCAGCGTCCTGCTCGACGAGATCAGCGGTCTGCGGGAGATCGGCAGCCTCGACGCCGACTACCCGCTCCAGGTCGAGACCTTCGGCATGGTGTACGGCACCCAGTCGGCCGTGGTGGAGGACGTCCTCCACGACTCCATCCCGCTCTCCCTGCTCGCCCTCCACCAGGACAGCGAAGCCCACGAACTGCTGCTGGACGTGGCCGAGCAGGCGGAGCAACTGGCGAGAGCCGTCAACAACCTCTCCGCCGACCTGCGCCGCGCCGCGGGGGCGGAGCCCGTTCCCTGGGACAAGGGCCAGCGCCCCGGTGAGTTCCTCCTGCACCTGCTCGACCCGCTGGTGCGCCGCCTGCTTGCGGGCGTCCGCGGCGCGGGGGACGACGAGGAACAGCTCCACCAGGGTCGGCTCGCCTGGGAGGAGGTCGCTCATCGCCACGCGCGGGAGGCGGCGGACGCCCTTCTGCTGGCCGCGCCCGCCGCCACGTTCGGCGGTCGCACTCTTGAGCAGCCGGGCAAGGCGGGCGAGGCGGCCAAGGCAGGCAAGGCGGGCAGGACGCGGTCCTACAGTCTCGGCGCGGCCGGCGCCAACTTCCGTCGGCAACTGGACGAGATCCTGCCCCGCTGGACCGACGCTCTGCGGCAGGCCGCCGCTGCCCGCGAGGCCGAGATCGGCCCCGGCCCCGACCACGACCCGGATCTTGGAGCGGACTTTGACCACTGAGCAGAAGCTACCGGTCCAGCGGCGCCCGTACTGGGAGAGGTACACCGCTCCCGACCACACCTGGCGCATCGACCCCCGCACCGGACAACCGGGCCGGCCGCCGGGCGAGGACCTCGCGGCCATGCGCTCCGGCCTCGGACGGCCGGCCATGGACAGCCCCAGGATGTGGCCGCTCTACAGCTGCGAGGTCGACGACTGGCTCGCGCTGCGCGACGAGGTGTCCGACGAGCAGAAGGCCGAGCACGCCGCCCTGGCCCTGTTCGGCCTCCACCAGCAGAGCCAGTCCACGCCGATGCACCGCCGCGGCGTCAAGCTCGGCCAGGCGCTGCGTGCCCTGCGCCGAAGCGGCAGGTTCAGCGAGGATGCGCTCGACACGCGGGTCGCCCAACTCGCCGGCGCCACCAGCGTGTCCGCACTACTGGTCCACCTGCGCGGCCTGGTCACCCAACTGCGCACGATCGGGCAGCCGCTGGACTACAACCACCTGATGGCCGACATCCGGGCCTGGCACCACACCGACCGGCGCCCGCAGATCCGCCTCAAGTGGGCTGTCGGCTACCAGGCGTGGAAGGAGAAGGCGCCCGCCGAATGACCTGCCCCGCCGCCTGAACCGCCCGCCGAATGACCTGCCCCGCCGCCTGAACCGCCCGCCGAATGACCTGCCCCGCCGCCTGAACCGCCCGCCGAACGACCTGCCCTGCCGCCTGAACCGCCCCGCCACCTGAACCGACGTCCTCCGAGGAGTAGCGCATGACCGGCCGCCTCTACATCGACGTGCACATCCTGCAGACCGTCCCGCCGGCGAACCTCAACCGGGACGACAACGGCAATCCCAAGGAGGCCTACTACGGCGGCAAGCGCCGCTCCCGCGTCTCCTCCCAGGCCTGGAAGCGTGCCACCCGCATGCACTTCGCCGAGAGCCGCGACCGGCAGGACCTCGCCACCCGCACCAAGCGGATCGCCTCCCAGCTCGCCAAGGGCATCGCCGAGCGCACCGGCGTCGCCGCGGAGGACACCCGGCGGATCGCCGACGCGCTGATCAAGGCGACCGGGATCTCCGCCGGCAAGAAGGAGGGCGACACCGCCTATCTCCTCTTCTACGGGCGCCGCCAGTTGGACGGCATCGTCGACCTGGTCGCCGACACCGCCACCGACCTCGCCGCCCTCGACGCCAAGGCGCTCGACGAGGCCGTCAAGGCTCTCCCGGTCAAGGAACAGCTGCAGAGCGGTCACCCGGCCGACGTCGCGCTCTTCGGCCGCATGGTCGCGGACATCCCCGGCCTCAACGTCGACGCCGCCACCCAGGTCGCCCACGCCCTGTCCACCCACGCCGCCGAGCTCGAATTCGACTACTACACGGCCGTCGACGACGAGAACGCCGCCGACGAGACCGGTGCCGGCATGATCGGCACCATCGGATTCAACTCCGCGACCCTCTACCGGTACGCCACCGTCGGCCTGCACCAGCTGCGCGACAACCTCGGCGACGACAAGGCCGCCGTCGACGCCGTCGACCTGTTCGTCGACTCCTTCGCCCGCTCCATGCCCACCGGCTACGGCAACTCCTTCGCCCACCGCACCCGCCCCAGCCTGGTCGCCGTCGTCGTCCGCACCGACCAGCCCGTGAACCTCGTCTCCGCCTACGAGAACGCCGTCCCGGCGAGCCACGGCATCGTCGCCGAGTCCGCACGCCGCCTCGCCGCGGAGTACGCCACCGCGACCGGACAGTGGGGCGACACCCCGCTGTACGTCGGCATCTGCCACACCCTCGGCGCCGACACCGACGAGACCGGATCGGAACTGGCGGAGGCGTTCGGGGCGAACCGCACCTTCGCCGCGCTGCGCGACGGCCTGCGCGAGGCCCTCACCGAGCAGGTGAACGGCAACTGATGCCCGCGGACCTCACCCCCGCGCGCCCGGACGAGGAGCAGGCGGTCCTCGTCCTGCGCCTGGCCGGCCCGCTCCAGTCCTGGGGCGACCGCAGCGCCTTCAACCGCCGCGACAGCCGCCCCCAGCCGACCAAGTCCGGCGTCGTCGGCCTCCTCGCCGCCGCCGCGGGCCGAGCGCGCGAAGCCGACATCACCGATCTGGTCGGACTGAGTCTCGGCGTGCGCATCGACCAGCCGGGAACCCTGCTGCGCGACTACCACACCGTCAGCGACTACCGCGGTCGTCCGTTGCCGCAGGCCGGCGTCAATGCCAAGGGGGCACAGAAGCCGACCTCCCCGGCGAAGGACACCCACGTCACCCACCGTTACTACCTCCAGGACGCGGTGTTCGTCGTCGCCGTCCAGGGCCCGGCCGCCCTCGTCACGGCACTCGCGGAGGCGATCCGCCGCCCCGCGTTCCCGCTCGCCCTCGGTCGCCGCTCCTGCGTCCCCACCCAGCCGATCGCCCTCGGCGCGATGCGCGACGGCACCCTGGAATCCGTCCTCGCCGAGGAGCCCTGGCAGGCGGGCGATGCCGCGAGGAACGCCTACCGGCGACGGGCCGAGCGGGCACCGGAGCCGTTCTCGCCGCAGCGGATCGACCTGGCCGCCACTTTCGACGACCCGTCCGGCGAGGACACCGCGCAGGACGTGCCGCGCTCCTTCGCCCCCCGCGAACGCGGCTTCTCCACCCGGCGGATCCGCCACACATGGCTCTCCGTCGCCACCGGCTTCCCGGCCCCCGCCGCACCGACCAGGCCGGCCGACGCGGCCGGCGGCCACGACCCGTTCGCCCTGCTGGGCTGGTGATCCCATGACCTACCTCTCCCGCGTCCGTATCAACCCCCTGCGGGCCGCCAGCCGCACCCTTCTCGCCAACCCCCGCGCCCTGCACGGCGCCGTCACGGCCGGAACTCCCGATGTCGCTCCCGGCGACCGGACCCTGTGGCGCCTGGACACCGACCACCCGCGCAGGCCCGTGCTGCTGGTCCTCACCCCGTCCAAACCGGACTGGACCCATCTCGTCGAGAAGGCCGGATGGCCCGACGCGGACGGCGAGCACTACGCCGTCCGCGACTACAGCCCGCTGCTCGCCCAGCTCGCCGTCGGCCGCGAGTTCGCCTTCCGGCTCAAGGCCAGCCCCGTCCAGAACACGTCCAAGCCCGACAAGGCGAGCCCGCACCGCAACAGGACCGAAGCGGAACTGCGCCACCGCTCCTACCGCATGGCCCATCGCACCGCCGCCCAACAGCTCACCTGGTTCCTGGACCGCACCACCCGATGGGGCTTCACCGTTCCCGAGGCCCGCACCGACCTCCCCGCACCGGGCCTCGAACCGGCTGACCCGGACACCCCCGCGGATGCGCAGCCCGCGCGGGAGGTGAGGATCACCGACCGCAGCCGCAGCACCTTCACCAAGCCCGGCACCCGCACCCCCGTCACCCTCACCACCGCCACCTTCGAGGGGCACCTGCGCATCACCGACCCCGGTCTGCTGCAGGCCACCCTCCTCGGCGGCATCGGCCCGTCCAAGGCCTACGGCTGCGGTCTGCTCACCCTCGCGCCGCTGTCGACAGGGACGCGCTGACCGGTGGCCGACATCTGGTGGAAAGCCCACCCCCACGACCTGCACCGCCTCGCCGACCGCGTCTCCAGCGTCTACGTCGAGCGCAGCCACATCGACCGTGACGAGAACGCCGTCGTCGTCATCAACAAGCGTGAGACCGTCCGTGTCCCCGCCGCCATGGTCGCCGTCATGCTCCTCGGCCCGGGTACCCGTATCACCCACGGCGCCGTCAACCTCCTCGCCGATTCGGGCACCACCGTGTGCTGGGTCGGCGAACAGGGCGTGCGCATGTACGCCGCGGGTCTCGGCCCCAGCCGCGGCGCGGCCCTGCTCAACCGACAGGCCTGGCTGGTCAGCCGCACCAAGGAACGCCTCGCCGTCGCCCGGAACATGTACCGCATGCGGTTCCCCGGGGAGGACGTGAGTGCGGCGACCATGCAACAGTTGCGCGGCCGCGAGGGCGCTCGCATCCGCAAGCTCTACCAGGCCGAGTCGCGCCGGACCGGGGTTGCGTGGAACGGCCGCGTCTACAAGGCCGGCGACGCCCACGCTGCGGGCGACGACCTGAACCGCCTCCTGTCGGCGGCCAACGCCGCGCTCTACGGCATCTGCCACGCCGTCATCACCGGCCTGGGCGCCAGCCCCGGCCTCGGCTTCGTCCACACCGGCCTGGCGACCTCGTTCGTCCTCGACATCGCCGACCTCTACAAAGCCGAATACACCATCCCCTTGGCCTTTGACCTCGCCCAGCAGGGCCACACCGAGGAACGCGACGCCCGCCTCGGGCTACGGGACCGCATCGCGCAGGACAAGTTGCTCGGCCGCATCGTCAACGACGTCAAGACCCTCCTCACTCCCGAGGGCGCTGATATGCCCGACACCGAGGTCAACGAACTCTGGGACGAACGCGCCGGCACCGTCCAGGGCGGCGTCAACTGGTCCGGCACCGAAGGCACACCGGCGCCCGGCGTCTCCGACCCGGGCATGGGCGACGACCATCTGGCCATCATCGGACCGGAGTTCACCCAGGACACGAGCAGCCCATGACCGTCATCATCCTCATCGCAGCCTCCGAAGGCCTCCGCGGACACCTCACCCGCTGGATGGTCGAAGTCAACGCCGGCGTCTTCGTCGGCACCCCGAGCCGCCGCATTCGAGACCGTCTCTGGGACCTCCTCGCCACCCGAATCGGCGACGGCCAGGCCGTCCTCGTCGAACCCGCCACCAACGAGCAGGGCTGGACCGTCCGCACGGCGGGGAAGGATCGCTGGACGCCCGTCGACTTCGACGGACTGATTCTCTCAGCCCGCTTGCGCCGATAAACTCGCAGGTCACGAAGTGTCGGCCCCGCACGCGCGGGGATTGCTCCGGCCAGGTCATCGGCTCCAAGCCGGTGCCCCTGTCGGCCCCGCACGCGCGGGGATTGCTCCGTCCCGCCGGCCGCCAACGAAGTCGGCAAGTTGTCGGCCCCGCACGCGCGGGGATTGCTCTGCGCCCATTCGCGTAAAGCGATCCAACTTGTAGTCGGCCCCGCACGCGCGGGGATTGCTCCACCGCGCATGCCTTGCTGAACGCCTCCACCCGGTCGGCCCCGCACGCGCGGGGATTGCTCCTGGCCGAGCAGGGCCGGGCCGCCGGACGGCTCGTCGGCCCCGCATGCGCGGGGATTGCTCCCCTGGGGCCGGTCCGTCACCCGGAGCTCGCCCGTCGGCCCCACACACGCAAGGATTGCTCCAGCACAGCAGCCGGGGGGAGCGCTCCGAAAAAGTCGGCCCCGCGGGCGCGGGGATTGCTCGCGGTTGGACGAGCGGCAGAACGCCGTCCAACGGTCGGCCCCGCACGCGCGGGGATGGCTCCGAGCGGACCTGTGCTCGAGGGTTGCGCCGCTGGTCGGTGGCCACGTGATGTCGCGGGAACTCGTGTCCTGAACGCCTTCGCCCGATGGATCGACCGTGCCGCTGGCCGCCGGTCTCTCGATCTGGCCGGAGGTTTCGGGACCTTCATGGGGACGTTCCCGGTGCGGGGTCCCGTCCGGCGTCGGTTCCGTATGCGGCGGCCCTGCCGGCGTGCTCCACCGGGGGAGCACGCCAGCAGGGCCGCTGTCGCAACGCCCTCCGGGAGCCGCTGAGGCGCCTCCCGGAGCCCGTCAGACCTCCAGGTCGTAGACCGCCGTCACCGGTGCGTGGTCGCTCCACCGCTCCGCGTGGGTCTCGGCGCGCTCGACGTAGGCTTCGACGGCCCGGTCGGCCAGGGCGGGGGTGGCGACCTGGAGGTCGATGCGCCAGCCCGAGTCGTTGTCGAAGGCGCGGCCCCGGTAGGACCACCAGGAGTAGGGGCCGGTGCGGTCGGGGTGGAGGCGGCGGACGACGTCGACGTAGCCGGCCTCGTCGTAGACGCGGGAGAGCCAGGCGCGCTCCTCGGGGAGGAAGCCGGCGGCCTTCTGGTTGGCCTTCCAGTTCTTGAGGTCCTCGGGGCGGTGGGCGATGTTCCAGTCGCCGCAGACCACGACCTCGCGGCCGTCGGCGGCGGCGCGGGTGCGGAGTTTCTGAAGGTGGAGGAGGAACTCCGCCATGAAGCGTTCCTTCTCCTCCTGGCGCTCGGTGCCGACTTCTCCGGAGGGGAGGTAGAGGCTGGCCACGGTCAGGCCCGGCAGATCGATTTCGACATACCTGCCCGAATTGTCGAATTCCGCCGATTCGAACCCGACGGCCGTCCGGCTCGGCTCCCGGCGGGAGAGGACGGCGACGCCGGCCCGGCCCTTGGTGGCGGCCGGGGCCCACACCGTGTGCCAGCCGTCCAGGTCGCGCAGTTCCACCGGGAGCTGCTCGGGCTCGGAGCGCACCTCCTGCAGGCAGACCACGTCCGCCTCGGTGGCGGCGAGCCACTCGATGAAGCCCTTCTTGGCCGCTGCCCGGATTCCGTTCACATTCACACTCGTCACCACGATCACCCGGGCAGCCTACCGAGTGGCACTGACAGGGGCGGGATGCGACGCGTCCGCTTGGGTGCTTGGCGTGAACGCACCATGAAACTGTGGGTCGGTCGTGCCGGGGGGCGCCATTGGTCTTGACCATCTCCCGATCGAGCCCCTAGGGTCACTTACTGCAAAGACCTTTAATAAAGAAGGACGGAAAAAGCCCGCTCTCCCACCTGCCGCAACAGCGGGCAGCGGGCCGGAACCGACCTCTTTCGGTCACGGTCGGGCACAGCGGAAGAAAACCGGGTGGAGGACATGGTGGGAACGACAGGGCAGCTCGCGGCGGTTCCGGAGCCGAAGTACTGGCACCTGCGCACGGTGCTGCTCCGCGCCATCGACACGGAGTTCTCCACCGGCCAGATCCTCCCCAACGAGCGCGAGCTCTCCGCCCGCTTCGGTGTCGCCCGGGCCACGCTCCGGCAGGCGCTCGACCAGCTGGAGCTGGAGGGCCGCCTGGTCCGTCGGCGCGGCATCGGCACCCTGATCGCCGCCCCCAGGGTCGGCGTCCCGGTGAACCGGCAGGAGGAGGGCTGGCCCGGCGCCGCCCGCAGCCAGGCCTGGCGCGCGGTGGACTGCACCACCGCCCCGGCCACCCGTCGGCTGGCCGCGGCGCTCGGCGTCCCCGAGGGCGCGCCCGTGCACACCGTCCGCCGGGTCCGGCTGGTCCAGGGGCAGAGCATGGCCTCCGAGTCGCTGCACGTGCCGGCCGCCGTGCTGCCGCACCTGCCCGGTTTCCGCGCCGAGAGCGACCGCGCCCGCTCGGTGCTGCGCCAGCTGGAGCGCCTGGAGGTCGACGGCGAGTCCCGCTCGGTCGAGCTGGGTGTCGCCGAGGCCGAGGAGGCCGCCCTGCTGGAGCGCCCGCCCGGCTCGCCGGTCCTGGTGATGACCACCCAGTACGCCGCCGCCGGCCGGCTCGTCGCGCTCGCCGTCGCCACCTACCGCGCGGACACCTGCAAGCTCACCTTCGGCGAGACCGGCCTCGTCGAGGTCACCCCCGTCGGCGCCACCCCCGTGGGTGCCGCCGCCTCCTGATCCACTCCCGAAAACCCTCAGGCCCGGGCCCGAACGCCGTACAGGCGTCCGGGCCCGGGCCGTTTCGTGCGTGGGAGAGGGGCGGATCACGGGTTCCTGAACGAGGGACAACCGTTCGGGGTCGCCCCTGGGCGCCCGGCACAAGGGTCGGTAGGTTACGGACGATCTCCGTACGACCCGAACTGCCGCGCGAAACCCGAGTGTCCGTTGATTCAGGGGTGGGGTCCATGAACACGCACTGGTACCGCACGATCGTCGACAGCCCGGCCGGACGCCGGGCGGTCCAGTTACTGATCCTCGCGCTGATCGCCGTCGGCCTCGGCGTTCCGCCGACCGCGGCCTGGGCGGTGGGCCGGGAGCGCGCGGTGCTCTCCGCGCCGCTGCCGCCGGGCAAGGTCGGCGCCGACGCGCGGACCGTCGATCCGCCGCCGACGCAGGAGCGGGCACCGGACGACAGCCCGCTCGCCCGGGAGCGGGCCGGGATCGAGGCCGAGGTCGAGGCCGCGCGGCAGCCGCCGCGGCCCGCGCCGGGCCCGCCGGCCGCCCCCGACGCCACCGAGCACGCCGAGCGGGCCGAGGAACTCGCCGCCGGGCGGAAGGCCCCGGAGTACCGGATCCCGGCGGCGGAGGAGGTGGACGACACCGGCAAGCGCCGACGTGCCGCCCCCGGCCCGGCCGCGGCCCCGCTGACGCTGGAGCAACTGGCCGCCCCGCCCGCAGCCGCGGCGTCCCCGCCCACCCCCGAAGCACACCCCGCCCCGCAGGTCGCCGCCGCGCAGACCTACGGCGCCTCCTACCAGGTCGGCCAGCTGGTCCTGGCCCCGCGCTACGACGCGATCGGCTATCTGCGGCTGACGGTCACCAACACCTCGAACTTCACCTGGACCACCACCGGCCAGTCCCTCGGCCTGCACCTCTACCGCGCCGACCAGTCCCTCCTGAACTACACCGCCGCCTTCACGGCCCTGCCCGCGGACGTCGCCCCCGGGACCGCCCTCACCTTCGACGCCGTCGTCCCGTTCCTCGGCCCGGGCAACTACCTGCTGGTGTACGAGATGGCGGACACCGGCAACGGCGGGTACTTCTTCTCCCACTACGGCGTGCCCGCGGCCCAGGCCGCCGCGCTGACCGTGCCGCACTACGCACCCTCCGCGAGCGACGGCTGGCCCGCCGTCGGGGCCACCGTGGCCTCCCTCACCCAGCCGCTCTCCGCCTTCGTCGGCGACGACGCCAGCACGCCCGTCCAGGTCGAGTACCAGCTCTGCACCGACAGCGACCCGGCCAAGGGCACCTGCTGGGGCTCGGGCTGGCAGGGCGTGCCCGCGCACCCGAACAGCTTCGGAGTGCTGACCAACTGGACGCCGCCCGCCGGCGCGCTGCGCTGGAACACCGCCTACTGGTGGCGCCTGCGGGTCCAGGACAGCGGCTACACCTCGCCGTTCAGCGGGATGAGCCCCTTCACCGTCGTCGTCCCGCCGCCGAACGACGCCGCCAGGCTCGGCCTGGACCCGGGCGCGCTGGACGAGACCGGCGTCAACCTCTACCTCGGCAACTACACCAGCCAGGAGACCGACGCCGACTTCCCGCAGTCCGGCATCGGCCTCCAGGTGCAGCGGACGTACAACAGCGCCGGAACCGCCAACGGCTCCTTCGGCATCGGCTGGTCCTCCCTGTGGGACATGGGCATGAAGGACGCCGGCAACGGCCTCTTCACCCTGGCGCTCGCCGACGGCCGGAAGGTCAACTTCGGCCGCAACACCGACGGCGCGCTCGTCTCCGAGTACGGCGGCACCAACGTCGGCCAGTGGATCGAGCAGGGCCACCTGAAGCTCGCCGGACTCGACTACTACCTGGGCGACAAGGTCCGGATGATCACCCGCGACCACGGCTCGGCCAAGGTGGAGCTCGAGCGCACCTACGACAGCGGCGGCCAGGTCTCCGCCTCGGTGCTGGTGAACGCCAGCTCCGACCGCAGGCTCTACCTGCGCTGGTTCGGCGGCCACATCACCACCGTCTCCACCAGCCCGAGCTTCTCCGGCACCGGGGCGCTCACCTGGACGTACACCTACACCGGGGACTACCTCACCAAGGTGTGCGCACCGGGCGGCGGCTGCACCACCTACAGCTACGAGGCCTCCCGCCCCGACGGCGGCCCGAAGCGCCTGGTCAAGGTCCAGCAGGCACGCGCCGAGAACTCCACCACCATCGGCTACGACGGCGCGCTCGTCCAGCACGTCGGCAGGGCCGACAACTCCGCCACCGGGGTGGACAACGGCTGGACGTACGACCGCAGCACCGACACCACCGGGCCGACGCCGGTACTGCGGGTGCACCGCACCGACCCGCGCGGCGTGCACACCTACTACCAGTACAACCAGGCCGGCCGGCTGGAGTACCGCTGGAACGGCACCCCGACCCCGCCACCGGGCCGCACCCGGATGTTCCTGTACGACGCCTTCGGCCGGCTCACCGCCTTCGTCGACGAGAACGACAACGTCGTCCGCTACGGCTGGGACAACGTCACCGGGGCACTCACCACCACCACCCGCTACCGCACCCCGACCCAGCCGTACACCGAACGGACCGAGTACTACCTCGACCCCGCCTGGGCCGGCGACCCGCGCAACGGCCTGCCGGTGCGGTCGACCGACGCCAACGGCCACACCACCGAGCAGACCTACAACACGGCCGGCTTCCGGAACACCGAGACCGACCCGACCGGCGGCGTCACCACCACCGTGTGGGGCTGCCGGGACGTGCTCGCCCAGCCGGTCGTCAACGACATCCACCCCGGGCACCAGGGCCCGGGCATGAACGGTGCCTGCGGCGTCCCCGTCTCCGTCACCGACGCCGGCGGACGCACCACCCGCTACGGCTACAACGGCGAGAACGACCAGACCCAGGTCACCGACCCCGCCGGCCGCGTCGTCAACACCTTCCACGACGACCTGGGCCGGGTCACCTCGCGCACCGTCGCCGACCCCGCCCACCCCGCGGGCGTCGCCACCGACTACACCTACGACCAGGCCGGCCGGCTCGCCACCGAGACCGGGCCCGCCGTCACCAACCCCGTCACCGGGGTCACCCACCGGGCCCGCACCGGCTACACCTACGACGCGGACGGCAACCTCGCCACCCGCACCGTCAGCGACCTCACCCCGGCCGCCCAGGGCGGTGACGCCCCGCGCACCACCACCTTCGGCTACGACGCCCAGGACCGGCTCACCAGCGTCGCCCAGGACGGCGTCACCACCAAACGCGTGACGTACGACCAGCTCGGCAACATCACCGACAGCTGGAGTCCCAACGGCGCCCACTACGTCTACGGCTACGACGTCAACGGCCGGCTCACCACCGTCGACCTCAAGGACTTCGTCGACGACCCGGGCACGGCAGGCCCCCCGAAGCGCGCCGTCCGGCTGAAGACCTTCGGGTACGACCGGGCCGGCCGGCTCTCCGCCGCCGCCGACGCGATGGGCCACCTGGTCACCTACACCTACACGGCCGACGACCTGGTGCTCACCGAGAAGTACTCGCTCACCGCCCAGGACGGGAACAGCAGCCGGGAGATCACCCTCCACACCTTCACCTACGACAACGCCGGCAACGTGGTGAAGGACGTCCGCGGCGACGGCCCCGACGCCCGCACCACCACCTACGCCTACGACGCCGCCAACCGCCCCACCCGCACCACGGCCGACCCCGGCGGCCTGAACCGCACCACCACCACCGCCTACGACCGGGCCGGACTGGTCACCGCGAGCACCGTCACCGACGGCACCCGCACCGAGACCCGCGAGAACGTCTGGGACCAGGCCACCGGCCAGCTCGCCCGTACCGTGGTGCGCCCCGACGCCGGCACCGCCCTGGTCACCGGCTACCTGCGCGACGCCCACGGCCGCGTCCTCGCCTCCACCGACCCCCGCGGCATGCCGCAGCCCGGCGCCCCCGGCAGCCCCGACCCGGCGTACACCACCACCACCGGCTACGACCTGCTCGGCCGCCCCAGCACCGTCACCCTCCCCGCCGCCCAGGTCGAGGACGGCACCCCCGGCGCCACCCCGACCGCCCGGCAGGCCGTCACCACCCGCGGCTACAACACCTTCGGCGAACTCACCGACCTCAAGGACTCGACCGGCCGGACCACCCGCCACCTGTACGACCAGCAGGGCCGCCGCACCGAGACCCGGCTGCCCGCCTACACCCCGCCGGGTGCCACCGCCGCCCTGAACCCGGTCGAGAAGTGGACGTACGACGCGGACGGCAACACCACCGCCCACACCGACGCCCTCGGCCGCACCGTCACGTACACCTACGACCTGCGCGACCGCCTGGTGCGCACCACCCTGCCGCCCACCGCCCCCGGCGCCGCGCCCGGCGTCACCGTGGTGCGCCGCGACGACAACGGCAACGTCCTGTCCGTCATCGACCCCACCGGCGCCCAGACCCTCGCCGTGTACGACGGCATGGACCGGCGGATCTCCGCCACCTCGGTGGTCCGCAACGGCACCGCCACCCCCGACACGTACACCACCACCTACACCCACGACGACTTCGGCGACGTCCTCACCGAGACCCTCGGCACGACCACCACCGCCTACACCTACGACAAGCTCGGCGAGTTGGCCTCCAGCACCCCGGCGGGGCGCGGCACCACCCGCTGGACCTACGACCTCGCGGGCCGCCCGCTCACCACCACCGACCCGCTCGGCCGCGTCTCCAGCACCGGTTACGACCTGGCCGGCCGGCCCACCACCAAAGCCGTCGCCGACCCCGCCGGCACCGTGCTCGCCCGCACCGGCTACGGCTACGACGCCGCCGGCAACACGGTGAGCGTCACCGACCCGAACGGCCAGACCTGGCGCACCGCCTACGACGCCCGCAACCAGCCCACCACGCTCACCGACCCGCCCGTGCGCCCCGGCGACGCCGCCTCCGCCCCGGTCACCGGCCTCGGCCACGACCTGCTCGGCCGGCTCACCCGGATCACCGACGCCAACGGCAACGCCACCCACCAGCGGTACAACACCCTGGGCCTGGCCGAGACGGAGTCCCTGCCGGCCGTCCCCGCCGACCAGTCCGCCGCCGACCGGACCACCACCACCGCCTACGACGCGGCCGGACAGGTCACCGGCATCACCGAACCCGGCGGTGTCAGGCGCACCTTCGGCTACGACGGCCTCGGCCGGCTGACCACCGAGACCGGCACCGGCGGCGACGGCGACGCCTCGCGCACCTTCGGCTACGACCTCGCCGGCCGGATCACCTCCGCCTCCGCCCCCGGCGGCCCCCAGACCTTCACCTGGGACGACCGCGGCCTGCTGACCGGCAGCCGGGGCCCGCTCGGCACCAGCGCCTTCACCTACGACGCCGCCGCCCGCCCGCTCACCGAGACCGACCCCGGTGGCGCCCGGGTCAGCTACACCTGGAGCGGCAACACCGACCTCGGCACCGTCACCGACAGCCTCTCCGGCCTCACCCGCACCCTCACCCACGACCTCGCGGGCCAGGTCACCACCGAGAAGCGCACGGCCGGCCAGACCGCCGGACCCACCCGCACCCTCGCCTACGACGGCCTCGGCCGGGTCACCGCCGACACCGTCACCGACCCCACCGGCCACCTCTCCACCCAGCTCACCTACAGCTGGGACCCGGCCGGCCGACTGCTCACCAGCGGCTCCACCGGCACCGCCGACCCGCACGGCGAGACCTACGACTACGACCCGGCCGGACGCCTCACCAGGGTCACCGACACCACCAGGGGCACCGGCACCGACTACGGCTGGGACGCCGCCGGCAACCGCACCTCCGTCACCGACTGGACCGGCACCGCCGCCCAGCACACCACCACCGGCACCAGCACCGCCGCCTACGACCCGCGCAACCGCCTCACCTCCACCACCGCCGCCGACGGCTCCACCACCGGCTACACCTTCACCCCGCGCGGCACCCTCGCCACCACGACCACCAAGAACGCCGCCGGCGCCGTCACCGCGTCCTCCACCAACCGCTACGACGCGCTCGGCCGGCTCACCGGCGTCGACGGCCGCTCCTACGCCTACGACGCCCTCGACCGCCTCACCGCCGCCACGGCGGGCGCGGCCGGCGCGGCCTCCTTCACCTACCCCGGCCTCGCCAAGGAACCGGACTCCGACGGCAGCTGGTCCTACGCCAGGGCGCTCGACGGCACCCCGCTCGCCGCGGCCCCGAGCGGCGGCGGCACCGCCCGCACCCTGCTCACCAACGCCCACCACGACGTGCTCGGCACCACCGACACCGGCAGCGGAGCACTCGCCGCCGGGCGCTCGTACAGCCCCTTCGGCAAGCCCACCGCCACCACCGGCGCCGCCCCCGGCCTCGGCTTCCAGGGCGGTTGGACCGACCCCGCCACCGGCCGCGTCCACGCCCAGGCCCGCTGGTACGACCCCGGCACCGGCCGCTTCACCTCCGGCGACGACCGGGTCCCCGGCCTCGGCTCCGCCGCCGCCACCAACCGCTACGGCTACGGCGACGGCGACCCGCTCGGCAACTGGGACCCCAGCGGCCACTTCAGCATCGGCTCCGTCCTCGGCGGCATCGGTCACGCGATCGAACTCACCGAGGAGGCCTTCGCCGCCATGTGGGGCGAGGGCGGCGCGGTGCTGCGCACCGTCGGCGGGGCCGTGGTGACCGCCGCCGACGCCGCCGGGGCCGCCGCGGTGGAGGGCCTCGCCGTCGCCGGGGCCGAGGTCGTCGCGGTCGGCGCCACCGCGGCCGAGGCCGCGGGCGCGGCACTGGTCTGCGCCGCCGGGTGCGTGGCCGCGATCGTGGTCGGCACCGTCATCGTGGTGGCGGTGGCCGGCTACCTCGTCTACGAGATCGTCAACGCCGACGGCAGCCTCAGCCCGGTCTCCACCGGCACCGGCACCGGCACCTCCCCGCGCTACGACCCCCGCGACGACCCGCGGGTCCAGCGCCCGCGTGCCAGCGGCACCACCGACCCGGCCGCCAAGAGCCCGCCGCGGCCCGCCGGTACCACGATCACCGCGACCCGGACCAACGTGCCCCGCCCGCAGGCGACCCCGCCCAGGCCGGTCGTCGTCAAGACCGGCACCAGCTGGCGCACCACCGAGGACGTCCGCACCGAGACCAGCCACTGGTGGGACGACACCTACCTCTACACCCGTACCGACACCTGGATCACCGACACCACCTTCATCACCACCCACTACTCCGACGGCTCCTGGACCGAGAGCGGACCGCAGGTCAGCATCCGGCACCTGTGGGAGACCCTGCGCAAGGCCCTGATCGACTTCACCAACCCGATCCAGCTCCCGGTCCCCACCGACACCAACAGCCCCGACCCCCACGTCGACAACCCCGCCGACCCCGGTCGCGGCTGCGGCACCGGCGGCCCCGCCGACGACTGCCCCACCGACACCGCCGGCGCCGGCCGCCTCCCGGGCGGAGCCCTCGACCCCACCCCGACCCCGGCCGACGCCGGCCAGGGCGGCAGGAAGCCCCCGACGGCGGACGCCCCGAGCTGCGACGCCGACGAGATCCTGCCCCAGGGCGTCACCGCGGAGAAGTTCGCGGAGGCGGCCGAGCAGCTGCGGGCCCACCCCCGGGGGCAGGAGGGCGACCTCGTGGTGCAGGGGAGCCGGGCGGCCGGCACGGCCCGCCCGGACTCGGACATCGATTTCGCCATCAGGGTGGACTCCGACCGGTTCGACCAGCTGATCGGTGAGTGCTTCGGCACGCCCAACCCCGGGAGCGCCAAGGAGAAGACGCGGGACCGCGCCGCGCAATCGGGCAAGATCCAGGCCGGGGAGGCCGGGATGAAGGGTCTGCGCAAGCTGCTGGCGAGGACACTGGGAATGAAGGTGGACCTGTCGGTCATCAGGATCGGCGGCCCCTTCGACAACCCGCCCTTCATCGGAGTTCCCTGATGGACCGCTACGAGTACTGCAAGATCTTCGTACACGGCGCCGACCCGGCACGCGCCGTCGGCCTGCTGGGAGCCCTGCTCGGCGCCGCGTTCGATGACGAAGACTCTCTGACCTTCGACGGCATCGAGGTCGACGTCCTGGGCAACCCGGACGGTGTCCCGGGCGCCGCGGACTTCCTCCGGTGGCCGGCCCTGGTCGAGGTCGAACCCCTCGACGCGCCGCCGTCGGCGACGGTCGGTCTGGTGGCCCGCATCCTCACCGGACTCCACGACGCCGGGCACCTCGCCGTCGCCGCGTGCGACTACGAGGACGAGCTGCCGTGGAGTGGAGGCATCCGGCTCTTCGACCGCTGGGCGGCCGGGCTGGACCGGGGGGCGGGCGAGGGCGCCGGGCAGGCGTGAACCCGAGCGGTACGGCCGGGCCGGAGACTCCGGCCCGGCCGTACCGGACGGTCGTTCCGGCCGCTCGGACCCCGGCCGGGGCCGCTCAGGTGCGGGCCGAACCGTTCTCGCCCGTCGGCGGGTTGACGGCGAAGAGCTGCTCCTCGACCTGGTCCAGGGCGACCCGCAGGGCGCCCATCGCGACCACCTCGGAACCGAGGGCGGCCAGGGCCACCTCGGGGGCGCGGAGGGTGAAGCTGGCGAGGCGCTCGCGCAGCGGGTCGAGGACGCCGTCCAGGCCTGCGGCCCAGCCGCCGACGACCACCAGCTGCGGGTCGATGGCCAGGACCAGCGCGGCGACGCTCTGCACCAGGCGGGTCAGGAAGCGGTCGGTGGCGACCTGCGCCACCTCGTCGCCCTCGCGGGCGAGCTTCAGCACCCGGGCCACCGCCGCCTCGTCCAGCGGGTTGAGCGGCTTGCCGGTGGTGGAGAGCAGCCGCTCCGGCGTCACCTCCTGGCCGAGCAGGTGCAGGGCGCCGATCTCGCCGGCCGCGCCCCCGAAACCGCGGTGCAGCCGGCCGTTGATGAGCGAGCCCGCGCCCGGGCTGAGGCCGGCCATCACGAACACCACGTCGTCGGCGCCGACCGCCGCGCCCTGCCAGTGCTCGGCGATCGCGGCGAGGTTGGCGTCGTTCTCGATCATCACCGGGCAGCGGAACGAGCGCCGCAGCCGGGCGCCCAGGTCCAGGCCGGTCCAGCCGGGCATCGCGGTGCCCAGCTGCACCGTGCCGTCCCGGTCGACGATGCCCGGGGTGCCGACGCCGACCGCCCACAGGTTGTCCCGGGAGACGCCCGCCTTGCGCAGCACCTCGGCGACCACGGACCGGACGGCGGTGAGCCGCTCCTCCGCGTCCAGGGTCTCCTCGACGGGTCTGAAGTGGCTGCCCACCACGACGCCGGCCAGGTCGGCGAGGATGATCCGGATGTCGTGGACGCCGATCTCGATGCCGAGGATGTGTCCGGCCTCGGCCCGGAACCGGAACCAGCGGGCCGGCCGTCCGCGCCGCCCGGCGCCCGGCTGGCCGTCCGGTTGCGGCGGCTGCTCGACCTCGGCGACCAGCCCGGTCTCCACCAGCCCCTCGATCACGCCCTCGACCGTGGGGCGGGAGAGCCCGGTGTCGCCGACCAGCTTGGTCAGGGTCACCGCATGGCCCTCGCGCAGTGCCCGGAGGGTCACCGCCGCGTTGATCCGCCGCAGTAGTGAGGAGTCGCCACCGGTGAGTCGATCCGCCAAGACGCTGCCCTTCGCCGTTCCGCGCGACTGCCCTGGCGCGCGTGCCGTGGACGCGGGCACGGCCGGCCGGGGCCGCCGGGCTGTGGTGCCGGAGGCCGCCCCCGGAGGGCCCGCGGGTGTCCGCCGCCCGGCGGACCGGCACGGCGGCGCTGCGGCGCCTGCGCCGGGCCGGACGGCCTGTGCCGGATGCTACCGGGGGCCGGGCCCGACCGGCGAGCATCTTCCCAGCTCATCCCGGTTTCGGTATCGAAATGGTACGCACTGGGTGGCGGTGCGTGATCCGGGCTTCACCGGGCCCGCGCGAGAGCCGCGCCGGACCCGCGCGGGAGCCGGTCCGGCCTGGCACGGAGGCCGGCGCGGCGCGGTACGGACCCGCGCGGTACGGACCCGCGCCCGGCGCGGACCGGGGGCGCTCAGCGGCGGCCGGGGGCGCTCAGCGCAGGCCGCCGGTCGCCCCGACGTTCTGCCCGGAGACCCAGCGCGCGTCCGGGCCGACCAGGAACGCGACCACGTCCGCGACGTCGGCCGGCTGCCCGAGCCGCCGCAGCGGGGTCAGCCCGGCCACCGTCTCCAGCGCGTGCGGGGGATTGACGGAGCGCAGCATCTCGGTCTCGGTCGGTCCGGGGGAGACGGTGTTGGCGGTGATCCCGCGCGGCCCCAGCTCCACCGCCGCGGCCTCGGTCAGCTGCTCCAGCGCCCCCTTGCCGGCCAGGTAGGCGGCGAGCCCCGGCATCGGACGGCGGGTGTTGAGGGAGGAGATGTTGACGATCCGGCCGCCGTCGCGCATCCGCCGCGCCGCGTACCGCAGGGTGAGGAACACCGCGCGGGCGTTGACGGCCATGGTGGCGTCGAAGTCCGCCGGGTCGGTCTCGGCGAGCGGGGCCCGGGTGACGGCGCGGGCCGCGTTGTTGACGAGGATGTCCAGCCCGCCGAGCTCCTCCTCGGCGGCCGCCATCAGCAGCTCCGGCCCCTCCGGGGTGCCGAGGTCGGCCCGGACCGCGAACACCCGCCCGGACCCGGCGGAACCGGCGGCCCCGGCCGCGTCGTTCGCGGCCACCGCCCGGACCACCTCGGCCGCCGCCGCGTCGTCGTGCGCGTACCCGAACACCACGTCCGCGCCGTCCGCAGCCAGCCGCTCCACCACGGCCCGCCCGATCCCGCGCGAACCGCCCGTGACGACCGCCGCGCGGCCCGCCAGCACCTTGTCCGACACCGTGACCCCCGCTCCCGGCCGGCCGCACACCGGCTCCGGGGAGAACCTACCCGCCCGGCGCGCCGTCCCGGGGTCGGGATCCGGCCGAGTCGGGCCGGGGTCAACGCGGCCGTGGGGACGGCCGGTTCACGGTCGGCTCGCGGTCGGTCGGCGATGGTGCGGAGCACCTGCTCAGGGCCCGTATGCTGCTCCGCATGCTGAGCGACACACACCCGGCCGGTCCGGGGGCGGCCATGCTGTCGGACGAGGACTTCGTACGCGCGCAGACCGGGATCGCCCCGGTGCCGTTCGTGCCGGAGGTGCGCCTGCACATGGCCGAGGACGCCATCACCCTGTGGGAGACCACCGAGACGGCGCGCGGCGAGCGCGGCCTGCCGCCGCCGTTCTGGGCGTTCGCCTGGGCGGGCGGTGTCGGGGTGGCCCGGTACGTGCTGGACCACCCGGAGCTGGTGGCCGGACGGTCGGTGCTGGACCTCGCGGCCGGCTCCGGCCTGGTCGGCATCGCGGCGGCGCTGCGCGGTGCCCGGTCGGTGCGGGCGGCCGAGATCGACGCCTACGCGGTCGCGGCGATCGGCGTCAACGCGGCGGCGAACGGCGTCCGGGTGGACGCGGCGGTCGAGGACCTGTTGGACGGCGACGGCGGGCCGGCCGAGGTCGTGCTGGCCGGGGACGTCTTCTACGAGCGGGCGATGGCGGCCCGGTTCCTGCCCTTCCTGCTCCGGGCCCGGGCGCGCGGCGCGGTGGTGATAGTCGGTGACCCCGGCCGCGCCTACCTGCCGCGCGAACGGTTCACGGCGCTGGCGGCGTACGAGGTGCCGGTGGTGGCGGACCTGGAGGACACGGCGCTGAAGACCACGACGGTGTGGCAGCTGGCGGGCGACTGACCCGTCCCGCCGGTCCCGTCCGGCCGGTCCCGGTCGGCGGGGCACTCCGGCCGGCCCGTCCGGCCTTCCTGTCCGGCCTTCCTGTCCGGCCCCCGGAATTCACGGTCGGCCGGCGGCCGGTCCTGGTAGACAGTCGCCCATGATCGACTTCATTCTGCGCACGGCCGGCCCCGAGGAGATCCCGGCCGTGCTCGCGCTGTGGGCCCGCGCCGCCAAGGGCACCAGCATCACCGACGACGCCGACGGGGTGGCGGCGCTGCTCGCCCGCGACCCGGACTGCCTGCTGGTGGCCGTCCGGGCGGACGAGCCGGCCGTGCTGCTCGGCACCGTCATCGCGGGCTGGGACGGCTGGCGCTGCCACCTCTACCGCCTCGCCGTCGACCCGGAGCACCGGCGGCGCGGTATCGGCGCGGCCCTGCTGGCGGCCGCCGAGGAGCGCTTCGCGGCCCTGGGCGGACGACGGGCGGACGCCATGGTGCTGGACGGGAACGCCCTCGGCCACCGCACCTGGCGGGGGGCCGGCTATGGGCCGCAGCCGCAGTGGACGCGCTGGGTCAAGCCGCTGGCGGAGGACTGACCCGCCGGCCGCCGCCCGGCCCGCGGGTGGACGACCGACCCGCCGGCGGACGACTGACCCGTCCGGGTGGGGGCGGATCGGGGCGAGGTGGTGTCGGCCGCCGGGGGAGGGCCCGGACGGGAGGCTGGTCGCTCCGGTCGGGTCGGCAGTCGGGAGGGCGCGTGGGCGTTCGCGGTGGCGGTGCTTCCGGGCAGACCGGGGGCGCGGACCCCGGTGTGCTCGGCACGGCGCTCGGCGTGGTGCTGGCCTTCTCGCTCGCGGAGGGTTCGTGGCAGTGGTTCTCCACCTACCTGGGGCTGACGCTGCTCGTGGTGGTGCTGGCCTTCGGCCGGGTGCCGGTCCGCGCGCCGGGTGCCCCGGCCGCCGGCTTCGGGTGGAACCTGGCGGCGTACTCGCTGGTGGTGGGCCTGTGCGTGGCGCTGGCGCTGGCCCCGGCGTTGCAGCGCTGGGACCGGCTCTTCCCGATGCCCGGCACCCGGGACAGCTGCGCGCAGGCGGGCCGGTACGAGAGCCTGCACACCCGGGCCGCGCTGGCGGACCTGGCGGCGGCCGACCCCGAGGCGCTGGCGTACGAGCAGGAGCAGCAGGCCCGGACCGCCGTCGACGACTGCCTGTCGGCGACGACGACCCGGTGGCTGCCCGCCTACGCGCTGGGCACGGCGGTGCTGGTGGCCGGCGGCGCGTGGGTGTGGGGGCGGCGCCGGGAGGGCGCCGGGGCGGCCCGGTGACCGGTCCCGGCCCGGTGACCGGTCCCGGTCGGACGGACCGGTGATCAGGCCCGGTCGAGACGGCGGGTGATCCGGCCGAGGAGGTCCCGCAGGGGTTCGCCGACGTCCCGGCCGAACTCGGTGAGCCCGTAGGTGACCTGGGGCGGTGTCGTCGGTTCGACCACCCGCCACACCAGGCCGTCCTGGACCAGCGCCCGCAGGGTCTGCGCGAGCATCTTCTCGCTGATGCCCCGGATGCTGTCGCGCAGTTCGAAGAACCGCAGGTCGTTGCCCTCCAGGGCGATCAGCACCCAGACGCCCCACCGGCTGGTCACGTGGTCGACCGTGTCGCGGGCCGCGCAGTCGGTGTGAAACACCTCATAGCGCTTGCCGACGGCACCCCGGTCCAGCTGCACACCTTCCGTCATGTCCGGAGCTTACCCCGGGGTATGTCCTTACGAACGGTGAGCCGGCAGCTCTAGCGTCGGAAGTCCCAACGGGGCAACGAACGAGGAGCTGACCATGATCGTGGTGACCGGGGCCACCGGAAACATCGGCAGGCCGCTGACGCGGGCGCTGGCGGCGGCGGGCGCGGAGGTGACGGCGGTGTCGCGGCACCCGGCGCCGGTGCCGGACGGTGTCCGCCGCCTGACGGCCGACCTGGCCGACCCGGCCGCGCTGGAGGAGGTGCTGACGGGGGCGAAGGCCCTGTTCCTGCTGCTCTCGGGCGATCTGCACGGTCCGGGCGGAGCCCCGGCCGAGCTGGTCGGCCGGGCGGCGGCGGCCGGGGTCCGGCGGATCGTCCTGCTCTCCACCCAGGGCGTGGTGACCAGGCCGTTCGGTCCGACCCGGATCGCGATGCGCGCGCTGGAGGACCTGGTCCGGGCGTCCGTGCCGGAGTGGGCGATCGTGCGGCCCGGCGGCTTCGCCTCGAACACGCTGTGGTGGGCCGAGTCGATCCGGACGGGGCGGTTCGTCGCGGCCCCGTTCGGTGACGTCGCGACGCCGGTCGTCGACCCGGGGGACATCGCCGAGGTCGCGGCCGCCTGCCTGCTGGAGGACCGGCACGTCGGCGGCGTCCACGAGCTGACCGGCCCGGAGGTGATCAGCCCGCGCGGGCAGACGGCGGCGCTCTCCGCCGCGCTGGGGGTGCCCTTGCGCTTCCAGGAGCTGTCCCGCGCGGAGGCCGCGGCCGCGATGGCCCGGAGCATGCCGGTGGAGCTCGCGGACGACACCCTCGACATCCTCGGCGCCCCGAGCGCGGCCGAACTGCGGATCGGCCCCGGTGTGCGGGAGGTGCTGGGCCGTGACCCGAGGTCCTTCGCCGACTGGGCCGAGCGCCATGTCGAGGCCTTCCGCTGAGCGGGTTCGCGCGGGACGTCGGCCCGTCCGACGTCCCGCGCGGGCCGCGTGCGCGCGCCGCACCTCGGGTCCGGGAAAAGGCACTTGACCGGTCCGGCACGATGGGGACGTGATCAGCAGGCAACGCGCGATCGAACTCGTCGAGTCCTACCTGGCCGTGATGGAGTGGCCGGGCGGCGGCCCGATGCCGGAGCCGGCCGTCTACGCGGTGGAGGAGCACAGCGTCGGCTGGCTTGCGTTCTGGGAGAGCGCGGCCTTCGTCCGGACCGGGGACGCGCGGTTCGGCTTCGGTGGCGGCGGCAGCCATGTGCTGGTCGACCGGGAGGACGGCAGTCTGCACTTCGTCCCCAACGCCCGGGATGACGACGAGGGCTGGGAGGACCACTACCTCCTCCAGGTCAAGGGGGTCCGCCGCCCCGATCCGCTGGCCGCCGAGGTCCGCGCTCTCGCCCGGTCCGCCGGGGCCGTCGCCGCGATGGGGCACCTGCGCAAGCGGGCCCCCGGGCTGAGCCTCCGGCAGGCGAGGAGCTACCTGACCGCCGTGCGCGACGGTGCCGAACCGCCGGAGGAGCTCGCGAGCCTCACCCGCAAGGCGCCGAGGTGGCCGCTGTGGCCCGTCGAGACGCTGGCCGGGCCGGCCGAGGCGCCGTCCGGACCCGTCGAGGCGCCGTCCGGAGCGGTCGGAACGCCGTCCGGACCTGCTGACACGTCGTCCGGACCCGTCGAGGCGCCGTCCGGGCCGGTCGAGCCGTAGTCACCGGCATCGAATTGGCTGGCCACGGACAGGCCCGAGCTGCGACGATGCGCGGATGATCACTCTTCCCGACGAGCTCGGCCACCTCTCCTACGTCGTCTCCGGCGACGGACCGCCCGTCGTCCTCGTGCACGCCGGTGTCGCCGACCACCGGATGTGGGACGCCGTCGTGCCCGCGCTCGCCGAGCACCACACCGTCGTCCGCTACGACCTGCGGGGCTTCGGCGAGTCCGCGCCCCCGACCGGGCCGTTCCGCGAGACCGACGACCTGCTGCGCCTGCTGGACCACCTCGGCCTCGACCGGGTCCGGCTGGTCGGTGCGTCCTGGGGCGGCCGGGTGGCCGTGGAGTTCACGCTCACCCACCCGGACCGGGTCCACTCCCTCGCGCTGCTCGCGGCACCGTGGCCCGGCTACGGCTGGTCCGCCGACATGGTCGCGTACGACGAGGCCGAGACCGCCGCGCTGGAGGCCGGCGACCTCGACGCCGCGGTCCGGGTAAACCTCGACATGTGGCTGCGCGGCCCGGCCCGCGGCTGGGACCGGGTGGCCGACGGACTGGCCGACCGGCTGCGCGAGCCGATGCGGACCTCACTGGTCAACCAGTCCGTCGTGGGCGAGCACTCGCAGGGCCCCTCCGACCGCGAGGTGTCCGCCGTCGCCGTTCCCACGCTGGTGGGCGTCGGCGGGCTGGAGGTACCGGACTTCCGGGACATCGCCCGCCGGTACGCCGCCGAGATCCCGGGCGCCACCCTGGTCGAGTTCCCGGACGCGGCCCATCTCGTCGCCATGGACTCACCCGAGGCCCTCACCGCCGTCCTGCTGCCCTTCCTGGCCGGCTGAGGCCCCGCCTCCCGCCGGCCCCCGCTCCGCCTCGCCGCGCTCCTGGGCGGCCATCACCTCGTCGCCGTGCTCGAACGCCCAGGCGCCCACGGCCTCGATCGGCCCGAGGAAGCTGCGGCCCAGTCCGGTGAGCCGGTACTCGACGCGGGGCGGGGCGCCGGGCAGCGCCCGGCGGTCGACCAGGCCGTTGAACTGGAGCCGGCGCAGGGTCTCCGTGAGCACCTTGGAACTGATCCCGCCGATCCGTTGCCGCAGCTCGACCGGGCGCCGGGGGCCGTCGCGCAGCGCCCGGAGGACCACGGCGTTCCAGGTGTTGGAGAGCAGGTCGAAGGCGAGGCGGGCACGGCAGTCGGCGAGGAAGGCTTCGGTCGTCACGTACCGAATGGTGCCCGACGGGTTCTCTAGCGTCAGCGGGGGACGGGGAGTTCCCGACGACACGGAGGACGGCGTGATGAGTACCGGTGCGATGAGGATCGGCGTGCTGGGCACGGGCAACATGGCGGACGCGCTCGCGACCCACTGGGCGCGGGCCGGGCACGAGGTGACGGTCGGCGGGCGGGACGCGGCCGCCGCGGCGCGCCTCGCCCGGCGGATCGGGGGCGGCGCCAGGGCCGCCGGGCTGCGGTCGGCGGCGGCGTCCGGTGAGGTGGTGCTGGCCGCGCTGCCCTACGGCGCCGGGGCGGAGGTGGTGCGGGAGCTGCGCGCGGAACTGGACGGCACGGTGCTGGTCGACTGCTCCAACCCCGTCGGCCCCGGCTTCCGGCTGCTGACGGACGGCGGGCCGTCGGCGGCACGGCAGTTGGCCGCGGCGGCCCCGGGGGCCGAGGTGGTCAAGGCGTTCAACCTCTGCCACGAGGACGTGTGGCGGATGCGGCCGCCCGTCTTCGACGGCAGGCCGCTGGCGGTGCCGCTGTGCGGGGACGACGCGGCGGCCGTCGCCCGGGTGTCCCGGCTGGTGCGGGACACGGGCTGCCTGCCGGTGGCGGCGGGTGGACTCGACCGTGCGGGCCTGCTGGAGGCGACGGCGGCGCTGTTCATCGGCCTGTGGGTCGGGGAGGGCGCGGACGCCCAGGCGATCGCGCCGCCACTCGCGTACGCCGCCGGCGACCCGGCGGCGACCTGAGCCGACGCGACGGCTGAGCCGACGCGACGGCGGCCGTCGGGAACCTGCCGACGACCGGGGACCGGCGGGCCACCGGGGACCGGCCGACCGTCGGGGAACAGCCGGCCACCGGGGTACCTGCCGGCTACCGGGGCGGCTGCGGGCGGACGGTGAGGATCTGTTCGGCCTGGCCGACCGGGCCGTCGACGTCGTGCAGCACGCTGCTGGTGAGGCCCTGGCCGGTCGGACCGAAGCTGGCCGTGGTGTCCAGACCGGTCCAGGGGCCGCGCGGCTGCCGGAACAGATGGACGGTCAGATCGACGTTGGGGAACATCCACTCGGCCGGGTCCTGCTGCACGGCGATGCCGTTCGCGGTGTCCACCAGTGCGACGAAGGAGGCGAGCGCGCTGCTCGGTTCGCCCGCGACCAGGTCCGTCCGGGAGGAGATCCAGGCCGCCGTGCGGCCGCGGCGGGTCGGCGGCACCCGGCGGAGGTCGACCGAGGCGACGTAGCCGCCGTTCCACTCCTCGTCCATCGCCCACGGGTCGAGCTCCTCCGGCGCGGGGAGCGGCTCGACCGGGCTGTCGGCGACGGCCGAGGTGTCCAGGGTGGCCAGCAGCCAGGCCCGGGCCCGGACCACGGCCCGTCCGCCGATCACCACGGTCGCCTCGAGGAGTTCGATGGTCCGGCCCGGCCGGACGGACTCCACGGTGATCTCGCACTCGTCGAGCGCGATGCGGCCGAGGATGTCGTAGCCGATCCGCCCGAGCGTCAGCCCGCCGTCGCCGCCGGGGCGCTCCGCCAGCCACCGGTCGATCGCGTGCACCACCAGCCCGGCCAGCGGGCTGAAGTGCTGCTCGTCGGCGCTCCACGCCCCACCCGCGTGCGCGGTGGGCTTGAACGTCCGGGCGCCGGTTCGCTGGTAGTAGCTCTCACGCGCGAGGTCGCTGCTGCTCAAGGGATCCGCTCCTCGGCCGGGACAGGTGCATCGGTCACGAATCGTAGGCTTCCCCGGCGGCCCCGGTCGCCGTGATCTCCCGCACACGCTCGTGGGCGCGGCGGTGCCGGCGGTCCTGGCGGGTGCGCCGCTGACCCGTCGGACGGTCGAGGCGCTGTCGCCCGGCGCGGACTTCGGGGCCGTCGTCGCACGGGCCCGCGCGATGGGCTTCGGGGAGCCGGCCGACCCGGGGGCCCGGGGGACCGGGCCGGTGCCGGAAAAGCCGTCGAGGGGGAGGAGGGGCGGGTCGTAGGCTGGGGTCCATGGCTCACAGCAGGACCTCCTTCGTCTGTCTGCCCTGCCGGGCCTCCTACAAGCAGGCGTACGGCTGGTGGACGGAGGAGCGGCGCTGTCCGCGCTGCGCCGGTGCGCTGATCCACGCGGGCTCCGCCTTCGCGGCGCCGCCCCGTCGGGACACCGCGGCCTGGCGCACCCTCGCACTGCTGCTGAACGCGGGCATCGGCTTCCACAAGGGCTGCTGCGGCGGCCCGGGCTACCGGCCCCGCACCCGGCACGAGGTGCGTGAGCGCACGCTCTACGCCCGCCGCTCCGGCGAACCGCTCGCGCGGGCGCTGCTGCACCGGGAGGTCCCGTGGGAGCGGACGGCCCGGTGAGCGGCGCGGGAGGTCGGGTGTGCCGACCTCCCGCGCGAGGGTACGGGGTTCAGCCCGCCAGGACCGCCGGGCGCCCGGCCACCGGAGTGAAGCCCCTGGTGAGGAGACGGACGGCGAGGGTGACCTCCCAGGCGAAGACCGGCAGCGCGGCCAGCGAACCGATCGTCGACACCTGCGGGTAGAGGCCGAACAGCACGGCCACCGCCGAGGCGAGGATCAGTGGGCCGCCGACCAGGCCGAGCAGCGCGACGGGGCGGGGCACCAGCCGCGAGCGGTGCATCAGGACCGCCAGGGCGAGCGAGTTGGCGCCCAGGACGATGTTGGGGCCGAGCAGGAACGTCCAGTCGTGGACGGCGACCAGGGCGCGGGCGGCGGTGGCCGCCCCGGAACCCGCGTCCTGCCGCAGGGTCACGACGGCGAGCATGCTGACGAGGCCGACCGTGATCACCGCGGCCTCCAGCAGCCGCCCGCAGACGTAGCCGAGCGCCAGCGCCTCCTGCCGGCGCCGCAGCACGGGGTAGAGCGACACCCCGGTGCCGATCACCGCCAGGACCAGCACCACCTCGCACAGCGCCCCCGCCGCCACCCGGCCGTCCGCACCGGACCCGGCCGCGTACGCGGCGCCGTCCAGCGCGGGCCGGTACAGCAGCATCCCGGCGACGGCCGCCACTTCGGTCACGAGGAACAGGACGCCCGTGACCACCGCCGTGTACCTGTCCCCGGTCGCCTTCACCAGAACCATCCCCTCTCGGCCACCCTCGGGTGTACGGCGTACACCTGGCGCTCACGGTAGGCGTACGCCGTACACTCGTCAAGCCGACGAGGGAGGAACCGGAGATGGGCGAGAACGAGGGCACGCGCCGCACCCCGCTGAACCGCGACCGCGTACTGGCCGCCGCCGTGGCGTTCGCCGACCGCGAGGCGGGCGGCACCGACGCCCTGAGCATGCGCAAACTCGCCCAGGACCTGGGTGTGGTGCCGATGGCGCTCTACAAGCACGTCGCCAACAAGGAGGAACTCCTCGCCGGCATGGTCGACACCGTCGTCGGCGGGATCGAGCCGCCCGCCGCCGACGCCGACTGGAAGGCCGCCGTGCGCGAGCGCATCCTCTCCGCCCGCCGGGCGCTGCGCCGCCACCCGTGGGCGCCGCGCGTGATCGAGGCGCTGCCGGCGCCGCCCCCTGCCGTGCTCGGCCACCTGGACGCGGTGATCGGCCTGTTCCGGGCGGGCGGTCTCTCCGTCGACCTCGCCCACCACGCGATGCACGCCCTCGGCGGACGTCTGCTGGGCTTCACCCAGGAACTCTTCGACGCCTCCCCGGGCCCGGAAGCGGGTCCGCCCGATCCCCGACCGGCCCTCCGCTACCCGCACATCGCCGAGGTCGCCGCCACCGCCGCCCATGCGGAGGGCGACGGCGCGGCGGTCGGCGGCGGCTGCGACGACCAGTTCGAGTTCGAGTTCGCCCTGGACGTCCTGCTCGACGGCATCGAGCGTCTGCACCTGGCCGGTTGGACCTCCACGGGGGTCCGCCGTGCCGTACAGTGATGCCACGGCCGTGGCGACGGCCGCGGCTGTGCGTTGTGGCCCGTGCCCACGACGCCTGTGACGGCCGGAAGTTGAGTCATCGCGATCACCCTCGGTCCACCGTGCCCACGAGCATGTGCCGGGGCACGGGCGGCGCATGCCAGAGGGAAGCACGATGCCGCGACACACTTTCGGCGACGCGATGCCGTCGCATCTGCGGGCGGCCGCCGTGGATTGTGTCCTGCTGGTCGTCGAACCGCTGCAGGATGTCCTGGAAGCGACCGCGGCTCCGGGCGGCACCTGGGCGGCCGGGTGCATGTTCCGCGCGAACGACGCGCAGGACACGATCTCCGAGCTGGTCGGCGTGATCGCGGCCCACCTGGAGTTCGAGAGCAAGGACGGGGAATCCGTTCGGCGGCTGCTGCGCGCGGTCGGAAGAGGCGTGCGGACCTCCCCGTTCGGTCGACGGTGGCCCGGGGGAGAACTGCCCGACCGAATCCCGGAGTGGGTCCGCGAGCAGGTGTGCGGTTCGCTCGCCTTCGTCGTGCTGCGTCTGCCGGTGCTGCTGCGATGCGCTGCGCGATCCCGGGACGACCGTTGGCCGGCCAGATGCCTCCTGCCGATGCTTGAGGCCGTCCATGAACTGGACCGGCTGGTCGAACTGTTGGAGGCCGTACAGCCCTATCCGATCGCCGTGTCGTTCCGGTCCTGGCTCCGGAGGCGGCCCCAGGAGGACATGCCGTCCGACCTCGACCATGACTACCTGGTCGAACTGGTCGAAGTCCCGCGTGCGCCAGGGGACTCGGTGTGGCACCTCGGCGGCCGGTTCACTCGCGGCGGCTGGACGGGGGCGAAGGAGGTGGACCGGTTCCGGGATCTGGTTCTCGCGATGCTGGCCCTGCTCGACGAGAACCTGCACGGGCGCCGTTGGGCGGGCGGCAACGGGAGGCCGTTGCCGCCCGCCCGGGACGCGGCCGTGGCCTGCCTGGCCGGGCTGGCCATGGCGGCGGGAACGGCCGACGCCGACGCCCCGTACTGGCTGACCGCGGAGGAGTCGGGTCGCGCCCGGGATGCGGCCGTCGCACTGACGGCGAGGGCGACGCGGGGCCGTTCCTTCGATCGGACCGGGAGCCACCGATGAGCGCCCGACTGCCCTGGCTGCTGGTCGCCGTCCTCCTCTCCACCGTCTCCGCCCTGCTGGTGTTCGTGCTCCGCACCCGGCTCGGGGCGCGGGCCACCGAGGCCGCGCTGTGGGCCGGGTCGGCGTTCGGGGGGAGCATGCTGGTGGTGCTCGGGGCGCTGGTGTTCCTGTTCGGAGGGTGAGCAGGTGGGTGGAAGCTGTTGCGGGTGATCGCGATTGCGTCTTGAATGGTCCAGACCACTACGGGGAGGACCCACACTCATGACCATTCCTCAGCGCACCGTCGTCCTGGGCACATTGGGCTTCGGCACGATCGTCGACGAGGAGACCTCGTTCCGGATCCTGGACCGCTTCGTCGAGGGCGGCGGTACCGTCCTCGACACCGCGAACAACTACGCGTTCTGGCTCGACGGTGCCACCGGTGACGAGAGCGAGGCCGTCATCGGCCGCTGGCTGGCCAGCCGCAAGGCCCGCGACCAGGTCGTCATCAGCACCAAGGTCGGCGCCCGGCCCACCGTGCCGGGGGCCGGACTGGAGGCGGCCGAGGGGCTGTCCGAGAAGGCGATCCGGGCGGGCATCGAAGGCAGCCTGCGGCGCCTCGGCACCGACCGTGTCGAGGTGTACTGGACCCACATCGAGGACCGTTCGGTGCCGCTCGCCGAGACCGTGGAGACCCTCGCCGAGCTGGTGACCTCCGGCAAGGCGGGGGCGGTCGGCGCCAGCAACCACGCCGTGTGGCGGGTGGAGCGGGCCCGCGCGCTCGCCGGCGACGGTCCGCGCTACTCGCACCTGCAGTACCGCTACTCCTACCTCCAGCCGCGCTTCGACGTGCCGCTGCTGTCCTCCGCCCACGTGCACGTCACGTCCGAACTCCTGGACTACGTGCGCTCCGAGGGGGACCTGCGGCTCTGGGTCTACAGCCCGATCCTCTCCGGCGGGCTCACCCGCGACGACGTCGAGATCGGCGCCGCCTACGACCACCCGGGCACGCCCAAGCGCCTCGCCGCCCTGCGCGCGGTGGCGGAGGAGACCGGCACCACCGTCAACCAGGTGGCGCTCAGCTGGCTGCTCGACCACGAGGCGGGGATCCTGCCGCTGGTCGGCGTGAGCCGGACCGCCCAGCTGGACGAGGCGCTGGGAGCCCTCGACCTGACGCTGACGGCGGAGCAGCGCAAGCGGCTGGACGAGGCCGCGCTGTAGGAAGTGCTCCCGGGGCCCGGCCGGGCCCCGGGAGCTTCGGCCCGCTCAGGCCGTCGGGTAGCTGGTCCCGGCGATGTCCTCGGCGAGGTCGTCCAGGTCGACGTCCGGGGCGATGGCCGCCACGACCGCCGCCGTGAGCGGGCGCAGGGCGAGCACGTGGGCGACCGCCGCCGGGTCGGGGGCGTGCTCGGGCTCGTAGTACTCCTCGGCCCACTCCAGGTAGGCGCCCGTCAGGTCGGCGGCGGCCGGCAGGGCGAACAGCTCCACCCCGCCCGTCGGCGCGGCCGAGGGCGCCTGCCACACGTCGTCGTCGCCGGTGCCGTGCCAGAAGCAGACGGTGGCGAGCGGGACGCCGTCCTCCTCGCCGAAGGCCGGCTCCGCGGTCTGCGAGCGGAACGGGGCGGGCACCTCGGGGAGCAGCCGCGGCGCGGCGTTGGGCGCCGTGTGGTCGAAGCCGCGGGCGTACACGCCGGACTCGGAGAAGACCATGAACCAGTCGTCGCCCTCGCCGTCGCGCATCGACGCCAGCTCCTGGCCGTCGCCCCACCGGGAGTCGAAGGAGTAGTAGCGGTCGCCCCACACGGGGCCGAGGATCGCTTCGAGCATCGCGAGCCCCCGGCACCGGTCGCGCAGGGCGGCCGGGTCGGGCAGTCGGGCGAGGAGTGCCCGCAGTTCGAGAGTCGGGTCAGGGGTGTCGCGGATGTCGTGCACACCAGGATTCAAGCAGGTGCCACCGACAGCGGTCCTGGTTGCGGTGCGGCAGCGAGAGCCGCAGCTCCTGGCCCCGGTGGTCGGACAGCCCCCGGTCGTCGACGAAGGCGTAGTGGTCCACCGCCGCCCCGTCGTTGGTGAACGCCCAGTCGAGGCGCCACCAGTCGGCGCCCAGGATGCCGCCCCAGCTGCCGGGGTAGAGGTCGCCGCTCGCGGCCCGGGCGTCGTGCAGGTGCGCGCGCAGCGGGTCGAGGTCGCCCATCGCCGGGCTGGTGTTGAAGTCCCCGGCGACCAGCAGCGGCCGGGAGTTGGCGGCGGTGTCGCGCTCCAGGGCCGCGAACTGCTCGCGCCGGGCCGCGTCGGCCTCGCGCACCACCCGGTAGAAGGCGCGGCCGAACAGCGACTCCCGGGTGTCCACCTGGACCGGGATGTGCACGTTGTAGAAGGAGACGGCGCGGCCCCGGACGTCGAGGTCGGTGCGCAGCACCTTGCGCCGGGTGAAGACCTCCGGCCAGGGCGCGTCCGCCGCCACCTCCGGGCCGACGGTCGGTGCGGCGAGCACCGGGAACCGGGAGAGGGTGACCAGCTCCCCGGCCACCACCACCTGGTAGCCGGGGAACTCCCGGCGGATCCGGTCGAGTTCGTCGATCGGGGTGTGGGTTCCGCGCACCCACGCCAGGTACTCCTGGAGGAGGTAGACGTCGGCGTCCTGGGCGTGCAGGAAGCGGTAGAAGGCGTCCGGGTCGTCGGTGGTGTCCCAGTACTCGGTGTTCCAGGAGAACACCCTGATCCCCGGACCGGCCGCGGCGGCAGTCGAACCCGGCTTCAGGGCAGCCCAGTTGAGGCCGGCCCGGGGCAGTGCGGCGACCAGCAGCAGGACCACCGCCGGCACCAGCCACCGCCGCAGGCCGGAGCCGGCGGCCGGCAGTGTCCACGCCAGCGCGAGCAGCGTCACCGGCACGGCGAGGAACAGCAGCGGCGGCGCCAGCCCGGGTACCAGCCAGAACCACCAGCGTCCGTTCGCCACCAGGTCCAGTGCCAGGAACGCCGCCCACAGCGCGGTGGCGGCCACCAGCAGGCGCACCCCCGCGGAATGCCGGTGCCGGGCACGGGGGGAAACGGAATCCGGATCCATGCGGCGGAGCGTAGCAGGGCGGGCCGCGCACCCGAATTCCGGTGCCCAGTACCCGGACACCCCCGATACGGGGACGATATCCGCCCGATACGCGGTCCGCCTGAACTTGGCCCATGACCTTTTCCGTGACGGTCGTCGTCCCGGCCCACAACGCGGCCAGAACCCTCTCGGCCTGCCTGGACTCGGTGTACGCCCAGATCCACCGGCCGCACCAGGTGATCGTGGTCGACGACGGATCCACCGACGCCACCGCCCGGATCGCCGAGGCCTACGCGGTCGACGGCGGCCCCGCCGGGGGCTCCGGCGGTGGCCCGGCCGGCGGCCCGCCGTGCGAGCTGATCCGGCAGTGGCCGAATCGCGGGGTTTCCGCCGCGCGGAATGCCGGAATTTCGGCGGCGACCGGTGAGGTGATCTTCTTCCTGGATTCCGACGAGGCCCTGACGCCCGATTCGGTGGCGAATGCGCTGGAAATCCTGGAAAAGGATCCGGAATGCGGCTGCGTGCACGGGGTGATCGCCCCGGAACCACTCTTCGACGACGGACCGGTGGAGCGCTACCGGGTGCTGCACGCGCACTGGTGGCGGGTGCGCGGCGCGGGTGTGGTGGAGACGGCGTTCTTCGCCCAGGCGGCGGTGCGGCGCGAGGTGTTCGAGCGGATCGGCGGCTTCGACGAGAGCCTGCGCGACTCCGAGGACCTCGAACTCAGCGACCGGCTGGCCCCGCACTACCGGATCGTGCTGACGGACCGGATCGTCGCCCACCACGACGAGGTCGAACGGCTCGGCCCGCTGCTCGCCGAGACCTACCGGCGCGCGCTGGTGCTGGTGCCCGCGCTGGCCTCGGCGCGGCGCGGCGGGCGGCGCAACCTGACCGCCAACAGCCCGGCCTCGGTCGTGTCGGCCGCGTTCACCCTGGCCGCGCTGCCGCTGGCCGGCCGGTGGCCGGTGCTGCCGGTCGCCGGCCTGGCCGCCTTCTGCGCCGCCAACGCGGGGCTGCTGCGGTTCGCCGCCCGGCGGCACGGGGCGGCGTTCGCGCCGTACGCGGCGGGCGTGCACTTCCTGGTCGTCGGCTCGCTGCTGGCCGGCGCGGGCGTCGGCGCCCTGCGGATGCTGCGGCCGGGGCGGCGCGCGGTACCGGGGGCGGCACCGGGCGCTGCCGCGGTCGCGCCGACGCGGCGGACGGCACCGCCGGTGACGGGAGAGCCGGCGCCGGTGACGGGGGAGCGGAACTGATGGCGGAACGCCTGCGCGCCCTCCTCACCCCCGCCGTCGTGCTGGCCGCCCTGGTCGGTGTCGGCCTGCTGCTGCGGCACGAGGGCCCGGTCGCCGCCCGCGCCCTCGCCCGCGCCGACGCGGTGCCGCCGCTGCTCGCCGCGCTGGCAGCCAACGTCGGCGGCCTGGTGCTCGCGGTGCACGCCTGGCGGGTGCTGGTGCCCGCGCCGCCGGGCAGTCCCCCCGGCACGGCGGGACCGGTCCGGGGTCTGCTCGCGGCCCGGATCTACTTCCTCGGCCAGCTGTCCAAGTACCTGCCCGGCCGGGTGTGGGGCGTGGTCACCCATGTCACCCACGGCCGCGCGGTCGGTGTGCCGGCCGCCACGATGACCTCCGCCTATCTGCTCAGCCTCGCGCTGACCGTCCTCACCGGAGCCTGCGTCAGCCTGTTCGCCGCGCCCGCCGTCCTGCCGGGGCAGTGGTTCTGGCTGGTCCTGCCCGTCCTCGGCCTGCTCGCCTGCGTGGCCAGGCCCGCCCTGGCGACCGCGCCGGTGGTGGCGCTGGCCCGGCTGGCCCGCCGCACGGTGGAGCCGCCGCCGGACGCCGCGGTCCGCCGGGCGATCGCGCTGGCGGTCGCCTCCTGGCTGGTGTCCGGGCTGCACCTGTGGTTCCTGGCGATCGCCCTCGGCGCGCCCGCCGGGTCCTCCGCCGGGCCGGCGATCGGGGCGTTCGCGCTCGCCACGGTGGTGAGCAGTCTCGCCGTGGTGGTCCCCGACGGCTGGGGCGTGCGCGAGCTGACCATCGCCGCCGCGCTCGCGGCCGCGCTGCCCGACGGCACCGCGGCGACGGCGGCCGTCGCCAGCCGGGTGGTCTGCGTGGTCGCCGAACTCGGCAGCTCCGCCGTCGTCCTGGCGCTCGCCCGGGCCCGGCTCGGCGCCCCGGGCGCCCGTACCGACGCCGACAGCCCCGTTCCCACGACCGTTCCCACCGCCGCTCCTGTCGCCGCTCCCACCGCCGCTCCCTCCATCGCCCCCACTCCGATCGGAGACTCCCGTGTACACCCTTGACGACGCCGAACGCTTCGAGGTCGGCGAGGTGCACGACCTCTACCGCCGGTACGTGAACAAGAGCCAGGTCTCGCTGATGACTTCCTTCGGCTTCGGCCGCGAGCTGGTCGCGCACGCCGAGGGCGCCCACCTCACCCTCACCGACGGCCGACGGATCCTGGACGTCACCGGCGGTGTGGGCGTGCTCAACCACGGCCACAACCACCCCCGGATCCTCGCCGTCCGGGAGCGCTTCGCCCGCGAGCGCCGGATGGAGGTCCACAAGACCTACTTCTCGCCCTACCTCGCCGCCCTCGGCCACAACCTCGCCGAGCTGCTGCCCGGCGACCTGTCGATGTCCTTCCTCCCCAACTCCGGCGCCGAGGCGGTCGAGGGCGCCGTCAAGCTCGCGTTCAAGTACCACAACGGCAAGCGCCGGACGGTGCTGCGCGCCGACCGGGCCTTCCACGGCAAGCTCCTCGGCTCCGGCGGCCTCACCGGGCAGACGCAGTTCGCGTTCCCCACCATCCCCGGCATCGACACCTTCACCTACAACGACCTCGCCTCCGTGCGGCGCGCTGTGGCAGCCCACCCCGGCGATGTCTACGCGATCCTGATCGAGCCGTTCAGCGCCTCCACCATCGAGGCCTGCTCGGAGGAGTTCCTGCGCGGACTGCGCGAGCTGTGCGACCGCGAGAAGATCGTGCTGATCTTCGACGAGATCTACACCGGCTGGGGCAAGACCGGCACCCTGTTCCACTTCATGCGCTACCCGGGCCTGCTGCCGGACGTGCTCACCACCTCGAAGTCCTTCGGCGGCGGCAAGTCCTCCATCTCGGCGTTCGTCGCCCGCGAACCCGTCTTCCGCAAGGCCTACGACAACCTGGGCGACGCCCTGCTGCAGTCCACCTCGACCACCTACTACGGCTTCGGCGAAGAGTGCGCCACCGCCCTGGAGGCCGTCAACATCGCGATCGAGGACGACTACCCGGCCCGGGCCCGGGCGATCGGCGCCGTCCTCGAACCGGGACTGCGGCGGCTCGCGAAGGAGCACCCGGACACCGTCGCCCGGGTGGACGGCGCGGGCGCGCTGTGGGGGGTGTTCATCGACGGCGGGCCGCGGATCCTCGACCTGGTCGCCAAGCTCGCGCCCGGCGGGATGGCGCGCGACCCCCGGTTCCGGACCAAGCTGGTCACCTGCGCCGTCATCAGCGCCCTCTACCAGGACCACGGTATCTTCGCCTACTACACCCTCAACGGCCTCAATCCGCTGATCATCGGGCCCTCCCTGATCACCGAACCGGCCGACGTCGAGCGGACCGTGGACGCCCTCGGCACCGTCCTCGACGAGGGGCTCGGCCGCCTGGTCACCCGCTTCGTCAAGCAGAAGGTGACCTCCCAGTGGTGACCCCGACCGGCCCCGACGCCCGCACCGACACGGCCACCGCTGCCGACACGACCACCGCCACCGCTGCCGACACCGCCACCGCTGCCGACACCGCTACGGGCCCCCGCAGCCGCCCCCGCCTCACGGTGGCCGTCACCGGCGCCGCCGGCATGCTCGGCTCGCGCCTCGCCGAACGCCTCGCCGCCGACGGCCACCACGTGCGCGGCATCGACCTGCGCCCCGGTCCCGGCGTCGAGGTGGTCGGCGACATCCGCGACCGCGCCGCCCTCGACCGCGGCCTGCGCGGCGCCGACATCCTGGTGCACGCCGCCGCAGCCCTCCCCAGCTACCCCGACGAGCAGATCCGCTCCATCATCGTCGACGGCACCCGCACCGTCTTCGCCGCGGCCCGCGCCGCCGGCACCCCCCGCGTGGTGCACATCTCCTCCACCGCCGTCTACGGCCTGCCCCGCCGCGTCCCCACCCCCGAGACCCACCCCCGCGAACCCGTCGACACCTACAGCCGGGCCAAGGCCGCCGCCGAGGAGATCGCCGAACGCCACCGCGCCGACGGCCTGTGCGTCCCGATCCTGCGGCCCAAGACCTTCGTCGGCCCCGGCCGGATGGGCCTGTTCGCGATGCTCTTCGAATGGGCCGAGGAGGGCCGCAACTTCCCCGTGCTCGGCCGTGGCGACGTCCGCACCCAGATGTTCGGCATCGACGACCTGGTGGACGCGGTGGTCACCGTCCTGCACGCCCCCGACCACCTCGCCAACGACACCTACAACCTCGCCGCCGCCGAGTTCGGCACCCTGCGCGAGGACTTCCAGGCCGTCCTGGACGCCGCCGGCCACGGCAAGCGGGTCGTCGGACTGCCCGCCCGGCCCGCCCTCGCCGTGCTCGACACCCTGCAACGGGCCGGCCTCTCGCCCGTCTACGGACGCCTGCTGCACAAGCTCACCGCCGACTCCTACGTCTCCATCGACAAGGCCCGCGACCGGCTCGGCTTCGACCCCAAGCTCTCCAACCGGGACGCCGTCCTGCGCACCTACGACTGGTGGCGCACCGCCCGGCACGAGACCCCGGCCGCCCCGCGCACCGGCGGCCCCGACGCGGGCCGCACCAGCCGCGACCCGTGGAGCCAGGGACTGCTGTCCGCCGTGAAGATCTTCTTCTGAGGAGCGCTCCGCCATGACCTCCCTGAGCGAACAGAGCTCGCAGCACGAGACGGCCCGCCCCGAAGGACCGCCCGGCCCCGAAGGACCGCCCGGGTCCGCCGGACCGCCCGGCCCCGAAGGACCGCCCGGGCCCGCCCGCCGCACCGCCGGACCCTCCCGGCTGCCCGCACCGCTCGCCCTGCTCCGGCCGGGCCAGTGGCCCAAGAACATCCTGGTCGTCCCGCTGCCCCTGCTCGGCGCCGACCTTGCCCGGGACACGAGCGCCCGGATCGCCGTCGCCGTCGCCGCCTTCGTCCTCGCCTCCTCGCTCGTCTACGTCGTCAACGACCTCGCCGACATCGAACGAGACCGCCGCCACCCCGTGAAACGCCACCGGCCACTCGCCTCCGGACGGGTCGCCCCGCGGACCGCGGTGGGTCTCGCGCTGCTCCTCGCCGCCCTGCTGGTGCCCGTCCTGGCCGTCGCCGGACCGGGCGTCGCCGCACCCGTCCTGCTCTACCTCGGCGTCAACGCCGCCTACAGCTGGCGGCTCAAGCACCTCCCGCTGCTGGACGTCTTCGTGGTCGCCACCGGCTTCGTGCTCCGTCTGCTCGGCGGCTACGGGGCCAGCGGACGCCCGCTCTCCGCCTGGCTGGTCCTCACCGTGCTCACCCTCTGCCTGGTCCTCATCGTCGGCAAACGGCGTCACGAACTCGGCGTCGCCGGCAGCGGCCACCGGCCCGCCCTGGTCGGCTACTCGGCGCACTTCCTCGACCTGGTGCTGGTGCTCTGCTCCGGACTCACCGTCGTCGGCTACCTGCTCTACCTGCGCACCGAGTCCGGCTACGAGACCGGCGCCCTGCTCACCGCGCCGCTGGCCCTGTTCGCCCTGTTCCGCTACCTGCAGATCGTCGTCGTGCACGCCGAGGGCGGCAACCCCGTGCACACCCTGCTGCGCGACCGGGCCATGCTGGCCACCGCCGTGCTCTGGGCCGCCCTCCTGCTCACGTTCCAACTCACCTGAAACACGAGCCCGTTGACCTCCAGCCGTTCCGAACGAGGAGCCATGCCCACCACACCGCTCGTCTCGGTGGTCGTGCCGATGTACAACGACAGCCGCACCGTCGACCTCTGCCTCGGCTCCGTCCTCGCCCAGAGCCACCCCGTGCACGAGGTGATCGTCGTCGACGACGCCAGCACCGACGACTCCGCCGCGCTCGCCGCCGCCCACCCCGTCACCCTGGTCCGCGCCGAACACAACGGCGGACCCGGCGCCACCCGCAACCTCGGCGTCGAACACGCCACCGGCGACATCGTCCTCTTCCTCGACGCCGACCTCGCGATGCACCCCGACGCCGTCGCCGAAGCCGTCGCCGTCTTCGCCGAACACCCCGAGTACGGCGCCGTGTTCGGCGTCCCCGACAAGGAACCGCTGTTCCCCGAGGGCCCCGTCGGCCAGTACCGCATCCTCCAGTACCACTACTGGCGCAAGAGCGCCGAAGGACTCGTCAGCGGCGGCTTCTACGCCCTCGGCGCCGTCCGCCGCACCGCCTTCCTGGAAGCCGGACCGTTCAACCCGGCACTGCGCCAGACCGAGGAGATCGACCACGCCGAACGGCTCGCCGCCCGCCACCCCATGCTGCTCACCTCGCGCGTCCGGGGCCGGCTCTCCGACGAGAACCGGATCCGCCCGCTGCTGCGCAAGGCCTTCGTGCGCAGCCGGCTGCGGGTGCCGTTCTACCTCGACCGCGGGCGCGCGATGCAGGGCATGGAGACCCCCGGACGGGCCCTCGCCTCGGTGCTCGCCGCGCTCACCCTGCTGAGCCTGCCCGTGATCGTCCTGGAGCCGGCGGCCGCGCTCGCCACCGCCCTGCTGCTCGCCGCCTTCGTCCTCACCGACCTCGGGCAGTACCGTTTCGTCCGCCAGGAACGCGGCTACCGCTTCCTCGCCTTCTTCACCCTCTGCCACCTCCTGCTGAACGCCGTCGTCACCGCCGGACTCGCCGCCGGCGTCGCCCAGTTCGCGGTCAGCCGGCGCTTCCGCCGGATGTACCGGCAGGACGGCCCGGTCGGGGAACCGGTGCCGGGCCCGGTGTCGCGGCCGGACCCGGAGCCGGAACCCACCCGGGCCCGGCGGATCGCCCGCCGGCTGCGCACCTGGTACGGCCGCGCCCTGGTCGGCCTCACCGGCGCCTGGCTGCTCTACGCCTTCTTCCGCTGGTCGGTCAGCGGCCGCTGGCACTGGGCGATCCTGTTCGACGCCGTCCCGCCGGTGCTCCTCGTCGCCGTGCCGCTGTTCCTGCTGCTCGCCGCCGCGGGCGCCTGCGGTCCCCGCCGGGGCTGGGCCCTCGGGCTCGCCCTGCCGCCGCTGCTGCTCGGCCTCACCACCGGCTCCGGCCTCAACTGGCCCGCCCTGTGGCACGGCGAGCGGCCGGTGCCGCCCGGGGCACTGCACGTGGTCTCCTTCAACACCCAGTACTGGGCCGCGTCCACCGGCGTCGACCGGCTCTACGACCTGATCCACCGCCAGAACGCCGACGTGTACCTGTTCCAGGAGCACGTGGTCTGGCAGCCCGGCCTCGGCGAGGACGGCTACCGGCGGCTCGACGACGACGCCCGGCTCGCCGCCGAGTTCCCCGGCTACCACATCGCCCGCACCGGCGAACTGCTCACCGTCTCGCGCTATCCGATCCTCGAGCAGCGCTCCGTCGGCACCGGAGCCGCTCTCGGACCCGACGCCTCGTTCAGCCGGATCTTCGCCCGCGACAAGGTGATGCGCACCGACCTCCAGGTCGGCGCCACCGTGCTCAGCGTCTACAACGTGCACGTCACCGTGCCGCTGGCCCCCGACCTCGACCCGTTCTCGGGCTTCGACTTCGACTCCTACTTCAAGCGCAAGTTCGCCTGGCGCCAGGAGGAGATCCGGGGCCTGGAGACGGAGCTCAAGGGGAACCCCAACCGGACGCTGGTCGCCGGCGACTTCAACGCCAGCCCCGCGATGCGCGACCTGGACGGGATCCGATCGCTCGCGGACGACGCGATTCGCGCCAACAATGACTTCCTGCCGCTGAGTTGGAAGTTCTCCGCGCCCGCCGGGTTCGACTGGGACAGCGCGATCAACCGCCCCTACCCGCTCTGGCGGCTGGACTGGAGCTTCACCCGGGGCCCGGTGAAGGTGCACCGCTACGACTTCCGCTCCGCCGAGGGCATCTCCGAACACCGGCTCCAGGACCTCTGGCTCTCGCTCTGAACTCCCCCCGAAAGGAAACGACATGGTGCTCAAGGACCTGCGGACCGCCGTCCGCACCGCCTCCGGCGTCGAACTGCTGGAGCGCCTGCCCGCGCTGCGCCGGCCGGTGGACTGGCTCGGTGAGCGGCCGGTGCTGCACGGCCTCACCCTGTGGGCGTTCGGGCTGCGCAAGCCGCTGTTCTGGGACCATGTGGTCACCCCCGAGCCCCGGGCCGAACTCACCGAGGTCCGGGACCTGCTGGAGAAGAACCGCGAGCGCTACGCGGAACGGCTGGCCGGCTTCGTGGAGTTGGGCGACGCGCTGAGCGGGATCCCGCTGCGGGGCACCGCGGCCGGCTCCACCCCGTACTGGAACAACGGCTGGCTGCCGCCGCTGGACGCGCTGTCGCTGTACGGGTTCCTGGCCGAGCTGCGGCCCGCCCGCTACCTGGAGATCGGCTCCGGCAACTCCACCAAGTTCGCCCGCCGGGCCGTCGAGGACCTCGGGCTGAGCACCCGGATCACCTCGATCGACCCGGCCCCGCGCGCCACCGTCGACCGGCTCTGCGACGAGGTGGTCCGCACCCCGCTCCAGCACGCCGACCTCGCGGTGTTCCGCGAGCTGGAGCCGGGCGACATCGTCTTCTTCGACGGGTCGCACCGGCTCCACATGGGCTCGGACGTCGCGGTGTTCTTCTTCGAGGTGCTGCCGGTGCTCAGGCCCGGGGTGATCGTCCACGTGCACGACATCATGCTCCCGGCGGACTACCCGACCTCCTGGCGCTGGCGCCACTACTCCGAGCAGTACCTGCTGGCCGCGCTGCTGACGGCGGCTCCGGGGCGGTTCGACGTCGAGTTGCCGGACGCCTTCGTGCACGCCGACCCGGAGCTGCGGCGGATCGCCGAGCCGCTCTGGCGCAGGCTCGGGGTCACCGAGCACTACGAGCCCGGGTCGTTCTGGTGGCGCCACACCGGCTGAGCCGGCCCGGGCGGGTGGCTGCGGCGGGCCGCTCGGGCGGACGGCCAGGGGCCCGGCGGGCCGGGCGCGAACGGGCGGGGCCCGGGGGCCGGACGGACGGCTCAGGAGGCCGGGCAGGCGCCGTTGAGGATGTCCTGCTCCAGCGTCCGCAGCTCCGGTCCCGGCTCCAGGCCCAGTTCCTCGACGAGCTGGGCGCGCAGCGTGCGGTAGACGCCGAGCGCCTCCACCGTCCGTCCGGAGCGGTGCAGGGCCTGCATCAGCAGGGCGTGCAGGTGCTCGCGGAACGGGTGCGCGGAGACCAGTTCGAGCAGCTCGCCGACCAGGTCCCCGGGCCGGCCGAGGGCCAGCTCCAGCCGCACCCGTTCCTCGACCGCGCGCAGCCGGTTCTCCTCCAGCCGCCGGGCCCAGGACTCCAGCGGCGGGCAGTCCAGCCCCGCCATGGCCGGCCCGGTCCACCGGGCGAGGGCCTGCCGCAGGACGGCGGCGGCCTCGGGGAGGTGCCCGGCGGCGGCCCGCAACCGGGCGCGGGCGACCTCCTCGTTGAACAGCGTGGCGTCCAGCTCGCCCGGCCCGAGCCGGAGCCGGTAGCCGTTCGGATGGGTCTCGATCACCGGTGGCGCGCCCGCGTCGGCGAACGCGCGGCGCAGCTGCGAGACGCAGATCCGGATCTGCGTCCGGGCGCTGGCCGGTGGCGCGGAGCCCCACAGGTTGTCCACCAGCCGGTCCAGCGGCACGACCCAGTTGGGTGTCAGGGCGAGGGTCGCCAGCACGAGTTGGCTGCGCCGTCCCCCGAGTGGTATTGGCTTTCCGTCGACGTCGACCTGGAGTGGTCCCAGGATGTGCACCAGCACGATACAGCCCCCGTTCGTCGCTCTCACCTGCGCCGAAATGGCGCCGCGGAAGCGGAGGAGACTCCGCCGTCCGGGCGCCGGATGGCAGCATGGTATAGACCTTTGAGGGTGTCAAGGGCACTTCAAGGCCGCCGGATGGCCGGATCGGGCCCCGCCCGGACCGCCCGCCGCGGCGGCCGGGAACCCGCGCGACTGACGGACCGTCAGGGACTGTCGCTCAGCGCGTAGGTACGGAAAGTGGCGAGCAGGGGCAGCACATCGGTCTTGCTCGGCTCCTCGGTGACGGCCCGCATGGCGTCGATCACCGCGTGCGCGATCACCTTGACCACACCGAGGTCGTCCCCGGCCGTCTCGCCCCACGCGCGCAGGGTCCGGGTGAGCAGGGCGCTCATCCGGGCGCCGATGTTGGAACTCACCGCGTCGGTGAGCTCGGCGAGCTCCTCGTCGGTCATGCTCGACCGCAGGCCGAAGGCCAGCGCCATCAGCGTGTCGACGGCGTGCTCGCCGTAGCGCGCGACCAGCGCGGCGAGCGGCTGCTCGGTCGGCCCCCCGGCGGCCAGCGCGGCCAGGGCCTCGTCGTCGTCCTTCCAAGCCGCTTCGAGCGCGGCCAGGGCCCGCAGGGCCTCGTCCACCATCAGGCCATCCGTCATGCGGAGAACCGTATTGAGCGTCCGGGGGCCGGGGGCGGGGCCGGGGCGGGATCTCACCCGATCGAGGGAAACGGCGCGGTTCCTCCTCCGGGAGTGCCGGGGGCCGTGCGGGGTCGCGGGCGGTGGGCGTTCGTCGGGCTCGCGCGTCGTCGGCCGCGGGCGCTCTCCGGCCGTGGGTGTTCGTCGGCCGTCGGTGTCGGTCGGCCGTGCGCTTTCTCCCGACCGGCGGGAGCCGGGCCGTCCGCGGTTCAGCCGGCTCCGTGCTCGGCGGTGAAGGCGGCGGCGTCCCAGTCGCCGTGCAGCGCGGGCGCGAGCGCGGCGACCGCGAGCGCGGTGAAGTCCGCCGCCCGGCCCGCGTGTTCGGGCAGCGCGCCGAGCAGCGGCGCACCGGCGGCGGCCCGCGGCAGGTCGGCGAGGTTGCAGCGGTCGGCGAGCCCGGGGGAGTCCGGCCAGGCGCCGACCACCACGCCCAGCAGCGGCAGACCGCGCGCGGCCAGCGCCTCGGCGGTGAGCGCGGTGGTGTTCAGCGTGCCGAGACCGGCCGTGGCCACCAGCAGCACCTCGGCGGGCAGGCCGAGTCCACGCACCGCGCGGGCCTGGTCGGCGAGCGTCCGGCCCCGCTCGTCGTAGCGGACCAGCAGCCCGCCGGCGCCCTCCACCAGCACCAGGTCGTGCCGCTCGGCCAGGGCCGCGACCTCCTTCGCCACGTCCTCGGCCGCCAGGCACGGCAGGCCCGATCGGCGGGCCGCCGTGTCGGGCGCCAAGGGCTCGGGGTAGCGGGCGAGTTCGCACAGGGTGAGGGCGTCCGGCGCCGGCGCCGCGGGCCCGGCCAGCCGGCGGACCTCCTCGGCGTCGCCCGGCTCGCCGGGGGCGACCCCGGTCTGGCCGGGCTTGAGCACCGCGACCCGCAGACCGGCCCGCAGGGCGGCGGCCGTGACGGCCGCCGTGGTGACGGTCTTGCCGACCTCGGTGCCGGTCCCGGTCACGAAGAGCACGCGTCCGCCCGTGCCGCCGTCGGTGTGCCTGCCCGCGTCGCCGCTCATGTCCCCGTCCCTGCCCATGGTCCCGCTCCTGTTCCCGTCCATCGTGGTGTCCGCCGCCCCGCGCTCAGCCGGCGGCCGCCGCCGCCGTGACGGCCCGGGCGATCCGCGCCACGTCCTCGTCGCCGGTGATGTACGGCGGCATGGTGTAGACGAGGTCCCGGAACGGGCGCAGCCAGACACCCTCCCGTGCGGCGGCCTCGGTCGCCGCCGCCATGTCCACCGGGTGGTCCAGCTGCACGACGCCGATCGCGCCGAGCACCCGGACGTCCTTGACCCCCGGCATCGCGGCGGCGTCCGCCAGACCCGCGCCCAGCCCGGTGCCGATCCGCTTCACCTCGGTCGCCCAGTCCTGCCCGAGCAGCAGGTCGATCGAGGCGTTGGCGACCGCCGCCGCCAGCGGGTTGCCCATGAACGTCGGCCCGTGGGCCAGCACCGGCACCGTGCCGCGGCTGATGCCGTCCGCGATCTCCGCCGTGCACAGGGTGGCCGCCATGGTGAGGTAGCCGCCGGTGAGCGCCTTGCCGAGGCACATCACGTCCGGGGCGACACCCGCGTGGTCGGCGGCGAACAGCTCGCCGCTGCGGCCGAACCCGGTGGCGATCTCGTCGAAGACGAGCAACACCCCGTGCCGGTCGCACAGTTCGCGCAGCATCCGGAGGTAGGCGGGGGAGTGGAAGCGCATCCCGCCGGCGCCCTGCACCACCGGTTCCACGATCACCGCCGCCAGCTCGCCGGCGTGGCGTTCCACCAGCTCCTCGAAGGCCCGGGCGTACGCGTCGTCGAGCGGGGCGTCGAAGCCGGCCGGCGGCTCGGCGGCGAACACCTGGTGCGGCAGCACCCCGCCCCACAGCTGGTGCATGCCGCCCTCCGGGTCGCACACCGACATCGGGTGGAAGGTGTCCCCGTGGTAGCCGCCGCGCCAGGTGAGCAGCCGCCGCTTCTCCGGCCGCCCGACGGACTGCCAGTACTGCAGGCACATCTTCATCGCGACCTCGACGGCCACCGAGCCCGAATCGGCGAGGAACACGTGCCGTAGCGGCTCCGGAGTGATCTCCACCAGGGTGGCCGCCAGCCGGACGGCGGGCTCGTGGGTGAGCCCGCCGAACATGACGTGGCTCATCCGCCCCAGCTGCCCGCGCACCGCCTCGTCCAGCACCGGGTGCCCGTACCCGTGGATCGCCGCCCACCAGGAGGACATTCCGTCCACGAGCTCGCGCCGCCCGCCCGCGACCGGCTCGGCCAGCCGCAGCCGGACGCCGGAGGCGGACTCCACCACGTACGGGGTGGCGGTGCCGGGCATCGGCCCGTACGGGTGCCAGACGTGCGCCCGGTCGAGCGCGATCAGGGTGTCGGTGGACAGCTGGGTCATGGGGAGAGGACTTTCCGGGGTGCGGTGGGGGCCGGTCCGGCCCGGTTCGTGCCGGGCCGAACCGGGTCGTGCCAGGCCGGTCCGGTTCGTGCCGGTCCGGTGTGGGCCGGGGGCGTCAGGCGTTCGGAGCCAGCTCGGTCCCGGCGCCGCGGCGGCGGACCCGGACCAGGTCGGTGCGCACCTCGTCGGAGCCCGTGGGGACGGCCCCGGCGGTGTCGTCGGCCTCGTCGGCACTCGCCGCCGGCGCCGCGTGGTCGTGGCCGCCGCACGGGCCGCAGCCGCCGCCCGTCCCGCAGCCGCCGCCGACGGCGGACCCGGCGCTCTCGCCGGACAGGACGGACGTGCCGCAGCCGCCGCCCGGGCCGGCCGTGGCCCCGCTGCCGCAACCGCCGGTCGCCGCCGCCGCGATGTCCGCCCGGTGCCGGGGCAGGGTGCTCTCGCCCATGCCCTCGACCTCGAACCCGGCGTCCGCGATCATGTCGAGGTCGGTCTGCCCGGCCTGGCCCTCGCTGGTCAGGTAGTCGCCCAGGAAGATGGAGTTGGCGAGGTGCAGGCCCAGCGGCTGCATGCTGCGCAGGTGCACCTCGCGGCCGCCGGCGATCCGGACCTCGGTGTCCGGGTTGACGAACCGCACCATGGCGAGGATCCGCAGGCAGCGCTGCGGCGACAGGTTCCACTCCTTCGCCAGCGGAGTGCCCTCGAACGGGATGAGGAAGTTCACCGGCACCGAGTCGGAGCCCAGCTCGCGCAGCGCGAAGACCACGTCCACGAGGTCCTCGTCGCTCTCGCCCATGCCCGCGATCAGGCCCGAGCAGGCCGACAGGCCGGCGCCGTGCGCCTTCTGCACGGTGTCCACCCGGTCCGCGTAGGTGTGGGTGGTGGTGATGTCGCCGTAAGTGCCTTCGGAGGTGTTCAGGTTGTGGTTGTAGGCGTCGACACCGGCCGCCTTCAGACGCTCCGCCTGGTTGTCCGAGAGCAGGCCGAGGCAGGCGCAGATCTCCACCGCCGGGTCGGCCTCCTTGATGGCCGCGACGGTGTCGGTCACCCGGTCGATGTCACGGTCCGTCGGGCCGCGGCCGCTCGCCACCAGGCAGACCCGCTTGGCGCCGCCCGACACGCCGGCCTTCGCCGCCTCGGCGGCCTGGCCCGGCTTGAGCCACGTGTACTTCAGGATCTCGGCCTTGGAGCCCAGCCGCTGCGAACAGTAGGAGCAGTCCTCCGGGCACAGCCCGCTCTTCAGGTTCACCAGGTAGTTGAGCTTGACCCGGCGGCCGAACCACCGCCGGCGCACCCGCCCGGCGGCCGCGACCACGTCGAGCAGCTCGTCGTCGGTGGTGGCGAGGACGGCGAGCGCCTCCTCGCGGGTGGGGGTCTCCCCACGCAGGCCCTTGGCGGTGAGGGTATCGAGCAGATCCATGGGCCTGATCCTGCCTGCTGGGCCGCGACGGACGCCAGAGGAAACCCACCAGAAGATCCCGGGGAGGATGTGCGAGTTGTCACAGTGTCGAAGCTCACGGTAGTGGCGCCGGTCACGTCGTGGACGAAGGTCCCGGCGGCCCTCCGGGAGGTCCTTCCGGCGACCGCTGCGGAGCGTGTTCCGGTGCCCGTTCCGGAGCGTGTTCGGGGGTGCGTTCGGGAGTGCGTTCCGGGGCCCATTTCGGGGCCCGTTCCGACGGCCCTCCCGGTGCTTTCCCGAGCCCCTCCCGGCGGCCTCCCCGCGCTGCTCCCGCCGTCCTCCGCGCGCTGCTCCCGTCGCCCTCCCCGCGCTGCTCCCGCCGTCCCGACCCCGTGATCTCCACCACTCGTGACCTGCATACAATCGGCCGCATGACCACGCAGCGGGAGCGCGCCCCGTCATCGGCAGAATCACCGGCGGAGCGGCCGGGGTACGACGTGTCCGAACGGCCGGACGGGACCCACCGGCCCAGACGCGTGACCGCCCGACGGGTCGTCGGCTGGATCACCGTCGTCGGCGTGGTCGCCGCCGGCGGCTGGATCGTCACCCGCCCCACGCCCGGCGACTACATACCCGGGCTCGGTCCCTCCAGCAAGGAGCAGTCCAAGACCCCGCCGATCGTCGGCGACCCGCCGCAGCGCACGCTCGTCGACCCCGAGGCCCTCGACGTCGAGGCCTACTTCCCCGCCCAGCGGATCGTGGAGTCCGGCTCCTACAAGGGCAAGCGCTCCGGTGTGCGGCGCGGCGACAACTGCACCGAGGTGCTCCAGGACCGCACCCTGGAGCTGCTGCGCGAGCCCGGCTGCAAGGGCTACCTCGCGGTCAGCTTCACCGCCCAGGACCGGCCCGTGCTGAGCAGCGTCACCCTGCTGCGCTTCACCGACGCCGCGGCCGCGGCCCGCGCCGTCGAGGCGCTCCACGCCAAGTCCGGATCGGTGGCCTTCATCCTCCCGGACGCCTCGGCCGCGCCCGCGCTGCCGGCCGGATCGGCCCGGCCCGCCATCGAGCCGCGGGTCGAACTCGTCGGCCACTACGTGACGGTGGCCAGTTCCCGGCCCGCCGAGATGTACCCCGGTGGCGTGGCCGCGCCCCCCGCGCCGACGCCGGTGCCCACCACCGCCCCCGGTACCGCCGTCCCCGGTGCGCCCTCCGGTACCGCCTCCGCCCCGCCCGCCGGCGGCCCGTCCGTGCCCCCGGTGAGTCCGCTGCCGGTGCCCTCGGCGAGCACTCCCGGCCTGGACCAGCTGCTCGACGAGGCCACCCGGGCCGTCTCGCACAGCGCGGGCGTGCCGTTCGTCTGGATGTAGCGGCCCGGACGCAGCCCCAGGGGCCGAACGGGGGAGGGGGCGGGCCGCGGCCCGCCCCCTCCCCCGGTCCGTCGGCCGGTCAGGGCCGCTGACGAACCGTCAGCCATTCATGACGGTCCGTCAGCCGCCCAGTCGGTCCACGGCGGTGACCCGCAGCACCGCGCGGCCCTCCTCGTCCGAGCCGAAGAGGTCGACCTCGGCGCTGATGCCCCAGTCGTGGTCGCCCTCCGGGTCGTCGAAGATCTGCCGCACCCGCCAGGCCGAGTCCTCCTGCTCGATGATCAGCATCTTGGGGCCGCGCGCGTTCGGACCGGTGCCCAGGTCGTCGTACTCGTCCCAGTACCCGTCCATGGCGTCCGCCCAGCGGTCCGCGTCCCAGCCGTACTCGCCGTCCAGCGCGCCCAGTTCGTCGTAGTGCTCCAGCGCGCACAGCTCGACCCGGCGGAACATCTCGTTGCGCACCAGCACCCGGAACGCCCGCGCGTTCGCCGTCACCGGCGCCGGCTTGTCGTCCAGCGCCACCTCGGCCGTCTGCGGACCGGTCGGGTTGGCCAGCTGCTCCCACTCGTCCAGCAGGCTGGAGTCGACCTGGCGGACCAGCTCGCCCAGCCAGGCGATGACGTCCTTGAGGTCGTCGGTCTTCACGTCCTCCGGGACGGTCTGCTCCAGCGCCTTGAACGCGCCGGCCAGGTAGCGCAGCACGATGCCCTCGGTGCGGGCCAGCTCGTAGAAGCCGACGTAGTCCGAGAAGGTCATCGCCCGCTCGTAGAGGTCCCGCACCACCGACTTCGGCTGGAGCTGGTGGTCCCCGATCCACGGGTGCGCCCGCTGGTACACCTCGTAGGCGTGGGTGAGCAGCTCCTCCAGCGGCTTCGGGTAGGTGATCTCCTGGAGCCGCTCCATCCGCTCCTCGTACTCGATGCCGTCGCGCTTCATCTCGCCGACGGCCTCGCCGCGCGCCTTGTTCTGCTGCGAGGCGAGGATCTGCCGGGGGTCGTCGAGGGTCGCCTCGACCACCGACACCACGTCCATCGCGTAGGACGGCTCGGTCGGGTCGAGCAGTTCGAAGGCCGCCAGGGCGAAGGTGGACAGCGGCTGGTTGAGCGCGAAGTTCTCCTGGAGGTCCAGGGTGAGGCGCACGATCCGGCCCTCGGCGTCCGGCTCCGGCAGCCGCTCCACCACGCCGCCCTCCAGCAGCGAGCGGTAGATGGCGATCGCGGTGCGGATGTGCCGGCGCTGCGCGGCCCGGTCCTCGTGGTTGTCGGTGAGCAGCTTGCGCATCGCCTCGAAGGCGTTGCCCGGCCGCGCGATCACCGACAGCAGCATCGCGTGGGTCACCTTGAACCGGGAGACCAGCGGCTCCGGATCGGCGCCGATCAGCTTCTGGAAGGTCTCCTCGGACCAGCCGACGAAGCCCTCCGGCGCCTTCTTGCGGACGATCTTCCGCTTCTTCTTGGGGTCGTCGCCTGCCTTGGCGACGGCCTTGTCGTTCTCGATGACGTGCTCGGGCGCCTGCGCCACCACCTGGCCCACGGTGTCGAACCCGGCCCGCCCGGCCCGTCCGGCGATCTGGTGGAACTCCCGGGCGCGCAGGATCCGCACCCGCTGCCCGTCGTACTTCGACAGCGCGGTGAACAGCACCGTGCGGATCGGAACGTTGACGCCCACCCCGAGCGTGTCCGTCCCGCAGATCACCTTCAGCAGACCCGCCTGGGCGAGCCGCTCGACCAGGCGCCGGTACTTGGGCAGCATGCCCGCGTGGTGCACACCGATCCCGTGCCGGACGAAACGCGACAGATTGCGTCCGAACTTGGTGGTGAAGCGGAAATTCCCGATCAGTTCGGCGATGGCGTCCTTCTCCGCCTTCGAGCACATGTTGATGCTCATCAGCGACTGCGCCCGGTCCACCGCCTCCTTCTGGGTGAAGTGCACGACATACACCGGCGCCTGGCCGGTCTGCAGCAGCTCCTCCAGCGTGTCGTGCATGGTGGTGCGGCGGTACTCGTAGAACAGCGGCACCGGGCGCGTCGAGTTGCGCACCACCGTCGTCGGCCGTCCGGTGCGCCGGGTGAGGTCCTCCTCGAACCGCCGCACGTCGCCCAGCGTCGCCGACATCAGCAGGAACTGCGCCTGCGGCAGCTCCAGCAGCGGAATCTGCCAGGCCCAGCCGCGGTCCGGCTCCGCGTAGAAGTGGAACTCGTCCATCACCACCTGGCCGACATCGGCCCGGGCGCCGTCGCGCAGCGCGATCTGCGCCAGCACCTCCGCCGTGCAGCAGATGATCGGCGCCGTCGGGTTCACCGAGGCGTCACCCGTCATCATGCCGACCTGCTCGGTCCCGAACATCTTCACCAGGTCGAAGAACTTCTCCGACACCAGCGCCTTGATCGGCGCCGTGTAGAACGTCCGCTTCCCCTCCGCGAGCGCCGCGAAGTGCGCACCCGCCGCCACCAGGCTCTTCCCCGAGCCCGTCGGCGTCGCCAGGATCACGTTGTTCCCCGACACCAGCTCGATCAGCGCCTCCTCCTGAGCCGGGTACAGCGAGATCCCGCGCTCCTCCGCCCAGGCGGCGAACGTCTCGTACAGCGCGTCGGGCGTGGCGGGCTTCGGCATCAGATCAAGGAGGGTCACCGCCCCATCTTGCCTGCTCGCCGCCACCCCCGGCAAAGCTACCCCGCCACCGCGGGCGCCCGGTCGGCGATCCGCACGTCGGGGCAGCCCTCCTGGCGGACGACCTCGGCGGCGGTGCGGCGGGCGAGGTCGACGAAGAGCTGGGTGCGCTCCGGCCGGGGCAGGTCCGAGGTGAGGAAGTCGCCCCAGACGGAGATCTTCCGGTAGACGGCCTCTGGCCGCGCCGATCGGCCGCTGTCGCACTTCAGGATCAGCAGGGGGGCGTAGTTGTCCTGAAGCCACCCCTCGACCCCGGTTCCGAAGGCGAGCTCCGTGCTCTGTCCGACGCGGACCCACTCGGTCGCTTCGTCGCGCGTGGCGCGGTACGAGCGTTCGTCGACCTGCCTCACCTCGATTCTCACCACGGGGTCCGTCTGCTCCGGTCGCCAACTGACGTAGCAATCGGCCGTGGCACTGCGGCCGGACAGGTCGGCGTCGGTCGGTACCTCGACAGCCTTCCCTTCGTCGCTCATGAGCGTTCGGAGGTTCCCCGCCGTGACGATTCCCCAGCACGCGCCGACCGGTACGTCCGCCGACTTCCAGGGCTGCCACCACCACAGGCCGCCACCGAGGAGCACCAGCGTCGCAGCCGCGGCTGCGACGGTGACCTGCCCTCGTCGGCCGCTCCGCACCGTGTCAGTCCTTCTCATGGGTCACCTGCCAAAGGATGTTGGTGCCGGCGGCGAACGAGCCGGCGATCGCGGTTTCGACGGCGGGCGCCATGTCGTTGAGGTACTTCCGTTCGAGGCCGGCCTGGGCCGCCCCGTCCCGGATCGCGTCCTGGACGGACCCCTGCGCGCCCGCCAGCGCGTGGTTCTGGGCCGCCTGTGCCTTGTTGGTGGTCTCCGCCTCGGTGTTCACCAGGTAGCTCTCGGCGATACCGTCCATGATCTTGTCGACCATGCTGTTGGCGAGCGGACCGACGATGGGCGCCCGGGTCTCCAGGACAGATCCGGCCGTCGTCTCCCAGATCGTGCCCGCCCATTCGCGTGTGTTCGAAACGGCTGAGTTGTACTCCTCGTCGTTGTTCTTTCCCTGAGTGAAGACCTCGTCGGTCATGCCTCTGCTGAGGAGCCCGGCGACCGTGCCACCGGGCGCGGCGGACGCGAGGGCCGCGGACGTCAGGTCGCCGTGGTCGGACGGGTGCAGCAGTACGTCGTTGATCGCCGCGGTGGTGTACGCCTGCTGCGCGGCGGCCACCGAGGCGTAGGCCTCCGGATTGTGGCCGAGGGTGACCAGCAGGTGCTGCAGGTTCTCCTTGGGGAGGCCGGCGAGCTCCCCGTTGATCGGCAGACGGGTGGACGGACCTCCGAGGGCGGTCTGCACGTCGCCCATGTAGGCGCCGGTCATCTTGCCGAGGGAGCCCTGCAGGTCGCCGAAGGGCGCGTCCTCGCCGTACAGCAGCGCGGAGGCGTCCTTCCCGCCGAACAGGCCCACGGCCTGCTGCATGGTCTGGTTCATCGCCTCGTTGTGCGGCGGCAGCGGCCCCGTCTCGTCGTCGTACGCCCGGCCGGTCGCCCCGGCCTCCAGGGCGTGACCCAGGGCCTCCACCTGGAGCGGGCCCGCCCTGCCGCTGTTCGGTCCGAGCGGGTAGGCGACGTCGCGCAGCAGCGAGCGCTCTCCGGTGTCGGCGAGCAGGGTCAGGTAGGTGTTCGTCCCGCCGGTGCTCTTCACCGAGCCGTCCGGCCAGTACGTCGTCGGCGGGTCGGTGAAGAACTTGGCGGCGGCGTCCGGGCTGTGCCCGAGCGCGTTCAGCACCGAGCCCATCGGGTTGAACCCGTGGTAGTTGCCCTTGTCGTCCGGTGTGCCGGTGAACCAGAACTCCTGGAACGGCGCGCCGCCCTTCATGGCCACCGCGTCCCAGCGGGCAGGGTTCTCCTGGGTGAGCTGGGTGACGTGCTCGGCGATCGGCTTCAGGAACGCGGCGTCGTAGTTGCCGTGCTTCAGGATGTTGCCGAGGATCTGGTAGCCGTACGGGCTGGAGTCGTAGGCGGCTCCGGGGGCGATCTGGACGTGGCGGCTGCCGGCCCGGCGCATGCGGTCGGCCCAGTCGGCGGGCAGGTGCGGCTGCTGTCCGGTGCTGGTGGCGGTCGCCAGGGTGAGGCCGAGCCCTTCCTGGATGCCCTTGACCGCGGCCTTGCGGGCGGGGCTGTCGGAGAAGTCGCCGCTCTGCGCCAGCGAGCCGTAGGAGGCGAGGAACGTGCCCGGGTCCTGGCCGCCGTAGAAGGCGGTGGCGAAGCGGGGGTCGCCGGAGTGGTGCTGCAGCAGCGCCTGCAACTGCGCGAGCTGGGTGTCGCTGGCGGCCCTGCCGAGGCTGAGGATCTGGGCGGCCTGTTTGGCCTCGGCGTCGGCGACGCTGCCCAGCGGGGTGCTGTTGAAGCTCTTGGTGTCGTTCCCGGTGTCCATCGCGAGGGCCAGGGCGGCCGCGGAGTCGGCCTCGGTGGCGCGGTCCAGGGCCTTGCCGATCTCCTGGGCGGCGCCCTGGGCATTGGCCTGCTGGGCCTTGGCGTAGTCGGCGTCGCGCTTGTCGGCCGGGTCGGTGGCCGGCGGCCAGTGGACGTTGCCCTGGGCGTCGACGGTCAGGCCCAGTTCGGCGGCGTTGTGGACCGCCGTCCGGAGGTCCTTCTGTGCGGCGGTGAACTCGTCGTGCGCGTCGCGCAGGGTCCGCGCGATCGCGGAGGCCTCCTCGAACGCGGCCCGGATCTGGTCGCGCGCCTGGGTGAGGGCGGTGGCGGCCGACTCCGAACTGGGCCCGTGCCAGCCGGACTGCTGGACCGGGCCGATCACCTCGTTCTGGATTCTGGTCGAGAGGTCCCAGGACCGGACCATCTTCTCGAAGTCGGTCGCCGCCGAGTTGAGGCCGGCGAGGTCGACGTTCTGGAGCTGGGTGTACGTGACCATGGCGGTCTGCCGCTTCGTCCCTTCCTCAGTGCTGCTGCGCGAACTGGCTGTGGATCGCGGTCTCGGTGCTCTCGTAGTTCTGCGCAGTGGTGTGCAGGTTCTTGCCGATCGTCCCGACCGCCTCCCCGAGTGTGTGCGACTGGCCCGACCAGACGCTCCATGCGGTGCTGAGGGCGGTGGACAGGCTCCAGCCCGCCAGGGCGGCGATCGCGCCGGTGACATGCCCCGCGGGCTGCCCGCATTCGGTGCGGACCGACTCGCGCAGGGCGGTGGCGTTGGTCCCGGCCTGGCGGATCATGCCGGGGTTCGCCTTGACGGACGGCCCCCCGCCGCCCGGCTGGAACGTGATCGGTGGCGGTGCACCGGTGGCGGTCGCCGCCAGGTCCGGGAACTGCTTCTTCGCCTCTTCGGTGAGGTTTCCGGAACTGTCGAAGAGCCACGGGTTCATCCGTCGCTCGAATTCGAGGTCTGCCACCTCGTCCCCCCAGGAATGTTCGAGTGGTGGGGACATTACCGGGGGAGCGCGAACGATCGGCCGTTTTTGCGGCAACCGGAAGATCCAGGCCGAAAAGAGGAAACGGGAGGTGAATGGAAGGTGCCTTCTGTTCATTGCAGAAGTGTTGTCCAGGTGCTTCCTGGTCCGGCCGTGTGCCCCGGCGCACGTTGCCCGGTGCGCGTCCGCCGTGCCAGAGTGCCGGGCATGGTCAACCGCACCGCGCCCGAACCGCGCACCCTCGCTCCCGGCGCCGTCTTCGACTGGCTCGACGAGACCGCGGAGCAGCGGGCCGCGGCCGGGCTCACCCGCACGCTGCGCAGTCGGCCCGCCGACGATCCGGTGCTCGACCTCGCGGGGAACGACTACCTCGGCCTCACCCGCCACCCCGCCGTCACCGGGGCCGCCGCCGAGGCCGCGCTGCGCTGGGGCGCCGGTGCCACCGGCTCCCGGCTGGTGACCGGGACCACCGCGCTGCACACCGAGCTGGAGCAGGAGCTCGCCGACTTCTGCGGGGCCGAGGCCGCGCTCGTCTTCTCCTCCGGCTACACCGCCAACCTGGCCGCGCTCACCGCGCTCACCGACCCGGACACCCTCATCGTGTCCGACGCCTACAACCACGCCTCGCTGATCGACGGCTGCCGGCTTGCCCGGGCCGACGTCCACCGGGCCCCGCACAGCGATCCGCAGGCCGTCGCCGGGATCCTCGCCGGGCGCGAGCGGCCCCGGGCGCTGGTGGTCACCGACTCGGTCTTCTCGGTCGACGGCAACGCCGCCCCGCTCGCCGAACTCGCCACCGTCACCCGCGGGTTCGGTGCCGCGCTGCTCGTCGACGACGCGCACGGCCTGGGCGTCCTCGGCCCCGGGGGCAGCGGCGCCCCGGCCGCCGCCGGTCTCGCCGGCGCCCCCGACCTGGTCACCACCGTCACCCTCTCGAAGTCGCTCGGCTCCCAGGGCGGGGCCGTGCTCGGCCCCCGCCGGGTCGTGCGCCACCTCACCGAGACCGCCCGCACCTTCATCTTCGACACCGGCCTCGCCCCCGCCGCGGCCGGGGCCGCCCTCGGCGCACTGCGGCTGCTGCGCGCCGAACCCCACCGCGCCGAGCGTGCCCGCGAGGTGGCCCGCACCCTGGCCGCCCGCCTCACCGCCGCCGGTCTGCACGCCTCCACGCCCGACGCGGCCGTGGTGTCCGTCCGCGCCCCGGGTCCCGAGGCCGCCGTCGGCTGGGCCGCCGACTGCCGCCGGGCCGGTCTTGCCGTCGGCTGCTTCCGTCCCCCGTCCGTCCCGGACGGCATCTCCCGGCTGCGGCTGACCGCGCGCGGCGACCTGACGGACGAGCAGATCACGCAGGCCGTCCGCACCGTCACCGACACCGCCCCGGAGGGCGCCCGCACCGTCGGGTGACGCACCCGGCCCGACGACGGCGAACAACTCGCTTTCCGCGAAAGGCTGCTGACGGCCGATCGGGCTGCCATCATGGGCCCGTCGGACGGCCGGTGACGGGGCGGGGGCCATGAGCGAACAGATCGTCACGGCCCTGCTGTCGGGGCTCGTCGCCCTGGTGGTGGCCGCCGTCGGCGCGGCGCTGACCCTCGCCCAGCAGCGGCGGGAACGGGCCCGGTGGCTGACCGACCTCAAGTCCGGCTGGGCGCTGGAGCTCCACAAGGCCAGACTGGAGGCCTACCCGGAGGTCTTCCGGATCCTGGGCGGACTGTCGCACGCCGCCGGCCCCCCGCTCACCCCCGAGGTGGCGGGGCAGGTGGCGGCGGCGCTCAACGGCTGGTTCTACGGGCCGGGCGGCATGTGTGCGACCGCCACCGCCCGGGGCGCCGTCCTCGGCCTGCGGCACTGCTGCCGGGGCTGGGCCCGGGACGGCGGCCCGCGACCGAAGGACCTCTACCGGTGGCGGAATCTGGCGATCGCGGCCCTCCGCCGGGACCTCGACCTCGCGGGCCTGGAGTCGTACGACTTCCGGCAGGGTTCCACGAACCTGGCGGACCTCCGGCGGGAGCTGGAGCAGGACGAACAGGACCGGCGGCCCCGCCGCGGGCCGACGACGACGGGACGGTTCCGGCTGCGCCCGCCCTCCGGGCCGGACCGCCGCGGCCCCGGTCCGTCCTCCGGCTGACGCACCGGGCCGGCGCCGATGAAGCCCCGCCGGCTCCCGCTGGCGGACCGCTACAGCCCCGCCGGCTCCCGCAGGCGGACCGCTACAGCCCTGCCAGCTCCCGCAGGAACACCGTGCCGTCGTCGCGGCGGCCGGCGGCGACGCGCGGAGCGGCGATCAGCACGGCCCCCACCCGGCACCAGGCGAGCAGCCGGTCGGCGTCCGCGCCCGCGACCAGGTCGGTCAGTTCCGCGATCCGGGCGGACAGCGCCGCCCGATCGGCCACGCCGTCGAGCGCCCAGTCGACCAGGTCGAAGTCCGGGTCGCCCAGGCAGGCGCGCGGATCGATCGCCACCGCCCCGTCCGGGCCGAGCAGCGCGTTGGACGGGTGCAGGTCGCCATGGACCAGTCCGACCGGACCACCGGCGCCGGTCAGCTCCCCGGCCAGGGCCCGGGCGCCCGCCGTCGACACCCCTGGAGCCCGCCGCTCCGTGAGCTCGAACAGGAAGTCCAGCCGCTCCGCCAGGGACGGCAGCGCCGTACCGGGCGGAGCGGGCACCGAACGCATCGCGGTCAGCGTCCCGGCCACCTCCGCCGGCCGCCAACCGCGCTCGCGCAGCGTCGTCCCCGGCCGGACGTCCGCCAGCAGCAGCGCCCCGGCCCCGACGTCCTCCGCCAGCAGCCCCACCACCGACGGCACCTCCCGCCACGCGGTCAGCGCCACCGCCTCCTGCCGGGCCACCTCGGCGTCCGGCGTCAGCTTCAGCCACACCGTCGCCCCGTCGGCCTGCCGTTCGCAGCGGAACACCCGCGACGTTCCGCCGCCGCCGGCCGCCCGCACCGCCAGCCCCCAGCGCCCGGCCAGGCCGTCCACCAGTCGGGGCAGCCCCGCGCACCACTCCCGGGCGTCCGGCCCGAAGCGGCTCACCAGCCGGTCCCGCACCTCCTCGGGGACGGTGGTGAGGTCGGCGGCCCCGGCCTCGGGGCCGGTGCTCACGGCTGCCCCACCACCAGCAGCGTCTCCGCGCCCACCGGCCGGTAGCCGGCCGCCTGGAAGGCCCGCACGCTCGTCGCGTTGCCCGGCGCCTGCTGGGACCAGACCAGATCGCCGTCCGGGACCAGGTGCCGCGCCGCCAGCGCCAGCGCCCGGCCCAGACCCCGGCCGCGGGCCGCCGGACCGACCTCGATCGAACACTCCCAGCGCCCGGCGACGCCGCGCCCCAGCACCAGGACCCCGCTCCCGCCGTCGGCCTCGAACACCCGCACGTCCTCGCGGTACCGCAGCGCGCGCACCACCCGGGGGTGCTCCCGGTCCGCGACCGGGGCGAGCGCCAGCGGTGGCGCGCCGGGAAGTCGGTCGGCCACCGTCAGCAGGTCGATGTTGCCGTTCTCCCGGCCGGTGCGGCGGGCGAACGCGGTCAGGAACGGCGGGCACAGCGGCGCGGCCAACGGGTCGCTCGGCGTCGCCGCCAGCGTCGCCCGCACCCAGTCCGGGTCCTCGTCGGTGAAGACCACCGCGTGCGCGGAGAACGACAGCACCCCCGCCTCGCGCGGCGACGGCTGCGCCACCACCGTCACCGATCCGTCCGACGGCGGGAACACCCCGCCCCCCGCGTCCGCCAGAATCTCCCGCAGCCCCCGTGCAGCCATCGCTCCCCGCCCCCTGGTGATCTTCTTCGGTGATCTCTTGACGATCTTCGTGGGCGACCAGCCTACGTGATCACGTCAGGTCTTCCTCCGGGCCCGGCTCGGCTGCACCCGGGTCGGCTCGCCCGCCGCCTTCGGATGGTCCGGCGGATACGGCAACTCGCCGTGCGCACCGTCCGCGACCTGCCGCTCGTACAGCTCCAGCAGCGCCTCCAGCCGGAACGCCTCGCCCTGCATCCCCGCGTGCGGATCACCCACCTCCGCGAACCGGACCGGCACCGTCCGCAGGTCGAAGTCCTCCGGCAGCGCGTCGTCCAGCTCCTCCCACAGCAGCGGCGTCGACGCCGTCGCCCGCGGCCGGGCCCGCAGCGAGTAGGCCGAGGCGATCGTCCGGTCCCGCGCCATCTGGTTGTAGTCGACGAAGATCCGCTCCCCGCGCTCCTCCTTCCACCACGCCGTGGTCACCCGCCCCGGCAGCCGCCGCTCCAGCTCCCGGCCCAGCGCGATCACCGCGTGCCGCCCGTCGGTGAACGTCCACTCCGGCACCAGCGGCACGTACACGTGCACCCCGCGCCCGCCCGAGGTCTTCGGCCACCCCCGCAGCCCGTGCTCCTCCAGCACGGCGCGCAGCTCGTGCGCGACCCGCACCGAGTCCCGGAAGTCCGTGCCCGGTTGCGGGTCCAGGTCGATCCGCAGCTCGTCCACATGGTCGGTGTCCGAGCGGCGCACCGGCCACGGGTGGAAGGTCAGACAGCCGAGGTTCGCCGCCCACAGCACCGCCGCCGGCTCGGTCGGACAGATCTCGTCCGCCGAGCGTCCGCTCGGGAAGGCGATCCGCGCGGTCGGCAGCCAGTCCGGCAGGCCCTTCGGGGCCCGCTTCTGGTAGAAGAACTCGCCCTCCACCCCGTCCGGGAACCGCTGCAGCGTGGTCGGCCGGTCCCGCAGCCCGCGCAGCACCCCGTCCGCGACCGCGAGGTAGTACTCGGCGACGTCCAGCTTGGTGAAGCCACGCTCCGGGAAGTACACCTTGTCGGGGTTCGAGAGCCGGACGGTGCGCCCGGCGACATCCAGTTCCACGGCAGAGCCCATGCCACTCACGCTAAGCGCGCGCCGCCCACCGCGCCTGTCCTGACCTGGGCGCCCGTCCCGATCCCGGGGCGCCTCCGGGCGGTCGCGGCACCCGCGCGCCGTCGCGCGCCGTCGCGCGGCGGGCCGGGATCGGCGCGAGGATCGGGAGCATGGACCTGCCCGTGATGCCGCCCGTCTCCCCGATGCTCGCCAAGTCCGTCGCGAAGATCCCGCCCGGCATGCAGTACGAGGCCAAATGGGACGGCTTCCGCGCCATCGTCTTCCGCGACCGCGACGAGATCGAGATCGGCAGCCGCACCGGCAAACCCCTCACCCGCTACTTCCCCGAACTCGTCACGGCCCTGCGCCGCGAAACACCCCCGCGCTGCGTGCTCGACGGCGAGGTGGTCATCGCCCGCGACGGCCGGCTCCGCTTCGAGGAACTCCTCGAACGCATCCACCCCGCCGCCAGCCGGGTCGAACTGCTCGCCGAACGCACCCCCGCCTCGTTCGTCGCCTTCGACCTGCTCGCGCTCGGCGACGAGTCCCTGGTCGACCGGCCGCTCGCCGCCCGCCGCGCCGCCCTGGAGACCGCCCTCGCCGACGCCGCCGACCCCGTCTTCACCGCCCCCGCCGCGACCGACCGCGACCTCGCCGAGACCTGGTTCGCCCAGTACGAGGGCGCCGGCCTGGACGGCATCGTCGCCAAACCGCTCGACCAGCCCTACCGGCCCGGCGAACGCGCCATGTACAAGATCAAGCACGAGCGGACGGCCGACTGCGTGGTCGCCGGCTACCGCGAGCACAAGAGCGGACCCGTCGTCGGCTCCCTCCTGCTCGGGATCCACGACGCCGAGGGCCGCCTCCAGCACGTCGGCGTCTGCGCCGCCTTCAGCATGGCCCGCCGCCGCGAACTCGCCGAGGAACTCGAGCCGTTGCGCACCACCGACCTCGCCGGCCACCCCTGGGGAGCGTGGGCCGACGAGGCCGCCCACGCCGACGCCAGACTCCCCGGGGCGCAGAGCCGCTGGACCGGGAAGAAGGACCTCTCCTGGGTGCCGCTGCGCCCCGAACGCGTCGTCGAGGTCGCCTACGACCACATGGAGGGCACCCGCTTCCGGCACACCGCGCAGTGGCGCCGCTGGCGCCCCGACCGCACTCCGGAGAGCTGCACGTACGAGCAGCTGGAGGAACCGGTCTCCTACGACCTGGCGCAGGTGCTCGGGGGCTGACGGCTCCTGCGGAGCACCTGCGCCTGGTGACGACCGGTCACGTTCGTCGGTTGCGTTCGTCGGTTGCGTCGCCGGTCACGTCGCGGCCGGTCGGGTCCGTCGCCGGTCACGTCGCGGCCGGTCGGGTCCGCCGCCCGTCATGCCGCCGACGGCACCGGCGGCGTCACCGACGTCGACACCGACGCGTCGGCCGTCGGCGAGGGCTCGTCCCCGCCCGCCGGGGCCGACGGCAGGTCGTACACGTTCCCGGGCGAGACGATCTCCGTGATCGCCTTCGCGAACAGCGTCGACGGCGCCGACCCCTTGTACGAGATGTCGGTGTTCAGCAGCACCACCAACGAGGCCTGCGCGGAGGGCAGATACACCACCACCGTCTGGTACCCCGGCAGCGAGCCGTTGTGCCCGATCCACCCGTGGTTGTAGAACACCCCCAGCCCGTACCAGGTGTCCGGCACTGCCGAGGGCTGCGGCTGGAGCCGCTGCGCCTGCGTCTGCGGAGTCAGCAGCGTGCCGGTGGCCAGCACCCTGGCCCACTTCTTCATGTCCGCCTGGTCCGAGATCATCGCCCCCGCGGCCCAACCCCAGGACGGATTCCAGTCGGTGGCGTCCGCGATCGCCCCGTCCGCCGTCTGGTCGGTGTAGCCCCGGGCGTGCGGCTGCGGGAACGCGTTCGTCGTCGGGAACACCGTCCGGCCCAGGTCCGCCGGATCGAACACCTCCTTCTTCAGGAAGTCCCCGAGCGGTCGCCCGCCCAGCTTCTCGACCACCTGGCCCAGCAGCACCGTGTTGGTGTTGGAGTACTCGAACTCCGTGCCCGGCGCGAATCCCACCGGATGCTTGTACGAGTAGGCGAGCAACTGGTCCGGGGTGAAGGAGCGTTGCGGATCCGACTGGAGCGCCGTCACGAAGTCCTCGTCCTGGGTGTACGGGAACAGGCCGCTGCGCATGTCCGCGAGCTGGCGCAGCGTGATCGTGCCGCCGTTCGGGACCCCGGTCAGGTACTTGCCGATCGGGTCGTCCAGACCGGCCTTGCCCTGGTCGACGAGGCGCAGCAGCGCGGTGACGGTGAAGGTCTTGGTCTCGCTGCCGATCCGCATGTTGAGCCCGGTCACCATCGCCGTGCCCGCGACCTTGTCGGAGACACCGAAGGCCTTCAGGTACTCGCCCTGCGGTGTCGACACGTTGACGATCACGCCGGGCACCGAAGCCTCGGTCAGCACCCGCTGCACCGCGGAGTCCAACCGGGCCGTCACGTCCGGCGTCAGCGGCAGCACCGACGGGCTCGGGCCGGCGGGGGTGGTCGGCGAGGGGCTGAGCAGCGTCGCGCTCGCGCTCGGGCCCGACACCGAGGCCGAGGCCGAGGGGCTGAGCGCCGCCGGGACGGCCGTCACCGCCCCGGCCGCCGGCGAACCGCCGGACGAGCCGCCCGAACACCCGGCGGAAGCCAGCAGCCCGGCCAGCGCCAGCGCGACTGCCGCCGGAGCGGGCCGGGGCGCGGCCGCGCGGGCCGCACCCGGGCGGCGTGAAGTCGTGGCTCGGGCCGTCGTCGCACGGTTCGGCACGCGGTCGTGGTTCGTCATCGTCGAGGCGCCTCTCTGGGCCGGACGGGCCCGGAGCACCGCTCCACGGGCCCGCAAGGGGGAGCGATCGCCACCGTATGCGCCGGTCACCGCCACCGCGCGCCCTGCGGCGGCCCGCTGGCCCGAACGGGCCCACCCGTCAGCCACCCGGCCCGGCCCCGGTCGCGCCACCACCGCCGCGGCCCGCACCATACCCGGCCCCTACCGGCGGCCGAGTAGGGTGCCGACCGCCCGACCGACGGAGGGGGACACCGAGGTGCTGCTGCGCTGCGAAGCCGTGGGCAAACGCTACGGACGGGGCCGCTGGATCCTGCGCGACGTCGACCTGAGCCTCGCACCCGGCGACGTCCTCGCCGTCCTCGGCGCCAACGGCTCCGGCAAGTCCACCCTGCTCCGGATCCTGGCCGGCGTCGCCCGCCCCACCACCGGCCGCCGCACCGGACCGGTCACCGCCCGAGGGGCCGCCGTCGGCTACGTCCCCGACCGCTTCACCGCCCCCGACCGCCTCACCGCCGTCTCCCTCCTCACCCACCTCGGCCGCATCCGCGGACTGACCACCACCACCGCCCGGGACCGCGCCGGCCGGCTGCTGGACCGGCTCGCCCTCGCGGGCGGCCCGGACGCGGAGCTGCGCACCCTCTCCAAGGGCAACGCCCGGAAGGTCGCGCTCGCGCAGGCCCTGCTCGTGCCGCCCGACCTCCTCGTCCTCGACGAACCGTGGTCCGGCCTCGACGCCGCCGCCCACACCGCACTCGCCGGGATCCTCGCCGAGGTGGCCGCCGCGGGCGGGGCGGTGGTGTTCACGGACCACCGCGAAGCCCTCGCCCGGACCCATGCCACCGCCGTGCACACCGTCGCCGGCGGACGGGTCGGTCGTCGGGCCGGTCCCGTCGCGGCGGCGGGGGACCTGTCGGCGCTGGTGGTCCTCACCCGCCCGGGCGGGGCCGACCCTGCCGGTGTCCGCGATTTCCCCGACCTCCCCGGTGTCCCCGACCTCCCCGGCGTCCTCGACCTCCCGGGCGTCCTCGCCGCCGAGCGCCGCGGGGCCGAACTCCACCTCCGGGTGGACCCGTCCAGGACCGACGCCGTCCTGCTCGCCGTCCTGCGCGACCACTGGTCCGTACGAGCCGTCACCCGGCCGGAGTCCGAAGCGGCCGTCGCGTCCCGACCGGTCGCCGCCCCCCACCCGTCCGCCGAGCCCACCCCGAGGTCCACCGCCCGATGACCGCCCTCGTCCGCTACCGGCTCACCACCCTGCTGCTCTCCCAGCGCTACCTCGCCCCGCTGCTCCTGTTCACCGCCCTCGTCACCGTGCTCACCAGCAACGACACCGGCCCGCTCACCGCCACCCACGCGGCCTCCGGCCTGGCGATGCTGCTCGCCGCCACCTGGCTCACCACGGCGCTCGCCGGGCTCGAGGACCCGACCCACCGGGCGGTGGTGACGGCCGCCACCGGCGGACACCGCCGCCTGGCCACCGGGACCGTCCTCGCCGCGCTGGTGGTCTGCCTGCCCCTCACCGTCCTCGGCCTGGTCCTGCCGCTGCTCGTCGGCACCCACGACCCCACCCCCGTCGATCTGCTCCTGGGCGCCGAGGCCCAGCTCACCTGTGGCTGCACCGGCGCAGCCGTCGGCCTGCTCGCCGCCCGGCCGGTGGTCCGGCGGCAGGGGTACGGACTGCTGCTCGCCCTTGTCCTGCTGCTCGTGCTGACCCTCGGCAAGGGCCTGCCGCCGGTGAACCTCCTGCTCACCCGGCTCTCCGGCCACCACCGGTCGGCGGAGCTGGTCGGCTCGACCGGTCTGCTGCTCGCGCTCGCGGCAGCTCTGCTCGGGGCGGCGGCAGTGGTGGCGCACGCCGTCGCGGTCCGACGGGACTGACCGGGCGGGATCTCCCGTGTCGGTCCTGCGCTCGCCCTGAGCCCGGTACCGCGTACGGCCCTGAGCCCCGCCCCGCGCCCGGCCCCGCCGCCCGGTCCTGAGCCCGGTACCGGCTCGGTCGTGGCCCCAGAGGTCGCCGGGCGGGCGCTCCGCGCGCCCCGAACGCGCCCCGCGCGCTCCGCCGTCGGGGTGCCGACCGGCATGCCGCGACGGGCCCCGGGCGCAGCTCGGGCACGATCGTTCAGCCCAGCTGTCGCGGCCCTTAAGAATTCCTCGATGGACCGCACCCCCTCCGACCAGGCAGATTTCTGCCTGCCCGGATTACGGACGCCAGGACCGACACCAGGACCCCGGCCCCGTCACCACCCTCCGGCCCTCCCGGGGGCCGCCACCGCCGGGCCTCGTCGGCCTGCCCACACCAGGCCGCCCCACCGTGCGTCAGGAGCCACCGCCGTGAAGGCACTCGTCAAGCAGAAGGCCGAGCCGGGACTCTGGCTGATGGACGTCCCCACCCCGGCGATCGGCCCGGGCGAGGTGCTCATCAAGGTGCTGCGCACCGGCATCTGCGGCACCGATCTGCACATCCGCAAGTGGGACGGCTGGGCGCAGCAGGCGATCAGGACCCCGCTGGTGCTGGGCCACGAGTTCGTCGGCGAGGTCGCCGAGATCGGCGCCGGCGTCGCGGACATCGCCGTCGGCGACCTGGTCAGCGGTGAGGGGCACCTGGTCTGCGGCAAGTGCCGCAACTGCCTGGCCGGCCGCCGCCACCTCTGCCGCAACACCGTCGGCCTCGGCGTCAACCGCGACGGCGCCTTCGCCGAGTACGTCGCGCTGCCCGCCTCCAACGTCTGGGTGCACCGGGTCCCCGTCGACCTCGACGTCGCCGCCATCTTCGACCCGTTCGGCAACGCCGTGCACACCGCGCTGTCCTTCCCGCTGGTCGGCGAGGACGTGCTGGTCACCGGCGCCGGCCCGATCGGCATCATGGCCGCCGCCGTCGCCAAGCACGCCGGCGCCCGCAACGTCATGATCACCGACGTCTCCCCGTACCGCCTCGACCTCGCCCGCAAGGTCGGTGTCACGCTGGCGCTCAACGTCGCCGAGCACACCATCGAGGAGGGCCAGCAGAAGCTCGGCCTGCGCGAGGGCTTCGACGTCGGCCTGGAGATGTCCGGCCGGCCCGAGGCGATGCAGTCGATGATCGCGAACATGACCCACGGCGGGAAGATCGCCATGCTGGGCCTGCCCGCCGAGCAGTTCCCGATCGACTGGGCCTCTGTCGTCACCTCGATGCTCACCATCAAGGGCATCTACGGCCGCGAGATGTTCGAGACCTGGTACGCGATGTCCGTCCTCCTGGAGGGCGGCCTCGACCTCAGCCCCGTGATCACCGGTCGGTACGCCGCGACCGACTTCGAGGCCGCCTTCGACGAGGCGGCCGGCGGCCGCTGCGGCAAGGTCATCCTCGACTGGACCGCCTGAGCACCCTCGCCGATCCGACGATCCGATTAGGAGCAGCTGTGTTCGACAACGTGCGCGACGAGGTCGCCGCCACCCTCGACGAGATCCGTGAGGCCGGCCTCTTCAAGCCGGAGCGCGTCATCGGCAGCCCGCAGAGCGCCGCCGTCACCGTCACCGCCGGCGGCACCCCGGGCGAGGTGCTCAACTTCTGCGCCAACAACTACCTCGGCCTCGCCGACCACCCCGAGGTGCTCGACGCCGCCAAGGACGCGCTCGACCGCTGGGGCTACGGCATGGCGTCCGTGCGCTTCATCTGCGGCACCCAGGACGTGCACAAGCAGCTCGAGGACCGCCTCTCCGCGTTCCTCGGCCAGGAGGACACGATCCTCTACTCGTCCTGCTTCGACGCCAACGGCGGCGTCTTCGAGACCCTGCTCGACGAGCGCGACGCCGTCATCTCCGACGCCCTCAACCACGCGAGCATCATCGACGGCATCCGCCTGTGCAAGGCCCGCCGCCACCGCTACGCCAACCGCGACCTCGCCGACCTGGAGCAGCAGCTCAAGGAGAGCCAGGACGCCCGGCGCCGCCTGATCGTCACCGACGGCGTGTTCTCGATGGACGGCTACGTCGCCCCGCTGCGCGAGATCTGCGACCTCGCCGACCGCTACAACGCCATGGTGATGGTCGACGACTCGCACGCCGTCGGCTTCGTCGGCGCGGGCGGCCGCGGCACGCCGGAGCTGCACGGCGTCATGGACCGGGTCGACATCATCACCGGCACCCTCGGCAAGGCGCTCGGCGGCGCCTCCGGCGGCTACGTCGCCGCGCGCCGGGAGATCGTCGCGCTGCTGCGCCAGCGGTCGCGTCCGTACCTGTTCTCGAACTCGCTCGCGCCGGTCATCGCGGCCGCCTCGCTGAAGGTCCTCGACCTGGTCGAGAGCTCGAACGAGCTGCGGGAGCGGCTGGCGGCGAACACCGCGCTGTTCCGCTCGAGGATGACCGAGGCGGGCTTCGAGATCCTGCCCGGTGACCACCCGATCGCGCCGGTGATGATCGGCGACGCGGCGAAGGCCGGCCGGCTCGCCGAGCTGCTGCTGGAGCGCGGTGTGTACGTGATCGGCTTCTCGTACCCGGTCGTCCCGCACGGCCAGGCCCGGATCCGGGTCCAGCTCTCCGCCGCCCACACCACCGAGGACGTCGAGCGCGCCGTCGCGGCCTTCGTGGACGCGCGCGCCGCGCTGGGGGAGTAGCCCTCCCGCGCCGCCGCGGTCACCGCTCCGGCGGCGGCCACCGGGAACGGTCCCTGCCGTGGCCCTTCCCCCCTCGATCGCCCGTGGCACGTCCGCTCGGAACCGGACGTGCCACGGGCTCCCGAACCGCTGTGCGATGTCGGCGGGGCCGGCCCCGCCGACATCGCACAGCACCAAGACCACCTGCCCCACCCTCCCGCCGCGGGAGTGGGAAGTCGGCCCGACCGACTTCCCACTCCCGTTCGCGGTTTCCGGGGCCGGGGCCTTGCCGTCCGCGCTCGCCCGACGCGCTGCACCGCTTCCTGCCGCCCGCCTTCCTGCTTCCTTCCCTTCCTGCTCCTCTCCTTCCTGGCTCCTCTCCTCCCTGCCTTCCAGCTGTCCGTCCGTCCTTCCTGCACCCCTTCGCTCCCTCACCGCTTCTCCGAGGCCCGCACTTTGCAAAGTCACACTTTGCAAAGTGCGGGAAGGGGGGCTAGGGGGGCCGATCGCCCGGGAATCAAGGGGATCGCCCTCTCTCGGCACTTTGCAAAGTGTGACTTTGCAAAGTGCCGAGAGAGGTGGTGAGAGGGCCGAGAGAGGGCGGTCCGGGCACGGGACGGGGTTGCCCGAGTCCTGCACGCGGTGTTGCCCGGAGTGGGAAGTCGGCGGGGCCGACTTCCCACTCCGCTGTCACTCCCGACCGGTTCGTCACCCCCGCCCCGGCGGCCCCGCCGACGCTGGCAGAATTGGCCTGTGATCGACGCGAGACGGCTGCGGACCCTGCGAGCGGTGGCGGACCACCGGACGGTGACCGCGGCCGCGGCCGCGCTCTACCTCACCCCCTCCGCCGTCTCGCAACAGCTGGCCGCGCTGGAGCAGGAGACCGGCCACCACCTGCTCGCCCGCGAGGGCCGTGGCGTGCGGCTCACGGCGGCCGGGGAGATCCTGCTCGGTCACGCCGACGCCGTCCTCGCCCAGCTCGAACGGGCCGAGGCCGATCTCGCCGCCTACAGCGCGGGCGTCTCCGGCGAGGTCACCGTGGCCTCCTTCGCCACCGGCATCTCCCTCGTCCTCGCGCCCGCCATCGGCACGCTCGCCACCCGTGCCCCGGGCGTCCGGCTCAAGGTGCTCGACGCCGAGGGCGACGCCAGCCTGCCGATGCTGCTCGACGGTCGGGCCGACCTCGCCGTGGCGGTCGAGTACCGCGGTGCCCCGCGTGCCGACGACGCCCGGCTCACCCGCGTCCCGCTCTACGCCGAGCCCTTCGAGGCCGTTCTTCCGCTCGCCCACCCGCTGGCCTCGGCCGAGGGCCCGATCGCGATGGCCGACCTCGGCGACGAACCGTGGATCGGCCCCTACCCGGGCAACCCGTGTCACGACGTGGTGCTGCTGGCCTGCGAGCACGCGGGCTTCCAGCCGCGCCTGGTGCACTCCTCCGACGACTTCCGCGCCGTCGTCGCCCTCGCCTCGGCCGGTGCCGGGGTGGCCCTGGTCCCGCGCTCGGCCCTCCTCGGTGTCGACCTCGCGCAGGTCGCCGTCCGTCCCGTCGACAGCGCCCTCGCCACCCGCCGGGTCTTCGCCGCCGTCCGCGCCGGCGCCGACGGGCACCCGCTCATCCGCCCGGTCCTCGACGCGCTCGCCGAAGCCGCCCCGACCACCCTCTGACCTCTGCCCGGGGCGCCGCCGATCGCGGCGCCCCGGGCGGCCTCGGCCCGTGTCCGCACTTTGCAAAGCGCACTTTGCAAAGTGCGGACACAGGGCGAAGGTGGTGGCTCGGGCAACCCGCTGCTCGGTGCCCGCTGCCCGCTGCCCGCGACGACGGGCGCGGGGTACCTCGGGGCGGGCGAGGGACGGGCAAGGGGCGGCGGGCCTCCGGGCGGGGCCTCCGGCGGACGACGACGAGCGCCAGGGACGACGATCGACGGACTACAGGACGGGTGGTGCCGGGTGGGGTTCCTGGGGGAGAGCTGGCGGCTGGTGCGGGAGGGGGAGGAGCTCGGTGAGATCGTGATCGACGATGCGGACTTCCCGTGGCTGCACGGGCGGTTCGTGCCGACGGCGGCGTTCGGTGAGGTCCGGCCGTGGTTCGAGGAGTCGTTGGCGCTGCTCGAGGCGGAGGAGTACGAGCGGTTCGACGCGAGCTACGAGCGGATCGCCGGTGCGCTGTCGCTGCTGGCGCCGACGGGGCCGGTGGCCGAGTTCCTGCTGCACGTCGACGGCGGGCGCGCCTGGTTCCGGTGGAGCGACGAGCCGTTCGGCGAGGCCTGACCGCCGCTCCCGGGCGTGATGTTGGCATTATCCGGGCACGTTCGACCTCTTGCCGGTGTCCGACCGGAGCGTCAGCATGAGGGCACCGCAGTGGTGTGCCGCCGGAGGGGGGATCCCGTCGATGGGTGGTGGAGATCCGGTGTGTCCGGCGTGCGGAGCGCCGCGCGCGCCGGGGGTGCCGCTACCGCCGGCGGCGGCGCTGCCGCTGACCCGGGAGCTGACGCCCCGGGAGCGGACCGTGCTGAAGCTGTTGGGCCTCGGGTACGACAATCGCTCGATAGCCTACGAACTCAATATCAGTGAGCGCACCGTCAAACGGTTCGTCACCGCCATTCTGGCGAAACTGGGACTCCGGTCAAGACTGCAGGCCGGACTGCTCGCACTGATTCTCGCGTCCTCCCCCGACGGGCGGGGTTTCTGGCCCAAAGGTCTCATGGACGGCCTCCCGGACGACGGTGATGATGATCTGGCATCCGAGAAGGAGGGGACCATGACATTCGACGCCCTCGCCGCCCTCCGGCAGGCGGGCAACCCGGTCGACCTGCTGACACTGGAGCAACGGGACGTGCTGTCCCGGCTCAGCGAGGACGAGGTCGCCGTCCTCAATTCCGTGAAACAGCGCCTGGACGCTGTTTCGGACGCCGAGGTGGAAGGGCATTCCTTCGTCATCAAGTTGGCGTGAGATGGCGGTGAGATTCGGGATTCTCGGGCCGCTGCACGTGCTGGAGAACGGCCGGGCGGTCGATCCGGGATCCCGGAAACAACAGATTCTCCTGGCGGCGCTGCTGTCCCACGCGAATACCCGGGTGTCGGCCGACTCCCTGGTCGAGGCACTGTGGGACGACGCGCCGCCGCGCACCGCCCGCAAGAACCTCCAGGTGTACGTCTCGGGGCTGCGCCGACTGGCCGGTCCCGAGTCCGCCCCGGAGTCCTGTCCGGGCCCCGGCTCCGTGGTCACCCGGATCAGCCACCGGGCCGGCGGCTACGTCCTGCACACCGCCGAGGTGGAGCTCGACGCGCTCCGCTTCGAACAGCGGGCCCGGGCGGGGGCGCTCGCCGAGGCGCTGGAGCTGTGGCGCGGCTCGGCGCTCGACGGGTTCCGGGACGTCCCCCTGATCGACAGCGCCGCCCAGCGTCTCGACCGCCGTTTCCTCGGTGTGTTCGAGGACTGGCTGGATGCCGAACTCGCCGCCGGGCGCGGGGCGGAGGCGATCGAGCGCGCCACCGAGACCGCCCAGCGGCACCCCTTGCGCGAACGGCTGCGGATGCTGCAGATGACCGCCCTGTGCCAGGCCGGGCGCCGCTCCGAGGCACTCGCCGTCTACGACGACCTGCGGCAGGCGCTGGCCCATGAACTCGGCCTGCCGCCGAGTCCGGCCCTGGCGCGCTTCTACCGTTCGCTGCTCTGCGACGCCGGCCCCGTCCGGCCGCGCTCCGAACCGCCCGCCGAGCTGCGGCCACCGGTGCCGCGCCCGCACCGGGCGGCGCCGAACCTGCTGCCCACCGACCCGCCCGCGTTCGCCGGCCGCGCGGCCCCCGTGCGCCGACTGGCCGAGGTGCTCACCGGCGGCGCCGGCCGGCTGGCGGTGGTGACCGGGCCGCTCGGCGCGGGCAAGACCGCGCTCGCCGTCCACACCGCGCACCGGTTGGCCGAGCACTTCCCGGACGGTCGGCTGTTCGTCCGGCTGCGCGGGGAGGACGGCCGCCTCCGCCCGCTGGAGGACGTCCTGCGCCAGCTGCTGGCCGCCACCGCCTGCGGTGAACGGGACGGGCCGGCCGGTGCGTCGCCCGTAGCGGACTGCCCGGACCCGCGCTGGGCCTGGCAGTTGTGGCTGACCGGGCGTCGCGCGCTGGTGGTGGTCGACGACGCCCGCCGCGAGTCCGAGGTGCGGGCGCTGCTGCCGGAGGCGGGGGAGAGCGCCGTCGTGGTCACCGCCAGGCCCCGGCTGATCGGACTGGAGGGGGCCCACCGGGTCTGGCTGCCACCGTTCACGGCGGACGAGGCGGTGGAGTTCCTGGGCCGGACGATCGGTGCCGAACGGGTCGACGCGGACCGGGAGTCCGCCGCCCGGATCGTCCGGGCGACCGGGCTGCTGCCGCTCGGGGTGCGGCTGGTCGCCGACCGGCTGGCGTTCCTGCGGCACGTCCCGCTGGGCGAGTACGGCGCGCGGCTGAGCGGCGGCCGGGCGCTGCTGGACGAGCTGTGCGGGGGCGACCCGCTGGTGCGGGTGCGGCTGGCGGAGTCGGTCGGCGAGCTGCCGGAGGCCACGCACCGGGCGGTGCTGCGGCTGGGCCTGCTGGCCCGGCCGGTGTTCACCCTGGACCGGGCGGCCGCGGTGCTGGACTGCGACCCGGCGGCGGCCGTCCGGGTGCTGGAGGACCTGCTGGAGGCGAGCCTGCTGACCGTCGCCGGCGCGGAGGGCCTGGCCCACACCGTGCGGTACGAGATGCCCGCGCTGCTGTACGCGTACGCCCGGGAGCGGGCGGGCCGGACCGCCGACCGGGTGCCGGTCCACCTGCACTGAGCGAGCCGCGCGGCGCGGGCCGCCCGGCCGCGGCGGCGACGCCCTCGCGAAGAAGCGGAAACCTTGCGGGGAACGGCACATGACCAACCGTCATACCGAAATCGAACCGGCGCCTAATCGCCGCCATACCGGGGATCCCTAGGTTTCTCCCGGGCCGGCGTAGCGGACGCCGCACTGCAGAGGGAGGTCAGCATGAGTGACTCCATCAACCCGGAGCCGACCGAGGCCGAGGACGAGGTCGACGTCGTGGCGCACAGCGTCGACGTCGAGGACGACGGTCTCGTCGAGGACATCTGCATCATCAACAACAGTTCGGCCATGTGACGTCGGCCGGTCCGGTTGTCGAGTCATGACGCCGTGACGTCATGACGCCCGAGCGGGTCATCCGGCCCCGGCCCGAGCCGCCGGCGGCCGGGTGGCCCGTTCGGCCGGTTCCACCGCGGTCTCCGCACCGCGACCGCAGTCCTCCGCGAGCGCAGTCCCCCGGCCGCAGTCCTCCGCGACCGCAGCCCTCCGCGGCCGCCGTACCGCGACCTCAGCCCCCGACCCAGCTCCCCGACCCAGCTCCCCGACCCGGCCCCCTGGCCCGGAGGCCCAGTGAACATCCTGCTCTGCCCGCTCAGTGACGGCGGCTACCTCTACCCGGCGCTCGCCGTCGGCCGCGAACTGCGCCGCCGCGGCCACCGGGTGTCGGTGCTGGGCCGCTCCACGGCCGCGCCGTTCGCGGCCGAGGCAGGCCTGCCGTTCGCGGCGGCGGAGCAGTTCGGCGGCGAAGGGGCCTTCTCCGCCGCCCGCTGGGGCGTCATGGGCTCCGCCCAGTACCGGGCGACCGTGCGCGCCGCCCGGCAGGCCCGCGCCGACCTGCTGGTGACCTCGGTGCTGTGCAACGGCGCGCTGCTGGCCGCCGAGACGCTCGACGTCCCGGTGGTCGTGATCGGGCTCTCGATCCACCTGTGGACCTACCGCTCCGGCGGCGCGGGCGAGCCGCAGTACGGCCGAAGCCGGGAGAACCGGACCCTGGAGACGCTGGCGCTGTACGACGCCGCCCGGGAGGAGGTCGGTCTGCCCGCCCGGCCGTCCCGCCGACCGCGGACCGGGGGCGCGGCGACCGACGGCGGGCCGGACGCGTCCGCCCTGCTCGGTGACGCGCTCCTGCTCCGGGGCACCGCCGAACTGGAGTACCCGGGAGCCGAGTTGCCCCCGCAGGTGCACCGGATCGGCCCGCTTTCCTGGGAGCCCGCCGCCGACCCCGGCGAACTCGCCGCCGTGGACGCCGCGTTGGCGCGCAGCGGCAAGCCGGTCGTCTATGTGCACCTGGGCCGGTTCTTCGGCGGCGGCACCCCGTGGCCCCGCCTCAACGCGACCTTCACCGGCGGCCGTTACCAGGCCGTCGTGGAACAGGGCCGCACCGCCGGGCCGGCCCCCGACCCGCACGCCGACATCCTGCTCGTCCGCAAGCCCTGGCTGGGGCCGCTCGTCGACCGGGCCGGACTGGTGCTGACCGCCGGCACCTCGGCGCCCGTGCTCGGCGCCCTGCAGCGCGGCCGCCCGCTCGGCGTCACCCCCAACGGCTCCGAGCAGCCAGTCCTCGCCGGTGCGCTGCTGCGGGCCGGCGCGGCCGTCCACCTCCCGCGCACGGGCGAGCCGGACCAGTCCGGGCTGGTGGACACGGCCTGGCGGGACGACCGGCTGCGCTCCCACGCCCACCGCCTCGGCCGCAGGCTCGCCGAGGCCGCGGCGGACGCCCCGCACCGCGCCGCCGACCTCGTCGAGCGGACCGCCCGTACGTCCGACCGGCAGCCCGCAACCTCAAGGGAGAACCATGGGTACTCGAACAGCCGCCCCGGACCTCGCGGCCGTGGAGAGCCTCTCGGCGGGCACGCGGCAGTGGATCGGCCGGCACTGCGGCTTCCTTGACGAGCCGGTCGGCCGGGCCGAACTGCCGGTGACCCCCAGGGTCAAGGCGCTGCTGCAACTCGCCCTGCTGTACCGCTGCTGGGCGAGGGCCGCCGGAGCGGCGGAGCCCGCCCGGACACTTGCCCCCGACCCCGCCCCCGACCCCGACCTGGCCGCCGTCGCCGCGACCGTCGAGCAGGTCTGGCGCAACCCCGAGCACCCGCCCCTGCTCACCGTCGAGCCGCGCTACGCCCGGCAGTTCCAGCTGATGTACGGTGCGCTCGCCCCGGCCGGCCTCGACCCCGACGGTCCGCACCGGGCGGCCCTGGCCGAAGGAGTGGAGGGTGACTTCCTGACGCCACGTCACAAGTCGCCCTTCCTGCACCTGGAAACCCGGTACTACGCCGAACTGGCTGGTGTGCGGCACCAGCTGTCCGACTATCCGGAGCTGTACCGGATCAGCCGGCTGGCCGGGCACACTGACGGCCGGCCGCTGGCCGACCTCGAGGTCTGCAACGTCACTCACACCGTGTTCCACCTGGCCGACTTCGGTTTCCGCGACCCGGGCCTCGGCGGGGCCGACCTCGCCCACGCCCGCGACCGGGTCGAGCGGCTCACCGAGGAGTCCGTCCGGCGCGGTGAGTGGGACCTCACCGCCAAGCTGGTCCTGGCGCAGCACTGCCTGGGGCTCGACCCGCTGACCACACCCTCGGGGGCGGCCGCTCTGCACCTGCTCGCCGAGGCCCAGTCGCCCGAGGGGTCCTTCCCCGGCCGCTCGGCCACCGAACGGGTCCCGGCCGGCGCCGGCGCCGTCCACCTCTTCCGCAAGTCCTTCCAGTCCACGCTGGTGGTGGCCCTGGCGACGGTGGTCCTGCTGCGTCCGCGCCCGGCAGCACCCGCCGAACAGCCGCCCACGGCCTCCACCGTCCCGGCGCGCGGCGGTGCCCGGTGAGCGCGGCGAGCACGTCCGGCCCCGCGACGGTCGCCGCCACCGGAGCCCGCCTGCTCCGGGGCGAGCGCAACTGGTGGTTCCTCGGCCCGGGCGGCGGTCTCGCCCGGCTGCGCCCCGGCCAGTTGGCCGAGGACGGCACCCTGCGGCCCGGCACCGAACGCCGTCTGCGCGAGCAGGGCCTGCTGGCCGCCCCGGCCCCGCGCAGCTACGCCCTGACCGTGCTGACCAGCACTCACTGCAACCTCGGCTGCGGCTACTGCTTCCAGAACACCGCCCAGGACGGCGCGGGCGGCAGCCGCCCGCCGCGGATCGCCCGTAAGCGGCTGACCTCGCGGACCATCACCGAGATCCTCGACTTCACCGACCGGCAGATGGCCGCCGCCGAGCTGGCGAAGCTCCGCATCCTGCTGTTCGGCGGCGAGCCCCTGCTCAACCCGCGCGGCTGCCTGGAACTCCTCGAACGGGCCGCCGGCCACGGTCTCGCCTCGGCCTGGATGATCTCCAACGCCACCCTGCTCACCCCGGCGCTCGCCACCGGGCTCGCCGACCGCGGCCTGCGCTCCGTCCAGGTCACCTTCGACGGGGACCGGCCGGACCACGACCGGATCCGGATCCGCCGGGCCGAGGGCGGCGGCACCTTCGACACCATCGTCGGCAACCTCGCCCGCGCCTCCGAGAGCTCCCCGCTGCGGTGGATCTTCCGGGTCAACGTCTCCCAGGAGACCTACCGGGGCGTGGACAGCCTGCTCGACCGGCTCGCCGGCGCGCTCGACCCGGCCCGCTGCACCCTGTACTTCGCCCAGGTGGGCGATGTCGGCGTGGGCTACGGCAACGACCTCCGGCACTCCCGCGACCTCTCCGCCCGCTTCACCCGCTGGCAACGCCGCGCCCTGGACCTCGGTCTCGGTGTGACCCGCCCGCAGGCCCACCGGCCGTGCGCCACCTGCGGGCACGGGGACGGCCGTTACGGCGCGGTGGTGAGCGCCGACGGCACCCTCGCCAGCTGCTGGGAGACGGCGGGCAAGCCGGACTGGGAGGTCGGCACCGTCACCGGCGGCTACCTGCCGGGCGCCCTCACCCGGGACCGCTGGGTCGGCTGCGAGGACCTCTACCGGCGCGACGAGGACCGGCGCACGCTCGCCGTGTTCCACGACACGGTCGACGCCGCGCTGCTCGACTACCTGGACGAGACGGGGCGCCTGTGACCACGACACCCGGCCTGCGCGCCGGAGCCGACAGCGCCGACAGCGCCGACGCAGACAGCATCGGAGTCGACAGCGCCCACGCCGACAGCATCGGAACCGAGAGCATCGGAACCGACGGCATCGGAACCGACGGCATCGGCGCCGATCGTCCGGGCACCGACCGTACCGGCGCCGCCCTGGACGGGCTCCGCTCCGGCACCCTCGGCTGGATCGGCCGCCACCTCGACCACTTCGACCCGTTCGCGCCCGGCGGTTTCGGCGGCGGCCGCGGTGGCGGCCCGGGCGACGCGCACCGCCCCGCCAAGGCCGGGCTGGAACTCGCCCTGCTCACCCACTGCTGGACCCGCCTCGACGCCGGGGACGACCCGCGCCGCATCGAGGCGACCGCCCGGGTCCGCGCCGTCTGGCGGCACCCCGGCTTCCCGCGCCTGCTCACCGCCGAGCCGCGCGGCGCCACCCAGTACCGGCTGGCCTGCGCCGCCCTCGCGCCCACCGGGACGGACGACGCGCCGTTCCGGTCCGAGCTCGCCCGGCTCGGCGCCGCCGACCTCGCCCCGGCCGGGCGCTCGCCCTACCAACGGCTCGAACTGCGCTACTACGCGGACAAGGCCGGGGTCGCGCACAGCATCGAGTCCTACCGGGAGCTGGCCGACCGCAACGTCCTGGTCACCCTCCCCGCCACTGCCGCGGCCCGGGGCCGGCGGCGGGAGGGCACCGCGCAGCGCCCCGACGAGCCGCCGGTGACCGTTCCCGAGGCCTACGCCCTCACCCATTCCGCCTTCTACCTCAGCGACTTCGCCCGCACCGGCCCGGAACTGCCCGACGGCGCGGTGGCCGGGGCGGCGGCCCTGGCCGACCGGCTGCTCGACCACTGCGTCCGGCACGACTGGTGGGACCTCGCCGCCGAACTCCTGATGACCCGGGTCTGCCTGGGCCTGGACCCGACGGGCACGCCCGAGGGTGCGGCCGCCGTCGACTGCCTGGCCCGTGCCCAGGGCCCGGACGGCTCGATCCCCGGCCGCTCCGCCGCCACCCGTGCGAGCACCGCCGACCCGGCCGCCGAGTACTTCGCCAAGGCGTACCACACCACCCTGGTGACCGCCCTGATGACGCTGCTGATGCCCGGAACGGGGCGCACCCAGTGACGGCCCTCGGCCGGCTGCGGCCGACCCTCATCAACCCCACCTACACCCGGCTCTGGTTCGGCCAGGCGGTCTCCTCGGTCGGGGACGCGGTGTTCAGCACCACGCTGGTGCTCTGGGTGGCGACCGTGCTGGCGGAGGGGAAGTCCTGGGGCCCGCAGGCGGTCAGCGGCGTGGTCCTGGCGACCAGCGCGGCCGTGATGTTCGTCGGGCCCTTCGCCGGGGTCTTCGTCGACCGCTGGGACAAGCGCGCCACCATGCTCGGCACCGAGGTGCTGCGCGGCGGGCTGGTCGCCGTCCTGACCGCCGTCGCCTTCGTGCCGACCCGGGAACTGCCCGCGGGCGTCTGGCTGGCGCTGATCTACGTGATGGTGCTGGTGCTCAACGCGGCCGGCCAGTTCTTCACCCCGGCCCGGTTCTCGATCATCGCGGAACTCGTGACGGACGAGGCCGACCGGGCCCGGGCGGCGGGAATCGCCCAGGCGACCGGGCAGACCGCCTGGATCATCGGGCCGCCGCTCGCCGCACCGCTGCTGTTCGCGGTGGGCCTGCAGTGGGCGCTGCTGTTCAACGCGCTCTCGTACCTGGTGTCGTACGTCGCGATCAGTACGGCCGACCTGCGGCCGGTGCACCCCGCGCGGTCCGGACCGGCCGCTCCGAGGAACGGCAAGGCCGCCGAACGACCGGGCCTGTTCAAGGACTTCACCGCGGGACTGCGCTTCTTCGCGCACAACCGGTTCCTGGTCGCGCTGTTGCTGCTCACGGTGATCGGCCAGCTCGGGATGGGCGCCCTGAGCACCCTGAACATCTTCTTCGCCACCCGGAACCTGCACGTCTCCGCCGAGTCGTACGGCTACCTCGGCATGGCGCTCGGCATCGGCGGGATCGCGGGCGCGCTCGCCGCCGGGCGGGTCGTGCAGTGGATCGGCGCCCGCCGGACGACCTGGATCGGCCTGATCGCGAGCGGCGCGCTGCTGGTGCTGTACTCGCGGCAGACCGGCTTTCCGGCGGCCGTGACGCTGCTGTTCGCCTTCGTGGTGCCGATCACCATGCTGAACACGGCGATGGCGCCACTGCTGCTCGCCGCCACCCCGCAGGAGTTCCGGGGGCGGGTGATCTCGGTGTTCTACCCGGTCACCCGGCTCGCGGCGATGCTGACGGCGGTGCTGTCCGGCTGGTTGGCGGGCAGCGGGCTGCGGGACTTCTCGGGCTCGGTGGCGGGCCTGCGGTTCGGCCCGATCGACACCATCTTCGCGGTGTCCGGGCTGGTGGTCGTGCTCGCCGGCATCTATGCGCGGGTGGGACTCCCGGCGAGCGGAACGGCCCCGGCCGCCCGGCCCGGACCCGCGGCGGCCGTACCCGACGAGCCCGTACCCGACGAGCCCGCACCCCTCGCGGCCGGACCCGACGCCGAACCGGCGCGCGAGCCCGTGGCCATGGCCGTCGAGGCGCACGGGGAAGTCCCCGGGGAGGCATCGGCCGACGCCCCGGCCTCCCCGGCTGATTCGACCGATCCGGCCGACCCGGCCGACCCGACCGACCCGACCGACCCGACCGACCCGACCGACCCGGGCGAGGCGGTCGGTCCCGCCCCCGAGGAGCGGTCGTGAGCTGCACCGCGTGCGGACGCCGCACCTCCGAGGCGGACCGGTTCTGCGCCGGCTGCGGCACCCCGCTCGCCCCGGCGTCCGCCGCGTCCGCCGCGTTCCCCGCTCCGCCCCCGGTCGTCGCCGAACCGCGCGAATCGCGCCGCAAGGTGTCGATGCTCTTCCTGGACGTCGTCGGTTCCACCACCCTCGCCGAGCGACTGGACCCCGAACCGCTGCGCCGCGTCATGGACCGCTACTTCGCCAGCTGCGGCGCCTGCATCGCCGAACACGGCGGCGTCGTCGAGAAGTTCATCGGCGACGCGATCCTCGCCGCCTTCGGCGCCACCGCCGCCCGCGAGGACGACGCGCTGCGCGCCGTCCGGGCCGCCACCGGCGCGCTCGCCGCGCTGGCCGGCCTCACGGCCGACCTCGCCGCCCGGTACGGGGTCGAGCTGGAGGCCCGGGCCGGGATCTGCACCGGCAACGTCGTGGTGATCACCCGCCCGGGGGACGACTTCCGGGTCGTCGGGGACTCCGTCAACACGGCCGCCCGGCTGCAGACCGCCGCCGCTCCCGGCGAGGTGCTGATCTGCGCCGACACCGCCGCGATGGTGCGGGCGCAGGTGGGCATCGAACCGGTCGAACCGCTGCGGCTGAAGGGCAAGTCCCGCCCGGTGCCGGCCTGGCGGGTCACCGCCCCGGACGCGACGGCCGACGCCCCGGGCCCGCTCACCCCGTTCATCGGCCGGACGGACGAGCTGGCCGCGCTCGAACGCGGCTACCGGCGGGCCCGGGAGCGGCGCGAGGTGTGCCTCGCCACCGTGCTCGGTGCTCCGGGCATCGGAAAGTCGCGTCTGGTCCGGGAGTTCCTGTCCGGACTGCCCGACGGCGAGGCGCTGGTGCTGGCCGGGCGCTGCTCCGCCTACGGCCGGGGGATCACCTACCGGCCGCTCGCCGAGATGCTCGGCTCGTTGCCCGGCGGCCGGCCCGAACTGGTGCGGCTGCTCGCCGAGGACGCCGCGCAGGCCGGGTCTCCCGACCGTGCGGACGGCCGCACGCGACGCCTGGTCACCCGCACCCTCGCCGCCGTCGCCGACCCCGCCCTCGCCGACCCCCCTGTTGCCGATCCCGCCCTCGGTGACCCAGTCGACCCCGCCGACCCCGCAGACCCGCCCCCCGGACAGGTCGGCGTCGAGGACATCGCCTGGGCCGTGCGCCACCTCCTGGCGGTGCTCGGCCGCTCCCGTCCCGTGGTCATGGTCTGGGAGGACCTGCACTGGGCGGAGGCGACCCTGCTCGACCTCGTCGACGAGATCGCGACCTGGCTGCGCGACGTCCCCGTCCTGCTGCTCTGCGTCGCCCGTCCAGAACTGCTCGACCAGCGCGCCGACTGGGGCGGGGGCAAGCCGTGCGCCACCACCGTCGACCTCGGGCCGATGAGCGAGGAGCAGACCGCCGCCCTGGTCGGCGGCCTGGTCCTGCGCGGCGACGTCCACCCGCAGGACCTCCGGATCGACGAACAGCGGGAACTGGCCGGTCGGGTGGTCGCGTTGTGCGACGGCAACCCGTTCTTCGCCGAACAGCTCATGGACGTCTTCGCCGAGACCGCCCCCGGTACCCATGTGCCGCCCACCGTCCAGGCGTTGCTCGGTGCGAGGCTGGACCGGCTCCCGGCCACCGAGCGCGGACTGCTGGAACTCGCCGCCGTCGTCGGGCGCGAGTTCAGTCGCGGGCAGCTGCGGGCGATGGCCGAGGCCGACGGCGTGGTGCCGGCCGCCGCCGACGAGGCGACCGCCCGGCTGGCCCGCCGCCGGGTCTTCGAGCCCGGACCCGCCGCCACCTACCGCTTCGCCCAGGCGCTGCTGCGGGACACCGCCTACGAGTTCACCCCGAAGACCAGGCGGGAACGCTGGCACGGGTTCCTCGCGGACCGGCTCTCCCGCGCCCGCCCGGGAGACCCGATGGCGGTCGCCTACCACGTCGAGGCCGGATGGCAGCTTCGCCGACAACTACGGCCGGGCGAGCACGAGTTGCCTGCTCTGGCCGGGGCGGCGGCCGGGACCCTGATCGCCGAGGGGACGCGCGCGCTGGCCCGCAAGGACCTCCCCGCCGCCGTCCAGCTCCTCGAACGAGGCCGTACCTTGCTGCCGGTCGGGGACCCCCGGCACATCCCGCTCGCGCTGCACGTCTGCGACGCGGGGATCTGGCTCCAGGACGAGGCCCGGTGCCGGGCCGCGCTCGACGCCGCCGAGGCCGCGCTGCCCGGCAACCCGCGCGCCGCGGCGACCCTCGCCGTCCAGCGCGGGATCGTCGCCCTCCGGCTCGGCCTCGCCCCGCCCGCCGCCGTCGCCGCCGACGCGGACCGCCTCACCGCGCTGCTGGAGCACGACCCGGGCGACGACCGCAGCTGGTCCCGGCTCCACCAACTGCACGCCCACCTCGAACTCGCCGCCGAGCGCACCGCCTCCGCCGAGTCCTCCTTCCGGCTCGCACTGGCCCGCGCCCGGGTCCTCGCCGACAACTACGAGGAGGACCGACTCCTCTGCGCGGTGTGCGAGTTGGCCCAGTGGACGCCCACCCCGGTGGCCGCCTCGCTGGAGCTGTGCGCGCTGCTCGGCCGACGCTTCGCCGCCAACCGCTCGCTGCTGATCCCCGTGCTCGTCGCCCGCGCCCACCTGGAGGCGCTCGCCGGGGACGTGGCGGCCGCCCGCCGTACCCTCGCCGAGGCGCTCACCTGCTCCCACGACGTGCACACCGACCTCGCGGACGCCGTCGTGCTGGACGCGGCGGGCTTCGTCGAGTCGCTGGCCGGGGCCCACGAGGTCGCCGAGGCCCGCTACCGGCAGAGCCTCGGCGTGCTGCGCGCCGCCGAGCGCGCCCCGGACACCCGGACCACGGAGGTCGCCATCGCCCGCGAGCTGTTCGCCCAGGGCCGGACCGGGGCCGCCGCCGTCGCACTGGCCGCGCTCGACCCGCCGGACGGTCCGGACGGAAGGCCCGGCGGCCGGCCCGGCGAGCAGTCCGGGGAGCGGGACCGCGGCAGGGACAACGACCAGCGGGACCGCGGCAGGGACGGCGGGAACCCGCGTGCCCGGCTGGGCGCGACGGCGCTGCGCGCCCGCCTCGCCTCCGCCCGCGGCGACCACCCCGAGGCGGTCGCCGCCGCCACGGCGGCCCGCCGGCTGAGCGAGGACTCCGACGACCCGTGCCTGGTCGGGGAGACGCTGTTCGATCTGGCGATCGTGCTCCGCGCGGCCGGCCGGGCCGAGCGGGCGACGGCTGAAGGGACCGAGGCGTTGCGGATGTTCGAGGCCAAGGGGGCCGCGCTGCCCGCCGGACGGGTCCGCGCCTGGCTCGCCGCCGGGGGAACGGGCGCCCCCGGCGGCGCCGCACCTGCCCCTGCCGGCGTGCCTGCCCCACCCGGCGTGCCTGCCCCTGCCGTCGTGCCTGCCCCACCCGACGTTCCCGCCCCGCCCAAGGTGCCCGCCCCACCCGACGCGCCCGGCACCGGAGGAGGTGCCCGACGATGACCGACCTCCACCTCCCGCCCTGGCGCCGCCCGCCGCGCGACCACTTCCCCGGAGTGCCCGCCTGGAGCATGCCGGTCTCCGTCGTGCCCCAGGAGCCCTTCGACGTCAGCCCGCTCGGCGGCCACCTCACCCAGGACTGGGCCTGGGGCGGCGCCGACGGCTCCGGCGTGCGGGTCTGCGTCCTGGACAGCGGCGTGGACGCCGAACACCCACTGGTCGGCGGCCTCGACCGGGCCATGGACGTGGTGCGCGCCGAGGACGGCACCCTCACCGTCACCCCGACCGAGCCGGGCGACGCGGCCGGCCACGGCACCGCCTGCGCCAGCGTCATCCGCTCCGTCGCCCCCGGCGCTGCGCTCACCTCGGTCCGCGTCCTGTCCGGCGGCCGGCACGGCAGCGGTGCCGCCCTGCTGGCCGGGCTGACCTGGGCCATCGAGGAGGGCTACGACGTCATCAACATGAGCCTGTCGACGACCAAGGCGGAGTTCTGCGACGCCCTGCGCGACCTCTCCGACTCCGCCTACTTCCGCCGCTGCGTCATCGTCGCCTCCGCCCACAACATGCCGGTGCGCAGCTACCCGTGGCCCTTCGCCTCGGTCATCTCGGTGGCCAGCCACGACAGCCCCAACCCGATGACGTACTACTACAACCCGTCACCGCCGGTGGAGTTCTACGCCCGGGGTGTACGGGTGCCGGTGGCCGGACCCGGCGGCCGCCACCTGCTCAGCACCGGGAACAGCTTCGCGACCCCGCACATCGCGGGTATCTGCGCGCTCATTCTCAGCAAGCACCGCTCGCTCACCCCCTTCCAGCTCAAGTCCGTCCTCTACCTGGCCGCTGAGAACGTAGCCGTACCCGATGGAGGTGCGCGTGTCGACTGACCCGTTGGAGAGTGCCGAGCTGCGGCAACGCAGACTGCTCCAGTCGATCGTGGAGGTGGCCCGCAGCGTGTTCGGCGCGGCCGCCGCCTCCGTGCTGCTGGTGGACGAGGCCGACGGAGACCTCGTCTTCGAGGCGGTGGCGGGGGAGGGGGAGCACCATCTCCTGGGCAGCCGCTTCCCGGCCGGCACCGGTATCGCGGGCTGGGCGCTGATGACCGGCCAGCCGGTGGTGGTGGACGACGTGGCGGACAGCCCGCAGTTCGCCCGCTCGGCCGCCGAGTCCACCGGCTATGTGCCGAGCAGCATCATGGCCGCCCCGCTGATCTGCGACGGCGACTGCATCGGGGTGCTGTCCGTGCTGGACCGCGACAGCCGTCCGCGCTGCGACCTCGGGGACATGGCCTCGCTCGGCCTGCTGGCCACCGAGATGGCGACGGTGCTGGAACTCCTGGTGACCCTCCGTTCCGCCGCCCCCGACCCGGTGGCGGCGGCGCCCGTGCCCGGCAAGGCGGCGGCCTTCGACCTGGCGGTGCTGCAACGTGTCGCCGACCGGCTCCCCGGCGCCCCGGACCAGGTGGCCGCGACCGTCGGCAAGCTGCTGGCGATGGCCGACGACCTGCTCGCCACCGCCGACATCACCGTCACCGCCACTGCTACCGCTACCGCCACCCCTGCCGCCACGGCCACCGCCGACGCCGATGCCTGACCGCCCCGCCGGGGCGCCCGCCTCGCGCGCGCCCCGCCCGTCCCGCTCGCCGCGCTCGCCCTTCCTCGCCCAGCTCGACGACCCCGCCCGCACCCTGGACGCACGCCCGCGACCGGCCCCCTGCGTCCTGCTGCTCAGCCGCGCCTGCGACACCGACCTCGACCCGGTGCGGAACCTGCTCGCGGGCGCCGGCATCCGCACCGCCCGCCTGAACGCCGAGGAGCTGGCCGCGACCTCCCTGACGATCGCCCCCGACAGCCGCGCCGTCCGGCTGAACGGGCGCGAGCTGACCCCCACCGTCACCTGGATCCGCCACTTCGCCGCCACCGCCCTCGACCCGGCCGGGTTCGACGGTCCGGCGCTCCTGGGCGGCCCGGTCCCGCAGGGCACCGACACCGCCGGGACGCCGCGCGGCGCCTTCCTCCGCGACTCGTGGCAGGCGGCGGCCGCCCAACTGGCGGCGATCTCCGGGACGGCGGTCCGCCCCGACCGCCCCGGGGTGCTCTGCCAACTGGACCTCGCCCGCCGGTACGGGGTCGCGGCGCCGCGTGCCGTGCTGACCACCGACCCGCACCTCGTGCGCGACGAGTTCGACGGCCCGCGCGTGGTCGTCAAGGCGGCCGGCCACCACTTCGTGGAGCCGGTCCCCGGCCGGCTGCAGGGGATCTTCCCGACCGTGCTGGACCGGGCCGACCTGGCCGGCGGCCCGCGCCCCGGACCGCCAGTGATCGTCCAGGAGTACGTCGAGCACGAGGCCGAACTGCGGGTCTACTTCGTCGGTGGGCAACTGCACGCCTTCGAGGTCACCAAGACCGACCCGGCCGACCCCTGGACCGCGCCCGACCGGCTCGGTGTCCGTGCTCTGCCGTCGCCCCCGCCGGAGGTCGCCGCCGCGACCCGCACCCTGGCCGCCGCGATGTCCCTGCGCTACGGCGCGTTCGACTTCCTCCTCAGCGCCGGCACCCCGGTCTTCCTGGAGGTCAACCCCGACGGCGACTGGCGCTGGGCCGAGCGCCGCACCCGCACCACCCCGGTCACCGTCGCCGTCGCCGCCATGCTGGCCGCCCTCCACCGCGCCGCGCTCTGACCGGCACCCGGTCCGGCCTGGTCCGGCCTGGTCCGGCCCGGCCCGGTGCCGCCCGAGCCCTCCCCGGCGTCGGACGGCAGCGGGTGTGGGCCGACACCGACGGGGTAGCCGCGCGGTGGCAGAGCTTCCGGACCCGGAGAGGAACGACCGACCGTGGGAATCCCCCCGAACGACCCCGTCCCGCCCAGCCCCACCCCGCCCCCCGGCCCGGGACCCGCGCCGGGGCCGGGACCGCTGCCCGGCCCGGTACCCGGTCCCGGCGGGCCGGACCCGAGGCCGCCCGGCCCGGTGCCGCCGGAGCCCGACCCGCTCCCGCCGCCCGCTCCGCGACCCGACCCGCACCCGGCCCCGGGGCCCCTGCCCGGGCCCGGCCCCGCTCCCGAACCGGTGACCCGCGCGCCCGCGACCCTCGACCGCTGACCCCGACCGCCGCCGCGCCGTCCTCCACGCCGCCCGCCCGCCCGCCGCGCCCGCCGCCGACCGGCCGGGGCCGGCGGGCCTCGGCCATTCGGCGCAGCCACCGGCCACCGGGCCGCCGCCGTCCCGCCCCGGCGCCTACCGTGGGCGGATGACCGACCGCCGGACCCGCCGCCCGCCCGCCGCCGGTCACCCCGGCTACCTCGGCGCCGCCGCCGCCTTCGCCGTCTGCATGGCGGGCACCACCCTGCCCACCCCGCTGTACGGGCTGTACCAGGACGAGATCGGCTTCTCCGAACTGATGGTGACGGTGGTGTTCGCCGTCTACGCGTTCGGGGTGATCGGCGTGCTGCTGCTCGTCGGCAACGTCTCCGACAGCGTCGGCCGCCGCCCCGTCCTGCTCTGCGGACTCGCGCTCGCCGCCGGCAGCGCCGTCGCCTTCCTCGCCGAGGGCGGCCTGCCGCTGCTCTGCCTGGGACGCCTGCTGTCCGGTCTGTCGGCGGGCCTGTTCACCGGCACCGCCACCGCCTACGTGCTGGAACTGGCCCCGCCCGACCGCCGGGCCCGGGCCGGCTTCGTCGCGACCGCCGCCAACATGGGCGGCCTCGGCTGCGGTCCGCTGCTGTCCGGCCTGCTCGCCGAGTACGCGCCGGAGCCGCTCGTCCTGCCGTTCGTCGTGCACCTGGTGCTGCTGGCCGCCTCGTTCGCGGTCACCTGGTTCCTGCCGGAGACCGTCGACGGCGCCCGTCCGCTGCGGACCGCCCGGCCGCGGCGCCCGTCGCTGCCGCCGGAGGTCCGCGGGGTGTTCGTGCCGGCGGCGATCGCGGCCTTCGCGGGCTTCTCCCTGCTGGGGGTCTTCACCTCGGTCACCCCGGCCTTCCTGGGGCAGAGTCTGGGCATCGACAACCACGCGGTGGTCGGCCTGATCGTCTTCGCGGCCTTCCTCGCCTCCACGCTCGGACAACTGCTGGTGCCCCGGCTGGGCTCCGCCCGGGCGATCCCGCTCGGCTGCCTGGTGCTCATCGCGGGCCTCGCGCTGCTGGCCGCCTCGCTCGCGTGGACGCTCCTCGCCCCGCTGGTGCTCAGCGCCCTGGTGGGCGGCGCCGGGCAGGGCATGGGCCTGCGCGGGGCGGTCGGCGAGATCGCCGGCGCGGCCCCCGCCGAGCACCGGGGCGGCGCCCTCTCCGCGCTCTTCGTGGTCGCCTACTTCGGGATCTCCGTCCCCGTCATCGGGGTCGGCCTGCTCGCCGAACCGCTGGGCCTCGCCGACGCGGGCCTGGTCTTCGCCGCCTGCATGGCCGTCCTCGCCGCCGCCTCCGGTGCCTACCTGCTGCGCCGCGCCCGCGTCCACCCGGTCTGACCCGGCGTCCCGTCAGGTCCGCCACCGCGGGCGCCCGCGCTGCGTCCGCACCGGTCCGGCGCCCGGCCGCGTCGTCGCAGCCCGGTGCCTGGTTCGTCCCGCTCGAGGGCCGGTGCATAGGGTGGGGGCGGAAGCTGCCCCCGCGCACCCGTGGAGATCCGGATGAGTTCGAACGCCGCGCCCGACGCCCTGCTGCCGGTCGGGGTGATCGGCCTCGGGGACATCGCCCAGAAGGCGTACCTGCCGGTCCTGACGGCGCTGCCCGGTCTGGACCTGCGGCTGATGACCCGGGACGGCGCCAAGCTGGACCGGATCGGCGACACCCACCGGATCCCGGCCGAGCGGCGCTTCACCGACCTCGGGCAGCTCATCGGCAGCGGGATCCGGGCCGCCTTCGTGCACGCCGCGACCGACCAGCACGTCCCGATCGTGGAGCAGCTGCTGACGGCGGGCGTCGACGTGTACGTGGACAAGCCGCTCGACTACACCCTCGACGGCTCCCGCCGCCTGGTCGACCTGGCGGACCGCACCGGCCGCTCCCTGATGGTCGGCTTCAACCGGCGGTTCGCGCCGGCCAACGTCCAGGCGAAGGAACGCCCGCGCGACCTCGTCCTGCTGCGGAAGAACCGCGAGGGCCTGCCCGAGGCGGCGCGCCCGCTGGTCTTCGACGACTTCATCCACGTCGTCGACACGCTGCGCTTCCTGGTCCCCGGCGACATCGAGCACGTCGACGTCCGCGCCCGGGTCCGCGAGGGCCTGGTCGAGCACGTGGTCCTCACCCTGGCGGGCGAGGGCTTCACCGCCCTCGGCATCATGAACCGCATGTCCGGCTCCACCGAGGAGATCCTCGAGGTCTCCGGCGGGGACTCCAAGCGCGAGGTCCACAACCTCGCCGACGTCGTCGACCACCGCGGCCAGCCCACCGTCCGCCGCCGCGGCGACTGGGTCCCGGTCGCCCGCCAGCGCGGCATCGAACAGGCCGTCCTCACCTTCCTCGACGCCGTCCGCACCGGCAAGACCCTCGACGCCCACGACGCCCTGCGCACCCACGAGCTCTGCGAACTGATCGTCGAACGCATCGAAGCCCTCTGACACCGACCTCCCCGGCCGCAGGGCCGTCTGCCGCACGCCGCTCGGCCGCACGAAGCACGGCCGCACGGCCGCACGCCGTTCGACGTCGCAGCCGTACGGGCGAGGGATTCGAGGACCGGGCCCGCGCGTCGTCCCGCAGGCCCGGTCCGGCCGGCCCTCCCGTTCCGCCGCCTCCGGCGCACCGCCCCTGCGCCCGACCCGGTGCCGTCCACGCCGGGGGGCTGAATCGGCCGCCGATGCCTGCCGCCCTCCCGGGCCCGCTCCTCGGGCCCGCTTCTCGGGCGCGGCCACGCCGTCGGCCCGGGACCACGAACCCGGCACCATGGCTCCGGTCCGCCCGCGGGACGGTCCCCGGCCGGCCGGCCGGGCGACGGTTTCCGACGGCGCGGGGCACCGGGCCTCGGCCTCGCGCGGTCTACCTGCCCGGTCGGGCCGCCGGACGGTCGCGCCACCAGGTGAGGGTGGCGCGGAGCTGGGTGTCCAGGGGGGTGGGGCGGGTGCTGAAGGCGGCTTCCCAGGCGGCGGCGTCGACGACGAAGGGGTGGTCGAACTGGTAGCGGGTCTCGCGGAGTTCGCGCAGGAGTGGGGTGACGAGGGCGGCCAGGGCGAACACGGTGGGGTGCAGGCGGCGGACGGGGACGGGGGCGACGCCGGCCTCGGCGGCGAGGAGGTCGACCATCCGGCGGACCGGGACGGCGGGGGCGGTCGGGGCGTGCCAGGCGCGGCCCCAGGCGCGTTCGTCGGTGGCGGCCTCGGCCAGGGTGCGGGCCACGTCGGGGAGGTAGGTCCAGCTGTGCGGGGCGTCGGGGTCGCCGAGGACGCTGACCGGCTTGCCGGCCAGCAGGCGGGGGACGACGCGGCCGGCCAGGTGGCCGCCGTCGGTCACGCCGGGGCCGAAGAAGTCGGAGGCGCGGACCTCGACGGCGCGGATGCGGCCCGCCTCGTGGAGGGCGCGGGCCTGCTCCCAGAGCGAGGCCCGGAGGCGCCCCTTGGGGCCGGGGGCGGCGAGCGGGAGGTCCTCGGTGAGGGGGCCGTCCACCGGGCCGTAGCCGTAGAGGTTGCCGAGCATGACGAGCACGGCGCCGGTCGCCTCGGCGGTGGCGAGGAGGGAGGTGTGCAGGGGAGGCCAGTCGGCGGTCCAGCGGGGGAGCGGAGGTGCGGCGCAGCTGTGGATCGCGGCGGCTCCCCGTGCGGCCTCGGTCAGTCGCGCGGTGTCGGTGGCGTCCAGGGCGAGGTGTTCGATCCCGGGCTCGGTCGGCCGCCCGGACCGGGTGACCACCCGTACCGTGTGGCCCTGCTCGGCCAGCAGTCGCGCCGTGGCCGCTCCGGCCGGTCCGTGTCCGACGATCACATGAAGACTCACCGTCACACCATAGAGGGGCCGGACCAGCGGGAACGCGGTCGGGGTGGGCGCGGTCGGGGTGGGCGCGCGGCCCGGCCCCGGTACGGGCCGGGCCGCGCGGGTGGGACCGGACGGGGCGTCAGCAGGGCACGAAGGCCGAGACCGTCGCGGTCGAGGGCGGCCAACCGCCGTTGTTGACGCTGAAGCTGGAGGTCACCGTGTTGCCGCAGGGCACGGTGAGCAGCAGGTCGCCGACGGTGGCGCCGCCGGGCGGGACCAGTGCGGTCAGGTTGAGGGGCGGCTGCGGCGGGAGCGCGGGGGTGGAGCCGGTGATGGTGAAACCGACGTTCTGGGCGACCCAGGCCGGGTCGGTGGTGGCGACCTGGCCGTAGAGGCGGACGTTGGTGCCGCTGACCTCGATACAGGCACGGGTGCGCAGGAAGCCGGGGGCGCCCGGGGTGCCGCAGGTGACGGTGCCGGTGGGCCCGGCCGGGCCCACCGGACCGGTGGCGGTGGCGGTGGGGGCCAGGCCGACGGTCAGCGCGGCGAGGCCGGCGGCGCCCGCCAGGGCGGCGGTGGTGAGGCGGTTCATGGAGCGGTTCCCTCCCTCGTGCGGCGCGCCGGTGAAGTCCGGTGCGCACACTGTGACATGTCACATTCCTTGGGGGGATCTTTGCATTCCGAATGACGGCCCGTCAGTACCCGGGCGGGTGCGGGCCGGTTCTGACCGGTGGACGCGGCGGTTTGGCCGGAACGAAGTGACATGCACCGCTTCGTGGGCGACGGAACGGGGGCGGGAGAGTGGGCGGGAGGGGAGGCGGGGGGCAATGCGGAAGGCCCGGTCGATGCTCCCCGGGGAGCACCGACCGGGCCTGTGGTCGTCAACCGGTCCTACCGGTGGTTCAGTTGGCGATCCCGCAGTACTGCTGCTGCTTGCCGATGGCCCGGTAGACGCAGTCGGCGGTCTCCAGCAGTCGCAGCACCGCCTCCCGGTTGCGGCTGGTCTCGCGCCCGATCACCTCGTCCGGCGGGTAGAAGCCGCTGCTGCCGTTCGGCCCGGGGTACATCTCGAAGGTGTAGGCGAACACCCGCTGGGCGCCCCACAGCCAGTCGTCGATCGAGCCGTCGGTGATGTAGAGGTCGCTCGACTGCTCCGGCGTGTAGCCGTTGGTGGAGGCCATCGAGCGGCCGAGGGTGGCGAAGGTGTTGTACTCGTCGGCGGTCATGCCGGTGGTGGTGTTGGCGGTGGTCCAGCCGAACGGCCAGAGCACCAGCTCGCTGTAGGTGTGGAAGTCGATCGCCGCGGTGATCTGCTGCTTGCCGCCGACCACCCGGGTGCGGACGAAGTCGGCGACCACCTTGGTCTCCTTGGCGGACTCCGCCGCGCTGCCCCGGTAGGTCTCGCTGGAGGTGGAGCCGGAGGAGCCGCCGCAGCAGCCCCACTTGTAGTTCCAGTTGCGGTTGAGGTCGGTGCCGACGCTGCTGCTGCCGGTGTTCGGCTGCCGGTCCTTGCGCCAGCTGCGGTAGCGGCCGGTGGCGATGTCGTACTCGCCGCCGTCCGGGTTGAGGTCCGGGACCACCCAGATCTCCCGGTTGTTCACGACGTTGGCGATCCTGCTGTCCGTGGCGTACTTGTCGCCGAGTTCGTGCAGCAGGTAGAGCGACATCTCGACGGTGAGGTGCTCGCGGGCGTGCTGGTGGGCGGTGAAGAGCACCTCGGGTTCGTTCTCGTCGGTGCCGACGTTGTCGCTGATCTTGACGGCGACGATCGGCCGGCCCTCGTACGAGGTGCCGATGACCCGCTTGCTCATGATGTCGGGGTGCGCGGCCACGACGGCGTCGATGTCGGCGGCGGCCTCCGCGTAGTTGTGGTACCCGGAGTCGGCGGACGGGAAGTCGTACAGCGCGGCGCCGGACTCGGCCTGCCCGCCGGGCCCGTCGCCGTAGCGGGGGCCCGGCAGCGGGACGGGGGACCAGCCGAGCGCCCGCAGCCGGGCGGCCTCGGCGGCGGTGGCCGTGACCGTCACCGAGTCGGCCCGGACGGCGTCGACCGAGGCCCCGGTGGCGGCGACGGCGGTGCGTTCGGCGACGGTGCGCGGGCCGTCCAGGCGGTACTGCCGGACGCTGTCGGCGTCGCCGGCCGAGGCGACGGAGTCCGGCTGGACGGCGGCGGCCGGGGTGACGGCCTGGATGCTGAGCGGGGTGGCGAGGGCGAGCGCCAGCAGGACGGCGGTGGCCGTGGCGGGCTTCCCTCGGCGGGGCAGTCGCATGACTGTCCTCCTGTGGGGGGTCCGTAGGGACGGAACGTTGGAGGAGATGCGGCGCCGCGAGCTTGATGGTGCGTCAATGTCATGCTTTCGTCAAGGAGTTGGGGAAGCGAGGGTGCGGGCGGGGGCTCGCGGGCGGTCAGGAGCGGGAGCCCGCCGCCGACCCGATGGTCACCACCCGCGCCCAGTCGGGGGGTTCCGTCCGCCGGTACTCGGTGCTGTCCTCGCTCCACCGGCCGGGCCGGCCGAACAGGCCCACCACCGTCCGGCAGAACGGCTTCGCGGACGGCTACGGTGTCTGACCGTCCGTCAGAACGACCACGACGTTCGGCCGGGGCCAGGTCCGCAGGGCGGTGGCGAACCCCTGCCGGAGGTCCGTCCCGCCGCCGACCTGCCGCCCCGTCGCCCCGCCCGCACGGTCCGTCAGGTGCCCCGGTGGCCGGTGCGGGGAAGGCGTTCCGTCTCCGCCCGGGCCCGGGCCGCGGCGCCTTCGTCGGCCTGCGGGAGGCGTTCGGTCTCCGCCCGGGCCCGGGCTTCCGTTCCTGCCCCGACCCGGGTTTCCGCTCCTGCCGCGGCCGGGGTTTCCGTTCCCGCAGAGGCTCCCGGCGGGGCCGTTTCGTCCGCGAGCAGCGGGATCCCGTTCCGCAGGGTCACCGCGCCCGGGAGGTCGTACCTGCGGCTGCGCTGGACGATCTTCTCCCGGTTCACGGTGAGCGTCCCGGTGACGGTGCAGCTGCCGGCGCGCAGCGCCACCAGACGGTCGTGCCGGACCACCGCGACGATGCCCGCCAGCTCGATGACGAGCGTCAGCTCCATCCGGACCGAGCCGACCGGAGTGCCGTCGACGAGCAGATCGACACGCGGGCTGTTGGTCGAGGTGATGCGGTGGTCGACGAGTGCCACCACCTCCTCCGACGCGGGATCGGCCCGGGGGCGCCGGGCGGCCGCGGTCAGGGCGGTGTACCGGGACCAGCCGGCGGCGGCGAAACCGAACAGGTCGCGCCCGAGCTGGCGGTCCAGCGCGGTGGCCACCTCGCGCTCGACGGCCTGCCCGGCCGCACCGGTCAGCCGGGGGATTCCGTGCAGCAGGGCACCGACGGTGTCCCGCGCGTGCAGGGACGCGGTGAGCGGTTCGACGGCGCTGCCGGGCGCGGCCCCGAACAGCAGCTCGCGGGCGGTGGCCGGATCGGTCAGGGCGGGGGTGCTCATTGCTCCTCCGTTTCCTCGCGGGCGACGGCGGGCGGGCCCCCGGCGGGCGGCCGCTCGACGTGCGTCCGGTCGCCCGCCGCCCCCTCACCCGCTGCCTCTTGGCTCGGTGTCCCCCTGCCCGGCGTCTCCTCGACGCGGTGCGTGCCCGGGTCCGGGCGCGGCTCCAGCCGGACGGTCAGGCCGGGACCGGCCGGGTCGGCGGCCTCCTCGACCCGCGGTCGCGGCGGCTCACCGGCCACCGGGGCGACGGAGACGTGCGCGGACGCCCAGCTCGGCCCCCGGCGGCGGCCGAGCACGTAGGTGCCCGCGAGGGCGGTGAGCAGCACGGCGCCGCCCGCCGTCGGGCCGACCACCAGCGCCGTCGGTGACGCGTCGCCGGACCCGCCGCCGGACCCGCTCCCCGACCCGCCGCCGGTCTCCGCGGACAGGACCTCGAAGTCCGTCCGACCGTCCGCCTCCGGGTGGGCCGGGCAGACCGCCCGCAGGTGGTAGCGGCCGGGCCTGGCGTCGTCCGCGATCCGGGTGGTCACGGTGAACCCGCCGCCGGAGCCGGTGCCGACGTGCTCCCACACCACGCCGTTCCAGGTCAGCTCGGCCTCCCCGCCCCGGCAGGCGTAGCCGCTCCCGGTGAGCACCACCGGCTGCCCCGGCAGCGCGGCGCCCGGCTCCACCCGCAGTGCGGCTCCCGCGCCCGCCCTGCCGTTCGACGTGCCGGCGGGGCCGCCGGCCGGCGCCTTGTCGGACGGCCCGGTCAGCGGTCCCGCCGGAGCACCGCTCCCCGGGGCCGCGAGGACGGTGAACGCCGCGCTGGTCGCGTGGTCCGTGGACGGTTCGCAGGCGGCCGCCACCGGGTGGGCGCCCGGCGGCGCGTCCGGGGGAGCGGTGAGCCGCTGCTCGAAGGTCCCGTCGGGCGCCGCGACCCGGCCGAGTTCCCGCTGCTCCCAGCGCAGCACGACGGGCTCACCGGCGGGGCAGGCGAATCCGCTCCCGTGGGCGACGAAGGTCCGGCCGGCGGTGCCGCTCGCCGGGTCGAGGGTGAGGACCCCCGGTGCGGCGGGGTCGACGGTGAACGTCGCGGAGGCCGTCAGGTCGAATGGGCCGCGGAGGCCCTGGGCCTCGGGCGCCCGGAGGTTGGGCCGGGGGAAGACCCGGCAGGAGGCCGTGACCCGGTGCGGAGCAGGGCGGGCGCTCGCGGGCACGGTGAACGACGCGTGGATGCTGCCGTCCGCGCCGATCGGGCCGGTGCCCAGGTCGGTGCCGGTGTCCCACCGTAAGCGCACGGACTTCGTGTCGGGGAGGCAGTCGCCGAAGCCCGCCCCGTCGATCGTCACGCCGGTTCCCGCCGCGCCGTGCCCGGGGTTCAGCCGGAGCGAGGTGTCCGCGCCCGCCGCCGGTGCGAGCAGCACCGACGCCGCCGCGACCACGGACGCCAGCAGCGCCGGGACCACGGCCCGGCCCGCCGGCCGTCCGGTTCCTCTCGGCATCGCCGACCGTCCTTCTGCGAACCTTCTCCCATCATCCCCCGGCCCCGCCCCCGGCACCATGCCCGGGCGGGGTAGTGCCCGGGCGGGGCTGCCGCAGGGGCGGGCGGGCCCGGCGCGCGGAGCCGCCCGACCGGAGCGTCCGACACGGAGATCCGCCCTACCGGCGCCCGGCGCCCGGCGCGCCGCGCCGCCCTACCGGCGCCCGGCGCGCCGCGCCGCCCTACCGGCGCGCGGCGCGGCGGTAGCCGTCCAGGACGTCCTGGCGCAGCAGGCTCCCGAAGCCGGCGGATTCGAGGCGCAGGCCGAGCTGGGGCTCGGTGAGGCCGAGGGCGGTGGCGGCCGTCGGCAGGTGCCAGTCGTGGGCGGCGAGGCGGTCCAGCAGGTGGCCGCGGCGGACCTGGGCCTCTGACAGCCGGAAGGTCTTGAGGTAGGCGAGGCGGCCGTGCTCGTCGGTGATCGCCTCGCCGATGTGGTTCTCCTGCTTGGGGCGGAACTCCGGCAGGAACCGGTCCAGGGTGAATCGGCCCAGGCGGCGCACCGTCCGCGCCCGGTAGTCCGGGTCCAGCAGACCGCCGGCCATCGTGTCGTCGTGGAAGGCCGCCCACTCGCGCTCCTGGCCGTCGACGGCCGTGCGCAGCTGCGCCAGGGAGTTCACCGGACCGGCCGTGCGCAGATCGGCCCGGAAGTCCGGTACGGGGGCGGACAGGAGGGCGTAGTGGTGGATCAGCTCGCCGAACAGGTCGAGCAGCAGGGTCCGGTGCAGCGCGCGGTAGTCGTCGGGGTGCGGGACGACGAAGGCCGCGGCGAGCGCGTCGGCCACGTACACGACCAGGCCGCACTGGCCGGGGTGGATCTCGAAGACCCGCAGGGCGTCGGCGAGGCCGCGGACCCGGTCGCCGGCGTACGCCTCCTCGGCGCGCGGCGAGAGGCCGTGCCGCAGCGCGCGCTCGGAGTACTCCTCCCAGGCGATCGACGGGCCGCCGAAGTGCAGGGCGAGATAGCCCTCCAGAGCGAGGTGCAGCGGCAGGAAGCGCAGCCGGGTGCGGTTCTCGCGCTTGGCGATCCGGCGCGGCGGCCGTACCCGGATCCGCTCGGGCGGGGTGCTGGCGGTGATGGCGGAGGGCGCGTCGAGCCGGGTGCCGTAGGCGGCGGCGGGGGTGCCGTCGCGGGTCCAGTCGGCGACGAAGCCGTGCGGGACGAAGGCGAGGTAGTCGGTGCGACGGCCGACCGGGACGGCGGTGTACTCCGGCTCGTAGAGCTCCTGGTGGAGCCGGAGGTCCTCGATCGGCTCGGCGCGGACCAGCGGCACCAGGCGCACGCCGCCCCACACCTGGGCGGGGCGGGTGTCGAGCCCGGTGAGGTCGAGGCGGAACGCCGGGGCGGCCGGGGTGGTGGTCATCGGGCGGTCTCCTCGGGGGTCTCGTCGGTGGCGTTCTTCACGTCCTTCACGTCGCGGTCCACCTCGTCGCGGTCCACCTCGTCGCGGTCCCCGACCCCGGCCCCGCCCCCGACGCCGTCGGCCGGACGGGCGGCCGACGGGCGCGCTGCCGCGCCGCCCGCCGCCAGGAACCGCTCGGTGCGGGCGGCCAGGTGCGCCGTCAGCTCGGCGAGGTCCGTCCGGCCCTCGGCGAAACGCGCGAACTCGATCAGGGCGGGCAGGTCCTCGGCGTCGCGCAGCCCGGCGGTGGGCACCGTCGGGGCGAGCCGGCGCACGTCGAACCCCTCCGCGTCGTACACCGGGTTGAGGTGCACGATGCTGGTCCGGTGCTCCGGGTCGAGCCGGGTGCGCCACACCCGCAGCACCTCGGCGGCCAGCCCCGGCGGGGCGTTGTCCCAGCCGTCGGAGACGATCACCAGCCGCTCGGGCGCGGTGTCCAGCGCGTCCAGGATGCGGCGCCCGAGCGGGGTCGGCCCGGACGGGCGGGCGAGCAGCGCGTCGCCGTGCCCGGAGGTCCACAGCGCCGTGTACTCGCCGGCCAGCGCCGCGAGCAGGAAGTGACAGGCGAGCGAGGCGGCGAGCGGCCGGCGGCGCTTGACGCCCGAGCCGTACGCGGACCAGCTGTCGTCGAGCACGGCCGTGACCCGGCCCCAGCCGCCCTCCTCCGCCCCGGCCGCGCGCACCGCCCGGCGTGCCGCGCCCCGCAGGGCCTCGGTCAGTTCCGTCCGGCGGGCGCTCCGGTCGGCCGGCGGCAGGCTCAGCACGTACGAGGCGAGCCGGGTGAGCGGCATCCGGGCGAGCGCGCCGGCGTCGCCGGTGACGGCGGTGGCGCCGAGCGTGCGGGCGGACTCCTGGAGGCGCAGCCGCTCCAGTCCGGTCAGCCGCGGCTCGATCCGCCGCAGGAAGGCGGCCCGGGGGATGCCGTGGCGGTCGGCGAAGCCCTCCGCGACGGTGTACGGCAGCTCGTAGAGCGCGCCCTGCTCGTAGTGGGCGCGCCGCCAGGCGTCCAGCAGCGGCGCGGCGTACCGGGGGCGCCGGCGCGGGGCGTACAAGAAGTCGCCGGTCTCCTCCGCGACGGGGCGCAGATGGGTGTGGCGCAGCGCGAGCTTGAGCCCGGCGCGGTACTTGACGGCGTCGAGGGCCTGGTCGGGGCGGGCGGCGAGCCAGTCGCGCAGGATCGCCCGGGTGCGGCGGTTGTTGACCTTGGCGCGGCGCAGCTCGCCGATCAGCCGGTAGACCCGCTGCGGCGGAAGCAGCCGCAGCCGACGGGCGATCAGCCGGCCCTCGGTGCGCCGCTGCTCCTCGGTGGCCTCGCGGGAGCTCTCCAGCAGGCGGCGGACGATCAGGGCGGCGTTGTGGTCGTTGATGTCGAGGGCGAGCGCGGCGGCGTACGGGCCGCGGTAGTTGACGAGCATGTACTCGTGCAGGAACTCGAGCGACAGTCGCTGCTCGTCCGCCCCGCTGTGGAACTCGCGCTGCCCGGTGCCGGTGATCGCCGCGTTGACGAACAGCAGCACGTCCTCGGCGGCGACGAGGTCGCCGTACGTCTCCACAAGGACCGCCCCCCTGGTCTGTCACGCTGCTGACCAGCACCCTCACGGCGCCGGTCGCCCCTCCGGTCCCCGGATGCTATCGGGACGAATCGGATGGGCCAACCCGATTTCCCGGCCCGCACGACCGACCGGGCGCGGCTCCCTCGACGGGTTGGCGGAGGTGCGGGCGCGGGCAGGCCGGTCCGTGCGGGCACGCCTCGGTCGTCGGCGGAGCATTTCGGCCAACTTGTTCCGGCATTGATGACATGCCCTCACCAAGAATGGCACTGTGTACCGTCCGTCGCCGCCGGGGCACTGGCAGTTGCCAGGGTGCCGCGTCGCGCGGCGAGTACCTGGAAGGCCGTTCCAGCCAGTCGAACCACCAGCTCTACCGGGCGCCACCCCTCTCGGCCGCCCGGCTGACTCCGGCCGCCTGAACCCGGCCGTCGCAGAAGGAGTTCCGTGTGACTCGATTCCGCAAGAAGTCCCTCCCCGTCAGCGCGTTGATCGCCGGTGCCGCGATGGTCGTGGCCGCACTGCCCGCCGGTGCCGCCGCCGCGGCGGACACCCCGGCCGGGGCGCCCACCGGGGTGCAGGCCGCGCCGCAGGCGATCGCCGGCGCGCTGCCCGCGAAGCTGTCGGCCGCGCAGCGCGGCGCCCTGCTGGCCGCCGCCGACGCGAACAGGCCGAGCACGGCCGCCGCGCTGAAGCTGGGCCCGAAGGAGGCCCTGGTCGTCCGGGGCGTCACCAGGGACGCGGACGGCACCGTGCACACCCGCTACGAGCGGACCTTCGACGGACTGCCGGTGCTCGGCGGCGACCTCGTCGTGCACGCCGCCCCCGGCGGAGCGATCAGGAGCGTCACCCGGGCCACCGGCGCGGACATCGCCGTCGACACCGGCCCCCGGGAGAGCGCCGAGAGCGCCAAGGGCCTCGCGCTGGCCGGCGCCGCGGACGCCAAGGTCGCGGGGGCGGCGGCCGGCGACGCCCGCAAGGTGGTCTGGGCCGGCTCCGGCACCCCGCGCCTGGCGTGGGAGACGGTCGTGACGGGCACCCAGGAGGACGGCACACCCTCCGAGCTGCACGTCGTCACCGACGCGGACTCCGGCAAGAAGATCTTCGAGTACCAGGGCATCGAGACCGGCCTCGGCACCAGCAAGTACTCCGGCCAGGTCACCATCGGCACCTCGGCGGCCGACGGCGGCGGCTACGCGATGACCGACCCCACCCGGGGCGGCCACAGCACCTACGACCTGAACGGCACCAGCTCCACCAGGACGCTGTTCACCAACCCGACCGACACCTGGGGCGACGGCACCGTCGGCAACCGCCAGACCGCCGCCGTGGACGCCGCCTACGGCGCCCAACTCACCTGGGACTACTACCAGAACGTCCACGGCCGCGAGGGCATCAAGGACGACGGCGTCGGTGCCTACACCCGGGTGCACTACGGCAGCAACTACGTCAACGCGTTCTGGTCCGACACCTGCTTCTGCATGACGTACGGCGACGGCGCGGGCAACGTCAAGCCGCTCACCTCGATCGACGTCGGCGGCCACGAGATGACCCACGGCATCACCTCCGCCACCGCCGGACTGATCTACGGCGGCGAGTCCGGCGGCCTGAACGAGGCGACCTCCGACATCATGGCCGCCGCCATCGAGTTCTGGGCCGGCAACCCCGAGGACCAGGGCGACTACCTGGTCGGCGAGAAGATCGACATCAGGGGTGACGGCACCCCGCTGCGCTACATGGACAAGCCCTCCAAGGACGGCAAGTCGCGGGACGCCTGGTCGGCCGACCTCGGCACCGTCGACGTGCACTACTCCTCCGGCCCGGCCAACCACTGGTTCTACCTGGCCTCCGAGGGCAGCGGCGCCAAGACCGTCAACGGGGTCGCCTACGACTCCCCGACCTCCGACGGCCTGCCGGTGACCGGCATCGGCCGGGAGGCCGCCGCCAGGATCTGGTACCGGGCGCTCACCACCTACATGACCTCGTCCACCGACTACGCCGGCGCCCGCACCGCCACCCTCCGGGCCACCGCCGACCTGTACGGGCAGCTCAGCCCCACCTACATGAACGCCGCCAACGCCTGGGCCGCGATCAACGTCGGCCCGCGCGTCGTCGACGGCCTGCTCCTCGACCCCGTCGCCGACCAGATCACCGAGGTCGGCGCTCCCGCCGCGCTCGAGGTCAAGGCGATCAACTTCAACCCCGGCGCCGTCACCTACCACGCGACCGGGCTCCCCGACGGCTTGCAGCTCCACCCGGTCACCGGCCGCATCACCGGCACCCCGACCGCGGCCGGCACCTCCACGGTGACCGTCACCGCCAAGGCCTCCCACAACCGGCGGCTCTCGACCACCTTCACCTGGAAGGTCTCCCGGGGCATCTTCGCGAACGCCACCGCCGTGCCGATCCCGGACGGCGGCCCGGCGGTCCTCTCCGACATCGTGGTCGACCGGATCCCGGGCGCCGCGCCCGGCGACCTCAAGGTGGGCGTCGACATCAAGCACACCTGGCGCGGTGACCTGGCCGTCGACCTGATCGGCCCGGACGGGACCGTGTACCCGCTGAAGAAGGCCGCCATCGGCGACTCGGCCGACGACGTCGTCGAGACCTACACCGTGGACGCCTCCGCCCAGCAGGCCAACGGCACCTGGCGGCTCCGGGTGCAGGACATGTACCGCAGCGACTCGGGCCGCATCGACAGCTGGCGGATCATCTTCTGACCGGCCTCCCGCCCGGGTGCTCCGGCCGGCCCACGCCGGGAGCCGGACCACCCGGGCGGACGTGCGCCACGGACCCGGGCGGGCGCGGTCGTCGACGAGGACGGCCGGCCGGGGAATGGGGGTACGAGCTGCGAATCATTGCGTTAAAGGCACATTCCGGAAGTCGCACCGGAGTCCCGCGGCCGGCCGGGACGACAGTAGCACCGGGTGGTGCGGGGGCCGCATCCGGTTTTCCGCGGCCGCCCGCGCGCCCTCGACCTGCCGCTCGAGCCCCGCGCCGCCACCCCCTCGCGGGCCGCCCGGCGTTCGGTCCGGTGCGCCGCCCGGCGTTCGGTCCGGTCCCGTCAGGTGTTCGGTCCGGACCCGTCAGGCCGGGGCCCCGCGCAGCTCCAGGGTGCAGCACTTCACACTGCCGCCCGCCTTGAGCAGCTCGGTGACGTCGATCCCGATCGGCTCGAAGCCCCGCTCGCGCAGCCGCGCCGCCAGCCCGACCGCCGCCTCCGGCAGCACCACCCGGCTGCCGTCCGAGACGGCGTTGAGGCCGAAGACGGCCGCGTCCTCGTCGGTGGCGAGCACGGCGTCCGGGTACAGCCCGGCCAGGGTGCGCCGGCTCTCGGGCGAGAAGGCGGCCGGGTAGTACATGACCTCGTCGTGGTCGAGCACCGCGAGCGCCGTGTCCAGGTGGTAGTAGCGCGGGTCGACCAGCTCCAGGGTCACCACGGGGCGGCCGAGGACGCGCTCGGTCTCGGCGTGCGCCCGCCGGTCGGTGCGGAAGCCGGTGCCGGCCAGGAGGCGTTCGCCGACCAGCAGGTAGTCGCCCTCGCCCTCGTTGGTGAACTCGGCCCGGTGCACCGCCCGGTAGCCGCGCGAACGGAACCACTCGACGTACGCCGGGGCCTCCTCCGCGCGCTCCTCGTGCCGGAACCGGGCGACCAGGGCGGTGCCGTCGACCACCGTCGCGCCGTTGGCCGCGAACACCATGTCGGGCAGGCCGGGCAGCGGATCGATCAACTCCACGGTGTGGCCGAGCTCCTGGAACAGCGCGTGGAGCTGCTCCCACTGGGCGACGGCGCGGTCGGCGTCGGTCGGCTTCGCCGGCTCCATCCACGGGTTGATCGAGTAGTCGACCGTGAAGTGCGTCGGACGGCACATCAGGTAGTGGCGCGGGCGGGCGGTACGGGACACGGGTGGTGGTCTTCCTTCCGGCGGGGTGGTGCGGGAGGCGCCGGGCGGGTGCGGGGTGCGCCCCGCCGGTCGCCCCGAGCGTGCCGGGCGCGACGATCGCGGACGTGGCCACGACATGCACGGTGAGCGGACGGCGGCGGTCCGGCCGGGGTCGGCGCACGGCGTCGTCGACGCAGGCCGGGGACGGCCCCGGAGCGGCGGACGGTGCGCGTTCCACGACACGCGGGCAGGAACGTGCCTGCGCGGCGGGGGCGGGGCGGAGCGCTGGACTGGTCCGGCCGTACACGCCGCGTCGACGAGGAGACCGCACGATGGGGACGACCAGCACGGGAGCGGGCACGAGCAGGGAGGCCGGCGAGGCCCGGGCCCCGGGGGTAGGCGCACCGCCGCACGCGGCCACCGGCCCGCTGCGCGTCCTGGACACCTCCGGCGCGGCCTACCGCCGGGCGTTCGAGCTCTTCCTCGCCGGTACGGACGAGAAGCCCCTCACCCACGCCCGGCTGACCGAGGTCGCCACCGGCCTGGACCGCCGCCGGGTCCTGCTGGACGTCGGCGCCGGCGAAGGCCGGACCACCGCCCACCTCGCGCAGTACTTCGAGCGCACGGTGGCGATCGAGCCCAGCGCGGTGATGCGCGAGCGGCTGCGCACCGTCTGCCCGGACGCCCTCGTCCTGCCGGCCCGGATCGACGCCGCCGAACCGCCCGGGCCGGCGGACCTCGTCCACCTCTCCCACGTGCTCTACTACGTGCCGCCGGGGGACTGGCTGCGCACCGTCGGCCGGGTCCTGGACTGGGTGGCGCCCGGCGGGACGCTGCTGGTCGTGCTGCAGAACCCGGAGAGCCCCTGCATGCGGATGGCCGCGCACTTCGCCGGCGTGCGCTACGACCTGCGGCCGCTCGCCGAGCAGTTGGCGGAACAGGGACCGGAGCACACGGTGGCGCTGGAGACGCTCGACCTGCACTACCGGACCGACCGGCTGGCGGAGGCGGTGGACGTCGCGGAATTCATGGTGAACGTCGCCGACCTGGCCGTGCTGGACCGGCTGCCCGACCGGGACGAACTGACCGCCTACGTCGAACGCCACTTCGCCCGGCCGGACGGCGGCTACGCTATCGGTCACACCCAGGACATGCTGACGGTCCGCCGCGCCCCGCGCTGACGTCCCGGGGATGCTGCCGGCCCGGGCCCGGGCTCCGCGGCCGTCAGGCCCAGGGCAGCGCCGAGCGGGTGCCCCAGTACTGCTCGGCGGGTTCGGCGAGCGGCGCCAGAGCGGCCGACGCGGCGGGGTCGAGGGCGAGCCCGACGGCGTCCAGGTTCGAGGCGAGCTGGTCGGTGGTGGCCGCGCCGGAGAGCACCACGTCCGCCCAGGGCTGCGCGGCGACGGCCGCCAGCGCGAGGGCGTCGCAGGAGGCGCCGGTCCGGGCGGCGAGCTCGCGCAGGGCGGCGGTGTCCGGACCGGTGGCGTTGCGGTCGGCGAGCCGGCCGTTGGCCATGCCCTCCTTGACCACGACGAGCAGGCCCGCCGCGTGCGCCTCGGCCAGCGCCGGTCCGGCGGAGGGCTCCAGCAGGTTCCAGGTCGACTGCACGGCGCCGAACAGGGGACGGCCGTCCACCGTCACCCCGAGCGCCGCCCGGACCGCCGCCGCCTGCTCCGGGCCGCTGGTCGACAGGCCCACCCGCACGCCGTCGGCGGCCAGCTCGGCCAGCCGGGCGTGCAGCGCGGGATCGGTGAGCGCGGGGCTGTCCGGCGTGACCGAGTGCACCAGGTAGAGGTCCGGACGGCGGCCCAGCAGAGCGAGGCTCTCCCGCACCTGACGGTCGAAGACGGCCGTCGAGTGCTCCTTGACCTCGTGCACCGGCACACCGGAGGCCCGCCAGTCGGCGGTGTACGTGTAGCCCCACTTGCTGCCGACCGTCACCTCGGCCGCGGCGAGCGGCCGGGCGGCGAGCCAGGCGCCGAGGAACTCCTCCGCGCGGCCGTAGGAACGAGCGGTGTCGAAGTAACGCACACCGGCGGCGAAAGCGGCGTCGAGCAGGGCGTGGGTCCGCTCGCGCAGCGCCTCCACGGTGCGCTCGGCCGGGAGGTCGAGATCGCGGCCGAGCGTGATGTACCCGGGCCGTCCGACGGCGGCGGTGCCCAGCCCGAACCGTGCGATCGACGGTCCGGACGGATCGTGCGCTGCGGCGGCGTGGGCGGTCGGCATGGCGGATCTCCATCGGCAGGGGCGGCAGGGGCGGTCTCCGCCGGCGGGGGCGGCGGCCTCCACCGCGGGGGCGGCGTTCTCCACCGCACCCTATCCGCTCGGACGGGCTCCGACCGGCCCCTGAACTGCACCGATACCCCGGTGACGGCCGGTCCCGGGCGGGTGCCTATGCTCCTGTGCCGAAGCGGAGACCACTGCGGGGAGGGCCGTCATGACCTACCGGATCGAACGGATCGGCCGGACGGACACGGACTGGGAGCGGTTGCGGGCGGTGCGCCTCGCGCAGCTGCTGGACACCCCGATGGCCTTCCTGGAGACCTACGAGACGGCACTGGCGCACGGCGACGAGGAGTGGCACTCCCGGATCCGCCGGGTCAACGAGCCCGGCAGCGTCGGTCTGGCGGCCGTGCACGACGACGGCGCCGGGGCGGGGGAGTGGGTCGGGACGATGATCGCCTTCACGCCCGAGCCCGGGACGGCGCTGCTGGTCGGCGTCTGGGTCCACCCGGAGCACCGGGGCCGCGAGCGCGGGGTGACGGACGGCATGCTGGACGCGATCGTCGCCTGGGCCCGGGAGACGGGTGCGCGGCGCCTGCTGCTCACCGTGCACGAGGACAACGCCAGGGCCGCCGCCTTCTACCGGCGCCGGGGCTTCGAACTCACCGGCGGCACCAAGCCGTACCCGCTGGACCCGGCCGCCCGCGAACTGGAGATGGCGCTGCCGCTGGTCTGACCCGGTCCTCCTCCCGGCCGGTCGTGCCTTTGCACCCTCAGGCCGTTGCGCCTTCGCGCCTTCGCACGTTCGTGCCGTCAGGCCGTCAGGCCGTCAGGCCGTCACCGACCGGGCCTCCTCGGCGCTGTACGCGGAGGCGAAGGTGAACGCGCGCGGCGAGGGCCCGTGCGCCCGCAGGTGCGCCAGCCGCTCCAGCGCCTCGGCGACGTCCGGGCGGTGCCCGGCGGGCACCCACCAGAGCACCAGATGCGCCTCCACGTGCCGTGCGAACCATTCGCGCCGTCGCCGCATCGCCTCCAAGTGCCCGCTGCGGTAGGCGAATTCCCACAGGGCGTCCTGGTTCTCCCACACCGACAGGTTGACGACGACGTCCGCCCCCGCCGGGCGCAGGCCGGTCGCGTCGTCCGTGCCGTCCTCGACCAGCCGCCAGACGAAGCCGGGCGCCCCGTCGGCGGCGGCGTTGACCGGGTCGAGCAGTGCGACGAACGGCGCGATCCGCGGGTCGTCGATCGGGTGGAGCAGCGTGGCGACGTTCAGCTGTGCGAGCTGGGCAGGCAGGGGCGAGGTCATGCCCCATCCCAGCACGGCCCGAGTTTCTATGTCAATCGTCATTGTTTTTAGAAGCTTCGACCACCACGCAGCACTCGCCCGGCCGCGCGTCCAGCCGTGCCCGGACCGGCCCGTCCGTCCCCAGCAGCCCTTCCAGCAGTGCGAGGTTCATGCCGCAGACGAGCGGCGGGAACTGCTCGGCGACGGCGTGGAACGGACAGTTGCGCATCCGGACGGCCGTCGCCGCGCCGCTGTCGGCGTCGTCCTCGGCCCGCACCGCGTAGGGTTCGTAGCCGCGCGAGGCCAGCAGCTCCATCGCCCGGTCGAGGTCGCCGCAGGGCGGCTCCGTCCCGCGCAGTGCCTCCCCCCGGCGGCGCGCGGCCTCGTGCAGTGCGAGGTCCAGCCCGGCGGCCTCGGCCGCCCCGGCGAGGAGTTCGGCGGCGGTGCGGTAGTCACGGGCGGGCAGCGACACCGCGTGTTCGGCGCGGGCCCGGGTGTACACCTTGGCGGGCCGGCCCGCCCCCGGACCCGAGCGGCCGGTCAGCCGGCGGCTGCCGCTCTCCAGCAGTCCGGCCTCGGTGAGCCTGTCGAGGTGGTGCGCCGCGAGCGTGCGGGCCACCCCCGTGCCCTCGGCCGCCTCGTTGCGGCCGACCTCCCGGCCCTGCGCCACCACGTACTCGTACAGTCGGCGCCGCACTGGGTCCTGCAGCACCGCGATCGCGTCGATGTCCTCCATCCGGCCATTCTAAGAACAACGCGGATGGACGTTAGAACCTCCGGTCGGCGCCGGCCCGCCGCGCCGCCGGGTCAGGCGTAGTGGCCGCCGGTCACGTCCGGCAGCGGGTCCGGCACCGCGTCCAGCAGCTGCGGTCCGTCGTTGCGGACGCTGTTCACCGCGGTCGCGACCGGTCGCACCAGCAGGTCGCCCGCCGGTGCGTGCAGCAGGCCGCGGACCTCGGCGGGGTCGGTGACGCCCGGGTCGAGCCAGGCGTCCAGGGTGTCGGCGGTGAGGGTGACCGGCATCCGGTCGTGGACCCGGCCGGCCGCGTCGGTCGCCTCGGTGGTCAGCACGGTGCAGGTCACCAGCCACGCGTCCGCGTCCTCGGGGGCCGTGCGGTCGCGCCAGAACTCGTACAGCCCGGCCATCAGCAGCAGGCCGCCGTCCGGCCGGTGGAGGTAGTAGGGCTGCTTGTACCCCTTGCGCCCGTCCGCCGCCGGCACGGGCCGCCACTCGAAGTACCCGTCGGCGGGCACCACGCAGCGCCGCTCCTTGAAGGCCTTGCGGAACGCCGGTTTCTCGGCGGCGGTCTCCACTCTCGCGTTGATCATCCGCGCGCCGGAGCCCGGGTCCTTCGACCAGGACGGCACCAGTCCCCAGCGCAGCGAGCGCACCTGGCGCGTGATCTCCCCGGTCTCCCGGTCGACCCGTTCCAGCACGCTCGCCACCTCGTCGGTCGGCGCGACGTTCCACGACGGCGCGAGCGCCTCCGTCGCGGGCCAGAGCGAGGCGCGCAGCAGTTCCGCCAGATCGGGCGGAGTGGTGGTGGAGACGAATCGACCGCACATGGGCCTCATCCTGCCCCCACCGCGCCCCGCCCGTCACGCGTCCCGCCCGTCGCGTCCCGTCCCGTCCCGTCCCGGCCGTCGCGCATCGCGCCCGCGTCGCCGTGCCCGTCCCGCATCACCCTCCCGCATCACCCGCCCCCGGTCGTCGCCCGCCCCCGGCCGTCGCCCCAAGATCATCGAGCGGTAGGCTCCACCCGCAACACGACGCGAAGGGGAGCCAGTGGCGCGGGTTGCGGTGATCGGTGGCGGCATCGGCGGCCTGGGGGTCGCGCTCATGCTCGGACGGCGGGGGCACGCGGTCACGCTGTTCGAGCAGGACACCCGCGAAGCCGGCGAGGACCTGCACCGGGACTTCTTCCACTGGGACCGCCCCCGCGTCCCGCAGGCCGTCCAGCCGCACTCCCTGCTCGCACCGGTGCGCACGGTGCTGCGCGCCGAGGCGCCCGACGTCTACGCGGACCTGCTGGCGCGCGGCGCCCGGGAGTACCACGAGTTCGACTGGTTCGACGAGCACCCGCCGCACCGGGACGGCGACGAGGAACTGGTGACCCTCCGCACCCGCCGGATCGTGCTGGAGGCCGCCCTGGCCTCGGCCGTGCGGCGGGAGCCCACCGTCGACGTGCGGCGCGGCCGCCGGGTCGACGGCCTCACCTTCGCGCCGGGCCGCCCCGCCCGGGTCACCGGCGTCGCGGTCGGCGCGGACACCCACCCGGCGGACCTCGTCGTCGACGCGGCCGGCCGTCGCTCCGCCGTCCCCGCACTGCTCGTCGCGGCCGGGTGCCGTCCGCCCGTCGTCGAGAGCCACCGCGCCCGGATCGCCTACCTCTGCCGCTGGTACCGCGTGCGGGAGGACGGCCCCCGCGACCCGGGACGGCTGCGGAACGGCTCGTCCGCGCCGTTCGCGCTCGCCGGGGTCTTCCCCTCCGACAACGACACCTTCGCGGTGAACGTGGTGGTCTCCACCGCCGACCCGACCCGGGGCGCGCTCACCGACCCGGCCGTGTTCGAGGCCGTCGCCCGCAGCTTCCCCGCCACCGCCGCCTGGCTCGACCTGGCCGCCGAACCGCTGTCGGACGTCCTGGCGATGGCCGGGCTGGACAATCGCTGGACCTCCCTCGTCGACGACGAGGGCCCCGTCGTCACCGGCCTGGTCAACGCGGGGGACAGCCTCGTCCACACCAACCCGACCCTCGGCCACGGCGCCGCCCTCGGCCTGCGCGCCGCCCAGTACCTCGCGGGCCACGTCGAGGAGACGGCCGCCGACCCGGGCGGTTACCACGACTGGTCGGTGCGGACGCTGCGTCCGTGGTTCGACGCGCAGGTGGCGGCCGACCGGGTGGCCGGGCAGCGCCTCGCCGAGGGCGCGGAGTCCACGGACCGGCGGGCCGCCGCGCTCGCCGCGTGCGCCTTCGACGATCCCGTCGTCATGCGCGCCCGCGCCCAGGTGCGGCACCTGCTCCGGACGCCCGGCGAGGCCTACACGACCGAGGAGGTCGCCCGCAGCGTCACCGCCTGGCTGGCCGCCCGTCCGGACTTCGAGCCGACGCACGACGGCCCGACCCGCGAGCAGTGGGACGCCCTCGTCCCGGCCTGACGCCCCTGACGCCCCTGACGCCCCTGACGGCCCTGACGGCCCTGACGGCCCTGACGGCCGTCCCGGAGAGGCCCACGGACCGCGAGGTGTGCGAACGGCCGGTGCGCCGGAGGGTGCCCCGAGGCGCCCTGTTAGCCTCCTCGGCATGATCATGATGAAGCGGGGGGCCGACCGGAAGGTGTCCGAGGAGTCCGAGGCCGGTCCGCAGCGGGCCCTGATCGTCGCCAGTTTCGTCAACCGGGTGGGGAACGGCCTCTTCAACGCCGCGTCCGTCCTCTACTTCACGCTCGTGGCGCACCTGCCCGCCACCCAGGTCGGTGCGGGCCTGACGATCGCCGGCCTCTGCGGCCTGGCGGCCGGCATACCGGCGGGGAACCTGGCCGACCGGTACGGGCCGCGGGTGATCTGGCTGATCGCCTTCCTGGTCCAGGCCGCCTCGATGGCGGCGTTCGTCCTGATCGACAGCTGGCCCGTGTTCGTCCTGCTGGCCACGGTGGACCGGCTGGCCGCCACGGCGGGCGGCGCCGCGGGCGGCGCGCTCATCGCCAGGGTCGGCGGCGAGCGGCCCGCCGCGTTCCGGGCCAGGCTGCGGACCTACGTCAACCTCGGCGTGGTCACGGGCACCCTGGGCGCGGCCGTCGCCCTCCAGATCGACACCCGCGCCGCCTACACCGCGCTGATCCTCGCCAACGCCGCCAGCTTCGCCGGCGCCGCACTGGTCGTCCTGCTGGGCGTCCCCGCCTACCCGCCGCTGCCCCGGCCCGAGCAGCACCGCCAGTGGTCGGTCCTGGCGGACCGGCCGTACGTGTCCTTCGTCGCCCTCTACAGCGCCATGGGCCTGCAGTACCAGACCGTTTCGCTGCTCCTGCCGATCTGGATCAGCGCCCACACCGACGCACCGCGCTGGACCGTGGCGGCGATCTACGCGATCAACAGCGGCATCTGCGTGCTGCTCCAGAGCAGGCTCGGGGCCAAGGTGGAGACCCCCCGTCAGGGCGGGCGCGCCTTCCGCCTCGCCGGGCTGATGTTCCTCCTCAGCTGCCCCCTGATGGCACTGACGGCCGACGTCCCCGCCTGGGTGGCGCCGGTGCTCGCCGTGCTCGCGGTGGCCCTCCACAGCCTCGGCGAGGTGTGGGAGTCCTCGGCCGGCTACGCCCTCGGCTTCGGCCTCGCGCCCGACCACGCCCACGGCCAGTACCAGGGTCTCCTCGGCATCGGCTTCAACGCGGGCCAGGCCCTCGCCCCGCTGGTCCTGACCGGCGCCGTCCTCGGCCTCGGCCACACGGGCTGGCTGCTCCTCGGCCTCTTCTTCGCCGCTCTCGGCGCCGCCGCCACGCCGCTGGTGGGCTGGGCCGAGCGCACCCGCCCCGCGCCCCCGGCCCCCGACGTGCCCGGCGAGGCCGCCTCCGGCACCGCCTCCGAGGCCGCCTCCGACCCCGCCGCCCGGCTCAGCTCGTGACGGCGGCCGCGATCCGCCCGGCGGCCTGGGCGGGCGTGAGGTGCGTGGTGTCGACGACCTCGGCCTCCGCGTGCAGCCAGGTGCGGGCCGCCTCGGCGTAGGGCTCCAGATACCTGAGGCGGAACGGCGAGGGGCCGAGCACGGTGTCCCCGAGGATCCGCCCGTGCAAGGTCTCCTGGTCGGCGTGCAGGACGAAGTGCCGCACGGGGATGCCGTGGTGGGCCAGGCCCGCCGCGATCTCGCGCCAGTACCGCTCGACCAGGACGGTCATCGGCATCACCAGGGTGCCGCCGGTGTAGTCGAGCACCCGCCGCGCCGTCTCCACCACGAGCGGCCGCCACGGCGGCCAGTGCTGGAAGTTGTCGGTGCCGGGCAGTCCCGGCGTGATGTCCATGAGCGTCTCGCCGACCTTCTCGGCGTCGAACACCCGGGAGTCCGGAATCAGTGGCTGCACCAGCGCGGCCGTCGTCGTCTTGCCCGCACCGTGGGTGCCGTTCAGCCATACGATCATGCGCCCGATCCTAGGCGCGAAGGCCGCCGCGGTCGGCCCTTCCGTGCCGGACGCCGGGCCCGGACGGTCCTCGCCCGCGGCCCGGGGACTCCGTCCGGGCCGCGTCCGTCAGCCGTCCCCGACGGGTCGGAGGTGGGCGTCCAGGAAGGCCCGGACGCCCGCCCCGTCGGTCGCCTCCGTCGTGGTGGCCACCGCTTCGCCGTCCAGGACGAGCACGAAGGTGGGCGCGCCCAGCACCTCGTACCGCTCGGTGGCCGCCGGGCAGCGCACGATGTCGGTGCGGACGACGGCGACCCGGCCCGCGTACGCGCGGGCCACGTCCTTGACCACCGGTTCCAGGCTCTTGCAGGCGGCGGCCCACACGCCCCAGAAGTACAGGAGCGCCGGACCGTCGACGTGCGCGAGCACGAAGTCGAATTCCGCGTCCTCCTTGGGATGGTGCACCCCGACTGCTGCCATGCGGTCCTCTCCTTCGTCGTCGCGACCGGCTCGCTCGCCGCCCCCCATCCTCCCCGGTCGCAGGCCCGCTCGCCGCACCCGGGCTCCGGGGCCCGGGTGCGGCGAGCGGGCCTGCGAGCGCCTTCCCCTCCCCGTGGCTACGCCGTGCTGCGGCACCCCGCGAGGAGGGCGGCGACCATGCGCGTCGCCTCGGCCCGGCCGTAGTCGGGGCCGGTGATGGAGAGGTTCCCGATGGCGCGCATCAACGTGTAGGCGGTGATGCCGGGTTCGAGTTCGCCGGCGGCCGCGCAGGCGTCCAGGAGCGTCGCGCAGGCGGGGACCAGGGTGTCGAGCATCAGGGTGTGGAGGTTCTCCAGCCCGGGATCGCCGGAGCCCAGTGCGGCGCCGAGGCCGTGCTTGGTCACCAGGAACTCCACGAACGCGTCCGCCCAGCGGGTCAGCGCGGTGAACGGGGAGTCCGATTCCTCCAGCAGCCGGGGCGCGAGCGCGGCGCAGGTGTCGATCTGGTGCCGGTAGACGGCGGTGACGAGGTCGGCCCGGGTCGGGAAGTTCCGGTAGAGCGTGCCGACGCCGACGCCGGCGCGTTCGGCGATGTCCCGGACCGGGGCCTGGACCCCCTGTTCCACGAAGACCTCGGCGGCCGCCGCCAGCACGCCGCTGCGGGTGCGCCGGGCCTGTGCTTGACGTACTCCGACCGGTTCCGGCACCGGCTTCTCCTTTACTCGCGGAACGATGTTCCGCTAGATTGGCGGAACGCTGCTCCGCCAAATTATGGCAGAGCCCCCTCCCGGAGAAAGCGCAGGTCCCCCATGCCCGTAGACCCCCTGGACCGGCGGATCGTCGCGGTCAAGCCCATCGTCGTGCCCGCGCCCGGCCGTGGCATCGAACTGCGGGTCAAGGTCACCGCCCCGCTGTCGGGCCGGGACCTTCCCGTCATCGTGTTCTCGCACGGCAACGCCTGGTCCCTCGACGGGTACGAGCCCCTCGTCGACCGCTGGGCGGCGGCCGGGTTCGTCGTCGTGCAGCCCACCCACCTGGACTCCCGCCGCAACGGCATCGGCTGGGAGGACCCGCGCTTCGGCACCGTCTGGCGGGTGCGGATCGCCGACCTCCACGCCGTCCTCGACCGGCTCGACCACGTGCTCCGCCGGGCGGGCGGCCTGGAGGACCGGGTCGACCGTGGGCGTATCGCGGTCGTCGGCCACTCCTGGGGCGCCCAGACGGCCGGCGCCGTCCTCGGTGCGCGGGTGCTCGACGCCGCTGGCGTCCCCGGCGAGGACTTCTCCCATCCCGCCGTCGCGGCCGGAGCGCTGATCGCCGCGACCGGAACCGGCGACACGCTCACGCCGTTCGCCGTCGAGCACCTTCCGTTCATGAGGCCGGACTACTCCACCATGGCCCTCCCCACCCTGGTGGTCGCGGGCGGCAAGGACCGGTCGCGGCTCTCCACCCGGGGGCCGGACTGGTTCACCGACGCCTACCACCTCGGCCCGTCCCCGAAGAGCCTGCTCGCCGTCGCCGAGGGCGAGCACACCCTGGGCGGCATCGCCGGCGAGGCGGTCGCCGAGACCACCGACGAGGACCCGGCCCGCGTCGCGCTGGTCGCCGACGCGATCTCCGGCTACCTCCTCGACACACTCGGGCTCGACGGCAGCGCCTGGGCCGCCCTCACTGCCGCGGGTGCCGCCGACGGCGGCGAGTGGAGCATCTCCGCGAAGTGAACCCCTTCCGGCCGCCGCCTCTTGCCCCGGCCGCCCCGGCCCGGCCGTTACGTCCAGGCCCGGCCGTTACGTCCCGGCCGGCCCCTGGGGCCCGGCCTGCTGGTACAGCGTCACCAGCACTCCGTGCACCGGCCCGCCCTCCGGTTCCTCCTCCGCCCCGTCGACGATTTCGGCCAGCGCCTTGGCGAGCCGGGCCGCCCTGGCCGGGCTGAGCCGGATATGACGAAGCGTCAGCAAATGGCCGACGGGGGAGCGTTCCAGCTCCTGGGCGACGGCACCGAACAGCGCGGCGGTGCCCTCGGCCCGGGGCTCGGCGGCGACGAGCCGCTCCGCGGACCGCCGGTAGTACTTCTCGGTGCCGCCGCGCACCGTTCGCGTTCCCGCCTCCTGGATCAGCCCCGCCTCGCCCAGCACCCCGAGGTGGTGGGAGACGCTGCCCTTGTTCACTCCCAGCTGCGCGGCCAGCCGGCTGATCGTCGACGGTCCGCCGCTCAGCGCGAACAGCAGACGCTGACGCGTGGGGTGGGCGAGTGCGGTGTGCTGCCGAGGCGTGCTGATCCGTTGGACGCTCTCGTCCGATTGATGGCTCACCCGATCAAGCGTTAAGTATGTTTGACGCTTTGGCAAGCCGCTGATTCACTCCCTCCCATGACTTCCACCACATCAGCACCCGCGCTGGACACCGCCGCCGTCGTCGAGTCGGTCGCCGACCTGGTCCGCGAGCACTACGTCTTCCCCGAGGTCGCCCGCGAACTGGCGGACCTGCTGAGGCGGCGGAACGCCGAGGACGCCTACCCGGCCGGGTCCGCCGAGGAGCTGGCCGACGCGATCACCGAGGACCTGCGGTCCGTCAACGGCGACCTGCACCTCGCCCTGAAGCACCACGCCGTGCCGGTGCCGCCCGGGCAGGGCGAGGCCGTGCTCGCCGAGATGCGGCGGAGTTTCGACGCGTCCCTGGGTGGCGTTCCGCGTGTGGAACTGCTCGACGGCGGCGTCGCGGTGCTGGAGATCTCGTCCCACATGTTCCCGCTGGACTGGGCGGCGCAGCCGCTGACCGCGGCGCTCACGCTGGTGGCGCCGGCCAGTGCGCTCGTCCTGGACCTGCGCCGCAACCTCGGCGGCGATCCGGGCACGGTGGCCTTCGTCTGCGCCCACCTGCTCGCCGGCCGCACCCATCTGAACACCATGCTCAAGCGCCAGGGCGAAGTGGCCGAGCAGTCCTGGACGCCCGCGTTCGTGCCGGGCGCCCGCTTCGGTGCCGAGAAGCCGCTCTACGTCCTGACCAGCGGGAACACCTTCTCCGCGGGCGAGGAGCTCGCCTACGACCTCCAGCAGCTCGGACGCGCCGAGATCGTCGGCGAGACCACCCGCGGCGGCGCCCACCCGCGCAACGGCTGGACGGTGCACCCGAACCTGGAGCTCAGCGTGCCGATCGCCCGTGCGGTCAACCCGGTCTCGGGTACCAACTGGGAGGGCACCGGCGTCCGCCCCGATGTCCCCTGCGACGCCGCGCAGGCACTCGACCGCGCGCACTCCCTGGCCCTGGCGCGCCTGGCCGGGTAGTGGTCCGACGGGGTGGTGCCCCGGGCTCTGCCGTTCGGTCGGATCCGGGGTGGTCGTCTGCGGACGATCCCCTCCCGGCCGTCCTCATCCGGACACGGAGGAGCCTTGACCCTCTTTCCGCCGCGCGAACATGATGGACCGTCGGACGAAGCCTCCGACGACGGGGCTCGCCGGGTCGCGCCCCGCCCGGCGGAACTCCCGTGCCCAGCGCCCGGAAAGGCACCCCATGCCCCTGCGCCACCGGCTCTTCCGCCTGCTCGCGACACCGGCGCTGGCCGCCGCCGTCGTGTCCCTCCCGACCGCCCCCGCGCTCGCCGCGCCCGCTCAGCCCGCCTCGTCCGCTCTGCCGGCCTCGTCCGCTTCGGCCGTCCCGGGCACGACCTCCGTGCCGAGGGAGGCGGCGGCCGGCTGGCTGGCCCGCCAACTCGTCGACGGCGACCACTTCGAGAGGATCGTCGACGGCACCGTCCGCCCGGACCAGGACCTCACCGTCGAGGCCGTGCTCGCCTTCGCCGCGGCGGCCGTCGCGGACGACGCCGCGGCCCGGGCCACCGCCTGGCTGGCCCGCCCCGACGTCCTCGCCGACTACCTGGGCGACGGGACCACCGAGGCGTACGCGGGCCCCACCGCGAAGCTGCTGCTGCTCGCCCAGGTCCGCGGGCTGGATCCGACGGACTTCGGCGGCGTCGACCTGGTCGCCCGCCTCCGCTCGCTGATGGCCCCGAACGGCCGCTTCGCCGACCGCACGCAGGCGGGCGACCGCAGCGACATCGCCAGCCAGTCGTTCGCCCTGATCGCCCTCTCCCGCACCGCGGCGGGCGTCCCGTCGATCGCCCGCAGTTTCCTGGGCGCCGCGCAGTGCGTGCCGAGCGGTGGCGGCTATCCCGTCTCCTTCGGCAGCCCGGCCACCTGCACCGGCGATCCCGACGCCACCGCGCTCGGCATCCAGGGCTACAACGCCGGCAACCCCGCCGGCTCCTCGGGGCACGCGACGGGCTGGCTGGTCAACCGGCAGCGTCCGGACGGCGGCTTCGTGTCCCCCGGCGCCACCGAGCCCAACGCCGTGACCACCGGCCGGGTCTCCCACACCCTCTTCACCGTCGGCTCCAGCGGCGGCTACCGGGCCCTCAAGTGGCTGGAGCCGCGCCAACTGCGCTGCGGCGCGCCCGCCGATCAGCGCGGCGCCGTCCCGTACGACGCGACCGGCTTCGACCGCCCCACCGCCCTGCGGGCGACGGTCCAGGCCACCCTGGCGTTCTCCCCCGCGCTGAAGGGCTTCGCCAGGCTGAGCGCGTCCGGCGCGAAGCCCGACGCGCCCGTCTTCTCGTGCCCGACGACCCCTTCCGACTGACCGGGCGACGAGGGCCCCTGACGGCTGCGACCCGCCGTCAGGGGCCCTGACCCGCAGGCCGAGGGAGATGCGCGCGACCTGCCGGAATGTGTCACGATCCGGCCCGGTCGCTGCACGCGGGGCGACGGCAGCTCCGGGGCGGCGTGCTGCGTCGGCGGGGAAGGCCGAAGCTCGTCCTCCGGTCCCGGAGCCCTCGTCCGGCCGGGTGAGGGCGGGCAACCGGTGTTCCCGTGGAGACGTGTGTGACTGGCAGGGATAGTCGGCCAGTCAACGCGTGCTCTGTGCGGGTGGTGGGGTGAGTTGGCAGTGATGGTTGGCCACTTTGGGCAGCGATAGCTGGCCAATGCCGTGGGTACTCGATCACGGAAGGTAGCGGAGGCTGCGGTTGGCCAGCTGGCCATGACTGCTGCGAAAGTTGAAGGCGCTGTAGCGCCGACCGGAGGTCACCGGTGGCCGCCTCGCGGGCACCGACCTGGCGCTGGACGTTCGCGCCCAGGCTGCCCCACGCTCAACGAGCCGGGACTGGCCGGAGCCAGAATGCGCTGGTCAGCTACGGTGGCGGAATGACCGAGAGCCTGCCCGATGACGTAGCCGATGTGCTTGAGCGCGTCCTGAGTACGGACCAACCAGTTCACGTTGCGCTCCGACAGCAGGTTCCACGACTCAGCGTGAAATCCCGTTGCACATGCGGGTGCGGTACCGCCTATTTCGAGCTCGACACCAGCGAGGTGGAGCCCGCACCGACCGGCCCCGGCACCGTGGTAGCGGCTGATGCACAGCTCTTCACTGAATCCGGCGAGTGCCCTGGCGAAGTCCTGGTCTTCGCGCAGGGAGGCTACCTGTCGTGGCTGGAGGTCTGCTCATGGAGCGATGACGCCGAGGTGAATCTTGCCGCAGCGCGTCGGTGGCTGCGGCCACCTTCGTGAGCCCGACATCGAGCTCAAGAGGTGGTGGCGGGGCGGCAATTGCCGATCCGGCAGCGCGTGGACCAGAAGCCAGCGCGCCGGATCCGTTCACCGCTCGCGCGAGCGACGACGAGGTTGCCGGCCTCGAAGCCGACCCGATCGCCAACTGCCAAGAACAGTGGGCTGTCCAGCTCGAAGGCGTATCCGTCATCGGTTTCGAGTTCGTTCACGAGCACCAAGCGTGAGGCGGCTGTGGTCCCATCGGCGATCAGACGCATGACCGGATGGTCCCACGTGGCTGCAGCTGCGGCGAAGGGGACTGCTCAGGTGACGCCGAACTCGCGTCTCCGCCGACCCTGGGACCACCTGCATAAATCCCGCTCGGCGCGCGCTCCTAGCACCGCTATCATCCCCGGATGCCTCTCCGCCAGTACGCGTACTTCGCATTGTTCAGCCAATACGTCTCCGCCGACGAGATGACCTCGCAACTGGGCATCACCCCTGACGAAGTGTCCGTCCGCGGCAGCCGCTTCACCGAGCCGAAGGCGATTCCCGCCAGCCACCGCTGGAAGGTCGTCTGCCGGGAGCCCGGCCTGAGCGTCGACGAACAGATCGCCCGGCTCCTCTGCAGGCTCCGGCCCCACACGGCCCGCGTAGCCGAGCTCGTGGGCCAACTGGCGAATGGCGGCGGCGGGGCAGTCCTGCAGGTCGTGCGCTACTTCAACGACACCGACCACGACGAATCGCCCAGCCACCCGGACGCTCCCGACACGCCCAACCTCTTCGGCTGGCATCTGGAGCGCGATGTCCTGGACTTCCTCGCCGCAGTCGACGCCGAGCTCGACGTGGACGAGTACGACATGACCCCAGGCGAGGACACCATCTGAGCGCGCGACCTTGCACTTACCTGGGCACAGGAGTCAGTGCCCCGACAATGTCAGGAGTGCAAGTTCAGTAGGCTCCCGCTGTGAGTGGTCCAGTATTGGTGATTGAGTTGGCCGAGGCGGTTCCTGCCGCGACAGTCGAGCGGCTCCGGGATGTCTTGGTGGGCTCGTCGGCCTGGTTCGTGGAGAAGCGTCCTGGTGGCTACGACCTCAACGTAGTCGCCGATCGGATCGGCGTCACGGACCTGGGCGAAGTCGACGGGCGCCGGCCATTTCTGGTTCACATCATGGGGCCCGGAATCGGGGACGAGGAGATTTTCGAGGCCGAGCACGCGGATGGCCCCAACCTGGAACCGCTCATTGGCTTCAGCCCGACACACGCAGTGGACGTCATCGCCGGATGCAATAGGCCGATCGATCACATCACCACGGCCCTGTTGACGGCCGCCATCATGGACGTGGTCGGCGGCGTCGCTAGTGCTGAGCTACTGGATGACCAGGTTGACGTGGTGGCGGGTCTTCCGGGTGTGCTCGCTATGACGGGCAGCCCGTGGCCGACTGTTTTCGGCACGGCAGAGTTTCTGCGGGCATGGGCTGTTCAACCGCGCTTCCGACTCCTCAAATAATTAGCCGTGAAGCCATGTTCGGCTCGCGAGTTAGGATGCATTGTCGCAGAAAGTGGAAGGTCGACAGGCGCTGTCACCGCCGTACGGCGCGATCAGATGGACCAAGTTGCACTCGTCAGAACGGACTCGGGGTGCAGTCTCCGTACCCATGGGCATACGACACCACCCCCGCGTGCGGGCCGGTGGTGGATCTCCGAACCTGTTCGTAACTCACAGTTACTTGATCGCCCCCTGGCCAACTATCTCCGCCAATGGCCAACTATCCCTGCCAGTCACAACGCGTGTGACTGTCATCGGTAGTTGGCGGATGGCCTGTGCGTCTGTGGAGGTCGCGGAGGGATTTGTCAGTGGTAGTTGGCGGGCATTCCGCTTGGTGATGACAGACGGTGATCGTCTGACGGTGTGGGCGGGGCGGCGAGTGCCTGGGCGTACTCGTTCAGGGCCTGGCGGAGCGCGGTGTAGTAGCGATCGCGCCGTTTGTCGATGAGTCGGAGAAGCGCGTGCCGGACGCTGGGCTGGTTGATGTGGAGCGCGACCGGGGACAGCGGCGGCCGGAAGATCGGTGCGTATCTCCACTCGCCGCTGGTTGTCCGGGCCCAGATGTAGGCCGAGGCGCATTCGCGGTGCAGCTTGTCGCCGTAGCGGTGCCCTGTCTGGCGGGGTGGGGGCAGTTGCCCGGTGATGTTCTCCCAGTCGGTTTGGGGAAGGTGCCAGAAGGCGAGTTGCTGGCGCCGTTCGTGGTAGTCAACGGGATGTGACTGGCCGGCGATGTAAAGGGCCAGGGCCTCGAACGCCTCCGGCAGCTGCTCGGTGACGTGCTTCTCGGTCCAGGGATGGTCCGCGGTGGGCGTGAGGGCGAGGAGGCCGGGCGGCGGTTCGTGTCGGGGGAAACCGAGGAACCGTGCGGCGTCGGCTGTCGTGGTGCCGTCCGTGGCTTGGACAAGGTGGATTGCCGCGGCGCGACGGAAGCGGCTGAGGACGTCTCCGATCGTGCGGGGAGCCCCGTTGACCAGGAGGATCTCAATCCATTCGCGGGGGAGTCGCTGCGGGATGTGGTCGGGTAGGTAGCCGCGTTGACGGACGGGGATCACCAGGCTGGTATCGACCTCCTGGACGGCCGGAGAGAATCGACGTCGGGACCCCTGCTGAAGCTCGCGCTGGAACGACGGCGAACAGTCGTCGCGGACGAGTGCCCAGGTCCGGCCCCATTCGGGCGCGTGCAGGCTGGGTGCTGTCGTCATGAGATCGCTGATCGCCTGGCGGAGCTCGATGGCCGGCAGCGTGACGAGGCCGTCCGCAAGGCGGAGAACGCAGGCGGCGGCCTGGCTGGTGTGCGGGGCCCCTCCCCAGCGGCCTCCGGTCTTCCTTGGGAGACGCCTGCTGGGATAGGGAAGTCCCTGGACTGTGAAGTCGCCTTCGCTCTCCAGGAGCTGCGAGCGGGCGGCGGCCTTCGGCCAGGTTGCGGTGATCATCGCGGCAGCGGCCCGCAGGTCGGCGAAGGCATGGAACGACGCGGCAGGATCGGCGCCCGGCGAGAGCATCTCCAGCAGTCTGCGCTGGAGGGCGGCCTGTTCCGGGGCGAGGGCGGCAGTTGCGATCTCGGCCGAGTCGAGCCGGGTCCCGCAGGGCACTCCTCGGGCTTCGCTGTCGGGAATGTTCCGGAACTGCGCGGGGTGCAGGATCGGCCGGCCGGGGCCGGGGATGAGGCCGTGGCCGATGGAGCTGGTCGTGGAGCCACCGGTCAGGGCCGGGAGGCGGCAGCCCGGGCAGACGTCCGCAAGAAGGCGGTTGTGCTCCAGGCGGGCGAACACGATGGACAGGCGCCATTCGAGCTTCCAGGGCCCGCCGTGCTGGCGCTGGATGTCGCTGGCGTCGCCCGCGAGGCACTGCGGGCAGTAGCGGGTGGACGTCGGGAGCACCCACTCCCGGTTCAGGAAGCGGAGCCTGGTCCACTCGCCCTGCCGCCCGGCCGCGTCGGCGATCGGCGGGTAGTGGGCGGCCCAGCGCCAGAGCGTGAGCTGGTTGACTTCCTCCCTGCTCAGCCGGGCCAGCCGGGCGAACCGGGCCTGAGCACCGGCTTCGAGTATGAAGAGGAGCCGGGCGGGCGCGCGGGCGGCCTTTGTCATACCGGGCGTGGCCAGGCCGGTGAGGTCAATGACCTGGGTCGGCCGCAGGTCCAGGCGGTGGGAGAGCCTCAGCACGAAGCCGGTCAGGCTCTCGCCCGGCAGTGGCTCCAGGCTGCGGGGCAGTGGGGTGGCAGGCATGTCGTCCACCGGTCAGGCCCCTGCCTGCGCGGGCAGGGGGCCGTCGTCGTCGAAGACCGTGTTGCGCCCCCCGCGGCCGGGTCCCGTGGCCTTGGGTTTGCGGGCCGCTGCCGGAGCCGAGGGGGCTGTCGGGACCTGGGGACCTCGCCGGCGCCGGGGTCGCGGCCGGGGTCGTCCAGACTCACGACGATGCGGTCGAGCAGTTCCTCGTCGAGCAGTTCCCTGCCGCTGTCCATCGCCTCGTCGGCGCCGCCGCGGAGCAGGCGGTCGAGCATGCCGATGACGCCGTTGGTGCGGCGCATGAGGTATTCCGGCATGCTGCCGCCGGTCAGCATGCCCGGGGCCGCGTTGAACAGCCGCAGGGAGGACTCCAGACCGACGAGGTGGTCGTGGAACGCCTGGATCTGGGCGGGCGTGGTGGAACGGAAACGCTCCATCTCGACGAAGTCGAACCAGCGCTCGGTCTGGGTGATCTCCAGGCCGTGGACGCGGCCTCCTGCTGCGGGCGGCATCGCCCATTGCCGGCTCCGCTTGTCCCAGCTGGCCCGTCGCAGCAGGTTGGACCCGACGATGTCGACGCCGACGAGCACCAGGGTGACGTTCATGCTCATGAACGCCCGGACCAGGTCGAAGGTGTCCTGGTCGTCGACGCGGTGCAGCCGCAGGCGGGTGATGTCGTCCAGGATCAGGACCAGGACGCCGTGGTCGTCCAGGGCCCCGGCGACCTGACGGATGAGCTGGGGCAGCGTCATGTTCTCGGTGGAAGCGCCGAAGAAGGCCAGGATCGCCTCGCAGGTGCTCTTCGGTGTCGCTTTGACGGGCGTCTGGACGTAGGCGACCGGGGCGTGCAGGGCCCGCACTCCGCGCTGGAGGCCGGGATTCACGAAGTCGTTCATCTCCAGCCAGGTGTCCTCGAACTCCGCGGCGACCTCGCAGGCCGTCTCGGTCTTGCCCTGGTAGCCCCATCCGCCAACGATCACCCCCGGCCAGGTCGCCGCCGTCCGCTGCAGCGCGTTGCCGAGGATTCGCCGGGACAGCAGGCGGGAGACCTTCAGCGCCATCGGCGTCTCCTGCAGCGGCAGGTTGGCGTGCGTCGCCGTCCGGTGCAGATCGTGCAGGGCCCGCTGGCGGGGGCTCAGGGACCGCCATTGGTCCAGCGTCAGCACCGGCGCGGGGACGAACGCCCGGCGGTTGGCGCGGTAGTGCTGCCAGCCGTCGAAGGTGTCGCGCCGTGGCGGCTTGCCGGCCAGGATCGCGCCGAGCGGATGCGGCTGCCCGATGGGGTCGGTCACGACTCTCCCTTGCCTCGGAGCCGTCATCGGGCGGCAGGGCGAACAAGCGGCGGCGCCGCAGGCTGTCGCCCAGCCGTGGAGGCGGGACGGGAGCGCGGACGACGCCCGCCTCCCGCAGCCGGCGGCGCTCGGCATCGACTGCGGCGTCGACCGCCGCCGCCTCGACGGGCCAGGCCACCACGTTGTCCGCAGGGGGAGCGGGCGTCTCCGCGGGTGCGGGTCGGTCCGTCGCGGCGGCCGCGGCCTGGGCGGTGCGGCGCGAGCGGCCGGTCTTCTCGCGTTTGGTCATCCGGGACGGCCACTTCTCGACCGGGATCGCCGAGCCGAGGATCTCCAGCAGGACGGGCAGCAGCTCGGTGTCGGTGCGCGGTGAGATGCCGCGGGCGCGGACCTCGGCCAGCAGGCTGGTGGCGGTCGCGTCGGAGAACGCGGGGACCTCGCCCTCGGGCGGCAGGCCGGTCCAGCGCAGAGTGTGCCAGCGGTTCGGCTCGTCGGGGTCCTCGAAGAACACGGACCGGCGGTCGCGCCGGTCCGAGCGGACCAGCCACCGGCCCTTGTGCTGGCCACCGCGCGAGGACGGGCCGCGGAAGCGGTCCTCCTCCAGCACCGGGTGGTGGTGGTAGAGCCCGCGGATCTTCACCCCGCGGCCCTGGTGGATCTTGACGTGGTGGCCGCGTAGCAGCTGGTAGTAGAGCTCGGGCGAGGGGATCTCCAGGTCGAGCCCGCCCTGCACGGCGGCGGCGGCGAACAGCGAGTTCGGGCTGTGCTCCTCGCCCGGGCCCCAGGCCGGCGCGTACTCGCCCAGCACGCGGTTCTGCCAGACCTTGACGATCCAGGTCGCGATCACGTGCTCCATCTGCGGCATCGTCAGCAGCGCGTCCGCCTCCGGATCGGTGCCCCGGTCGGCGACATCGGTGCCGGTAAAGCCCAGCAGGTGTTCCAGCAGCAGCGTCTTGATCGAGGAGAACGCCCGCTCGACGGCGAACTTGTCGCTGGCCCGCAGAGCGCGAGCCGGCAGGATGTTGCAGCCCAGGACCTGCTGGGCGTCGACCAGGTGGTGGTTCTTGTAGGGGCCGCCGTGGTCGGTGGTCACCGTCTCCGGCGCGAAGAACGGAAGCGCGGCGACCCGGTGGCCCGCGAACTCCGCGACCACGGAGGCCGGGACGCCCGGGTAGGGCCACTCCATTTCCTCGCCCCAGCCCTCGCGCATCGGCAGCGGCAGCATCACGTCCCGCAGCAGCATCGCGATGTCCACCGAGGTGTCCGACACCAGCGTCAGGCGGAACGCGACCAGCGAGTGCGTGTAGAGGTCCAGCGCGATCGAGAGCACCACCGACGCCGGCTCGCCGAACACCGACTCGCGGACCTTCACCGGCAGCGGCGTCGAGTCCAGCGCGACCACCTGGCCCGGCCGGTGAACGACCACCCGCTGTCCGGTCTCCGCCGTCTGCGCGGTGCGGACGTAGCGCTGGCGCGCGCCGTCAGGGCCGAACCACTCCCGCCAGACCGCGACGAACGTGTTGCGGGACGGCACGTCCTCCAGCGGGAAGTCGGGGAACACCTCGTTGACGTACTGGTGCAGCAGCCGGTGCCTCGCGGCCATGGTCATCCGGGACCGCCGCAGCGACTCCTGCCGGACCGCGAAGATCCCTTCCCGGACTTCCGCCGTGACACTCGGATGCCCGCCTCCGGCCCGGGTCCACCGGCCGTCCGCGCAGGCTAGCACCAGCTCACGGCCGCTCTTCCCGGCCAGGCGCTCCAGCGTCCGCTCGCTCATGAACCGGATGCCCAGCGCGGCGGCCTCGACTGCGGGCATCGCCGCGACCTCGGCCGCCTTGGCCCGGCGCCGCTCGCCCACCGACGTCTTCTCCGGGTCGTAGGCGAGTCGGGGCTCGCCCGGCAGGGCCCGCGACGGGTGTCCGCCCGGAAGCCGATCTCGGCCTCCAGCACGTGCTTGGCCCTGATCCGGGCCCGGATCAGCTGTTCCTCGGTCAGGTCGCTCAGGGCGACGCCTTGTCGGCCGCTGAGAACCGGGGCCGCCCCGGGAGCCAGGACAGGCCGGACGCCTGGGTGGTTGACCAACCAGCGCAGCGACCGGCGCTCGCGGCTGCCGTCCGCGCCGGCCAGCACGATGCGGCCGACCTGCGGTTCCACCACCTCGACCGTCCACTCCACCCCGTCGACCTCGACGGCCGACCCGGGTGCCAGGACCAGGATGCCGCGGGTCACGACTCGCCTCCCGCAGCCGCCGCGTCGCCGCCGGCCCAGACCAGCGAGCCGTCGCCCAGTGGCGCGGCCAGGTCGACGCCCAGACGGCGGTGCCAGAGCAGGTGGACTGCCTCCGCCCGGGCCGGAGCGGGCCACGGAGTCGAACCGACCAGGTCACCGAACCTAAGCGGCCCCTGCTCGGCCCGCTCCAGCAGCAACGGCTGCAGCCTGAGCCGGTCCGAACGCGGCCGCCGCCGGGCCGACAGCGCGTCCACCACGCCCAGCACGTGCCGCCGCCACCCCGCCACCACGCTGTAGCGCCACCCGGCGATCGCCGTGGCCTCCCGCGTCGCGGCGAACTTCACCAGGTCGTCGTCCCGGATCAGGCCGACGGGCCGAACGTCCAGCACCCATCGCCCGCCGTCCGGCATCACCGCCAGGAAGTCCGGAACGTGCGCCGACCGCCCGCCAACGTGCTCGAAGTCCAACCGGAACGGCTGCGGCAACACCTCCGCCACCCCGACGAAGTCCAGCACCAGTAGCAGCGAGCGCTCCTCCAACGACTCGAAGCCATGCATCCGCCCGGTCGACACCAGGAACTCCAGCCCAGGCCGGTGCAACTGCCGCGGCAGCCACGTGAACCGCCGCACGGGCTGCGACGACAACACCGCCACCGACCCCAAGTCCCGCACCGGCCAGACGACCTGATCACCGTCAATCGTCCACGACGTCGCCCACCGGCTGGCCCGGCCGCCGTCAAGCAGCAGCCGGTCCCGGACCGCCGCCTCACCCGCGTATGGCCTGATCAGAGAATCAAGGCCGCACACATCCGAACGAATCCCGAGCCCGACTTCCGTACCCATGACTCACAGGACAGCACGTCCCATTCGCATGGAGGAATGGATCTCCGAATGTGATCGGAACCAGCGGTTGCTGATCGACACTGTCGCCAACGGTCACATTTAATGGATGTCCGTCCAGCTGCTAGCTCATTTGAGTCTGTAAATTCGGTCAGGTGCCATCCCTATCGCTGCTGTCCTGTCGGCGCGATCGGGGGTCGGAGCTCGTCTGACCGAAGAAGTATCCCAGGACGATCAGGAAGCTGTTGCTTATGAGCGCGGATACTTCAACGTTTGTAAACATTGCAATGATGAGGGTGATCGCAAGGCCCACGAGAAGCGCAGCACCGATCATCGGGGCCACCGATTCGCGCGCCAGCTGTGCTGAACGTAGCTTCCAGCGGCGCTCGGACAGCTGCATTCTCAGTTCCGCAAGCTCCCGCTCCCGCCGAAACTCAAGTTCGCTCTGTTGTACTGTTGCATCGCGATCCAGATGCTCCACCTCGGAGGCAGCCACCTCAAGAGCTGCCAGCCGCTCGCTAAGAGCTTGCTTGGTCTCCTCGTCTGGAATCCGATCAATGAGCTCGCGCAAGCCACTGATCTTCTCCTGGCTTCGCAGCTCGGTGATCCGCTCCAGGATTAGGCGCTTGCGGTGCAGAAGAAGGGGAAGTACCCCCATCGCGCCTTCAGCGGGGCGGTCGGCGAGGATCGATGAGATCTTTCCGCTGTGCGCTGCGAAGTTAATTTTCGGAAATTGATCAGGGCGGGCGATGGCGTCATTGACCCGCGAAAGTGCCTCGTGCAGTCCTGCAAGGTCTAGCGCGTTGATTTGCGCTTCGGTCAGACCTGACAGCGACAGCAACTGGTCATATGTCTCTCCCAGTACCCCCAGCGGCCCCTGGCCCAGCCCGCCAGCTCCCCATCCCACTCCTGGCCTCCTCGCATGACTCCCGATCGGACAGCCCAATGAGGATGGCAGGTCGACACCATCGCGGGTGCTGATACGTATGAACTGTGACACGGGGTGGCGTCCTCCGCTGAGCACAGCTCGCCGCGCCAGGGTCGGTGACTCAGGGTTAGTGCTCGCCTTGGTCGCCAACTACCGATGACAACCGCCAACTATCGCTGACAGTCACAACGCGAGCGCCTTGATCGCCCGGGGGCCGGGAGAAAAACAAGCAGGCGTGATTGCTTTTTCTCCCGGTGGGTGTCAGTGTGCTCACCGACGGCGATCGTTGGGCCACCTCTGGGGGTAGGCGTGCGCGTGGGGTCGGAGGCCCGGGTGGGTGACCGGGCGGTGCTGCGGGTCGGGAACGCTTCGGGGTTCTACGGGGACCGGTTCTCGGCGATGCGGGAGATGCTCACCGGTGGGCCGCTGGACGTGCTCACCGGCGACTACCTGGCCGAGCTGACGATGCTGATCCTGGCGCGGGACCGGTTGCGGGACCCCTCGCTCGGCTATGCGAAGACCTTTCTGCGGCAGCTGGAGGAGTGCCTCGGACTCGCGCTGGAGCGCGGGGTGCGGATCGTGGTCAACGCGGGTGGGCTGAATCCCGCGCGACTGGCGGACGCCGTGAGGGAGTTGGCGAAGAGTCTGGGGCTGGATCCGGCCGTCGGCCATGTCGAGGGTGATGATCTGCTGCCGCGCGGCAAGGAACTCGGTCTCCCCGAGGGGCTGTTGGCGGCCAACGCCTATCTGGGGGCGTTCGGGATCGCCGAGTGCCTGCGCGGCGGCGCCGATGTGGTGGTGACCGGGCGGGTCACCGACGCGGCGCTGGTGGTCGGCCCGGCCGTCGCCCACTTCGGTTGGGGGGCCGAGGACTTGGACGCGCTCGCGGGTGCCGTGGTGGCGGGGCACGTGCTGGAGTGCGGCGCCCAGGCCACCGGCGGCAACTACGCGTTCTTCCGCGAGCACGACGTGACCCGGCCCGGATTCCCGCTCGCCGAGCTGCACCCGGACGGGTCCAGCGTCATCACCAAGCACCCGGGCACCGGCGGCGCGGTCACCGTCGGCACCGTGACCGCCCAACTCCTCTACGAGACCGACGGTCCGCGCTACCTCGGCCCGGACGTCACCGCGCGCCTGGACACCGTCCGGCTCACCGCGGACGGGCCGGACCGGGTGCGGATCTCCGGAGTGCGCGGCGAGGCGCCCCCGCCCACACTCAAGGCCGGGCTCAACCGGCTCGGCGGCCACCGCAACGAGGTGGTGTTCGTCCTCACCGGGCTCGACATCGAGGCCAAGGCCGCCCTGGTGCGGCGGCAGTTCGAGGACGGGCTGGCGGCCGACCGGCGGCCGGCCGGACTGCGGTGGACACTGGCCCGCACCGACCACGCCGACGCCGACACCGAGGAGGCCGCCTCCGCGCTGCTGCGGCTCACCGCCAGGGACGCCGACCCGGCCCGGGTCGGACGCGAACTCGGCCGGGTGGCAGTCGAGATGGGGCTGGCCGGGTACCCGGGCTTCCATCTCACCGCCCCGCCGGGGCCGGGCGCGCCGTACGGGGTGTTCGAGGCCGCGCACATCGGGGCGGGGGAGGTCGAGCACACCGCCGTCCTGCCGGACGGGCGCCGGGTGGCCGTCCCGCCCGCGCCGGTCACTGCCACTGCCACGACCAGTGCAAGTGCCACCGCCACCGCCAGTGCAACCGCCACCGCCCGGGAGGGCCCGGAGGCGGAGGCGTCGGTGTCCGGCGGAGCGGACCCCGGGCCCACCCGTCGGGCTCCGCTCGGCCTGGTGGCCGGCGCCCGCAGCGGCGACAAGGGCGGCGACGCCAATCTCGGCGTCTGGGCCCGGGACGAGCCCGGCTGGCAGTGGCTCTCCCGCACCCTCAGCACCGAGCTGCTCCGCGAACTCCTGCCGGAAACGGCGGAGTTGCCGATCACCCGGCACCTCCTGCCGAACCTCCGCGCGCTCAACTTCACCATCACCGGCCTGCTCGGCGAGGGCGTCGCCGCCCAGCACCGCTTCGACCCGCAGGCGAAGGCGCTGGGGGAGTGGCTGCGTTCGCGCCGACTCGACATCCCGGAGGCCCTGCTGTGACCGTCCTGCCCACCCACCTCGACCCGGGCGGCGCCGAGTACGGCGCGTCCCGGGAGGCGATGCTCGCCAAACTCGCCGACCTGGACGGCGAGCACGCCGAGGCCCTGGCCGGCGGCGGACCCAAGTACGTCGAACGCCACCGCGGGCGCGGCAAGTTGCTCGCCCGTGAGCGGATCGAGCTGCTGGTCGACGAGGACTCGCCGTTCCTGGAACTCTCCCCGCTCGCCGCCTGGGGCAGCGACTACCCGGTGGGCGCCGCGCTGGTCACCGGCATCGGCGTGGTGGAGGGCGTCGAGTGCGTGATCACCGCCAACGACCCGACCGTGCGCGGCGGCGCCTCCAACCCGTGGACCCTGCGCAAGGCCCTGCGGGCCAACGAGATCGCCCTCACCAACCGGCTCCCGCTGGTGAACCTGGTCGAGTCCGGCGGCGCCGACCTGCCCAGTCAGAAGGAGATCTTCATCCCCGGCGGCGCGCTGTTCCGCGACCTCACCCGGCTCTCCGCCGCCGGGATCCCCACCGTCGCCGTCGTCTTCGGCAACTCCACGGCCGGCGGTGCCTACGTGCCCGGCATGTCCGACCACACCGTGATGGTCAAGGAACGGGCCAAGGTATTCCTCGGCGGACCGCCGCTGGTGAAGATGGCCACCGGCGAGGAGTCCGACGACGAGTCGCTCGGCGGCGCCGAGATGCACGCCCGGGTCTCCGGCCTGGCCGACCACTTCGCGCTGGACGAGCCGGACGCGCTGCGGCTGGCCCGCCGGATCGTCGCCCGGCTCAACCACCGCAAGCCGGGTCCCGATCCGGACCGGTTCGCCGAGCCGCCGAAGTACGCGGAGGAGGAACTGCTCGGCATCGTGCCCGGCGATCTCAAGGTCCCGTTCGACCCGCGCGAGGTGATCGCCCGGATCGTCGACGGCTCGGACTTCGACGAGTTCAAACCGCGCTACGGCGCCAGCCTCGCCACCGGCTGGGCCCGTCTGCACGGCTACCCGGTCGGCATCCTGGCCAACACCCAGGGCGTTCTGTTCAGCCAGGAGTCGCAGAAGGCCGCCCAGTTCATCCAGTTGGCGAACCAGCGGGCCGTTCCGCTGCTGTTCCTGCACAACACCACCGGCTACATGGTGGGCAAGGACTACGAGCAGGGCGGCATCATCAAGCACGGCGCGATGATGATCAACGCCGTCGCCAACTCGCGGGTGCCGCACCTGTCCGTGCTGATGGGCGCCTCGTACGGGGCGGGGCACTACGGCATGTGCGGGCGCGCCTACGAACCGCGGTTCCTGTTCGCCTGGCCGAGCGCCAAATCGGCGGTGATGGGGCCGCAGCAGCTGGCCGGGGTGCTGTCGATCGTCGCCCGGCAGTCGGCCGCGGCGAAGGGGCAGCCGTACGACGAGGACGCGGACGCCGCGATCCGGGCCATGGTGGAGCAGCAGATCGAGGCCGAGTCGCTGCCGGTGTTCCTGTCCGGCCGGCTCTACGACGACGGGGTGATCGACCCGCGCGACACCCGCACCGTGCTCGGGCTCTGCCTCTCGGCGATCCACAACGCGCCGGTCGAGGGCGCACCTGGCTACGGCGTCTTCCGGATGTGAGGGAGCTTCCCGCGATGACCACCGACGACCTGAGCGGCACCGACGACCTGAGCGGCACCGGCCACCGGCGCGGTACCGCCAACCCCCCGATCACCAACCCCCCGATCACCAACGTGCTGGTCGCCAACCGCGGCGAGATCGCCCGCCGGATCTTCCGCACCTGCCGCGAACTCGGCATCGCCACCACCGCCGTGTACGCCGACCCGGACGCGGCCGCCCCCCACGTTCGGGAGGCCGACAGCGCCGTCCGGCTGCCCGGCGCCGCGCCCGCCGACACCTACCTGCGGGCCGACCTGATCGTCCGCGCCGCGCTGGACGCCGGTGCCGACGCCGTCCATCCCGGGTACGGATTCCTCTCCGAGAGCCCTGGGTTCGCGCAGGCCGTACTGGACGCCGGCCTGTGCTGGGTCGGGCCGACGCCGTCCGCGATCGCCGCGATGGGCTCCAAGACCGCCGCCAAGCACCTGATGGCCGAGGCCGGCGTGCCCGTGCTGGACGCGCTCGACGCCCCCACCGAGGCCGACCTGCCGCTGCTGGTCAAGGCGGCCGCCGGCGGGGGCGGACGCGGCATGCGGATCGTCCGGGACCTCGCCGACCTGCCGGCCGAACTCGACGCCGCCCGGGCGGAGGCGGCCAAGGCCTTCGGCTCGGACGAGGTGTTCTGCGAGCGCTACCTGCCGACCGGCCGGCACGTCGAGGTCCAGCTGCTGGCGGACGCGCACGGCACGGTCTGGGCGGTCGGCGACCGGGACTGCTCACTGCAGCGGCGCCACCAGAAGGTGATCGAGGAGGCCCCGGCCCCCGGCCTCCCGGACGACGTCCGTACGGCCCTGCACGCCGCGGCGGTGAGCGCGGCCAGGGCGATCGGCTACACCGGCGCCGGCACCGCCGAGTTCCTGCTCGCCGAGGACGGCCGGTTCTGGTTCCTGGAGATGAACACCCGCCTCCAGGTCGAGCACCCGGTCACCGAGGCCGTCACCGGACTGGACCTGGTCGCACTCCAACTCGCCGTGGCGGAAGGGGAGAAGCTCCCCGGCCCGGACGCGCCGCCGACCACCGGGCACGCCGTCGAGGCCCGGCTCTACGCGGAGGACCCGGCCAAGGACTGGCAGCCCGCCACCGGGACCCTGCACCGTCTCGAACTCGTGTGTGATCACGAGGAGTTCAGCTCGACGGGCGAGTCCGGACTGCGGCTCGACCCCGGGTTCGCGCCAGGGGGCGAGATCACCCCGCACTACGACGCGATGCTCGCCAAGGTGATCGCCTGGGCGCCGACCCGCACGGCCGCCGCCCGCAGACTGGCGGACGCGCTGGCCCGGGCCAGGGTCCACGGACCGTCCACCAACCGGGAGTTGCTGGTCCGCGCGCTGCGCCACCCGGCCTTCCTCGCCGGGCGGGTGCACACCGGCTTCCTGGCCGAGCACGCGGCCGGGCTGCTCGCGCCGGACGCCAAGGGCAGCGGACGCGCGGCGCTGGCCGCCGCCCTCGCCGAGGCGGCCGCCCGGTCCGCGGCACGGACCGGCGCACTGCCGTCGGGCTGGCGCAATCTGCCGTCCCAGCCCCAGGTCAGGCGCTACCGCACCGAGGACGGCGCGGAGTCGGTGGTCCGCTACCGGCTCACCCGGGACGGGCTGCGGGCCGAGGGGCACCCCGGGGTGGTCCTGGCCGAGGCCTCCGCCGAGCGGGTGGTACTGAGCGAGGGGGAGGTCCTGCGCACCTACGAGGTCGCCCGCCACGGCGACCGGGTGTACGTCGACACGCCGTTCGGCAGCACCGTGCTCACGGCGCTCCCCCGCTTCCCGGACCCCGTCGGCCGGACCGACCCCGGCGCCCTGCTGGCCCCGATGCCGGGCACCGTCGTCCGCGTCGCGGCCGGGGTCGGTGACACCGTCACCGCCGGACAGCCGTTGCTCTGGCTGGAGGCGATGAAGATGGAGCACAAGGTCACCGCCCCGGCCGACGGCGTCCTCGCCGAACTCCGGGCCGTTCCCGGACAGCAGGTCGAACTCGGCACCCTGCTCGCCGTCGTGCAGCCCGCGTCCTGAAGCCCGCACGTCCTGGAGCCCCGCCGCGTCCTCAAGCACCGCACGTCCTGAAAACCCCCGCGTCCTGAAAACCCCCGCGTCCTGGAGCACCCGGCGTCCTGGGAGCACCGCGTCGCCGACCCCCGTACCGCCACCCACCGCGGAAGCCCGCCCCGCACCCCCGCCGAAGAACCGCCCGGAAGGACCAGCCATGTCCGCACCGCGCACCACCGCCCCCGGCAGCCAGCTGATCGAGACCCCCGAACGCGTCGCCCTGCGCCGCGCCGTCGCCGACCTCGGCAACCGCTACGGCTCCGCCTACTACCTCGGCCGGGCCCGCGCCGGCCGGCCCGCCGACGAGCTCTGGGCCGAGGCCGGGAAGGCCGGCTACCTCGGCGTCAACCTCCCCGCCGAGTACGGCGGGGGCGGCGGGGGGATCACGGACCTCGCGATCGTCCTGGAGGAGCTCGGCACCGCGGGCTGCCCACTGCTCCTGCTGATCGTCTCCCCGGCGATCTGCGGCACCGTGATCGCCCGCTACGGCACCGAGGAGCAGAAGCGGAACTGGCTGCCCGGTCTGGCCGACGGCAGCCGCCGGATGGCCTTCGGCATCACCGAGCCGGACGCCGGCTCCAACTCCCACCGGATCTCCACCGTCGCCCGCCGCGACGGCGAGGACTGGCTGCTGACCGGCCGGAAGGTCTTCGTCTCGGGCATCGACCACTGCGACGCCGTGCTGTTCGTCGCCCGCACCGAAGACGCCCGGACCGGGAAGCTGAAGCCCGCCCTGTTCGTCGTGCCGCGCGACACGCCCGGTTTCGAGTACCGGCCCATCCCGATGGAACTGGTCGCTCCCGAAAAGCAGTTCCAGGTCTTCCTGGACGACGTGCGGCTGCCCGCCGAAGCACTGGTCGGCGACGAGAACGCCGGACTGCTGCAACTGTTCGCCGGTCTCAACCCCGAACGGATCATGACGGCGGCCTTCTCGCTCGGGCTGGCCCGGCAGGCGCTCGGCAGGGCCGTCGAGTACGCGCGCACCCGGGTCGTCTGGTCCACCCCGATCGGCGCCCACCAGGGTCTCGCGCACCCGCTGGCCCAGTGTGCGGTGGAGATCGAACTGGCCCGGCTGATGACCCAGAAGGCCGCGCTGCTCTACGACGCGGGCGAGGACGCCGCCGCGGGCGAGGCCGCGAACATGGCCAAGTACGCCGCCGGGGAGGCGGCCGCCCGGACCGTCGACCAGGCGGTGCAGACGCTCGGCGGCAACGGCCTCACCCAGGAGTACGGGCTGGGCGCGCTGCTGGCCGCCACCCGGGTGGGCCGGGTCGCGCCGGTCAGCCGCGAGATGGTGCTCAACTACGTCGCGCAGCACACCCTCGGTCTGCCCAAGTCGTACTGATCCGGGCCCGCCCCCGGGCCCCTCCGCCCGGCCCGCCCCCTGGCCCCGCCACCCGATTCGCCCTCGAACAGATCGTCGCATCATCGTTCTGGCATCTGACCGGATCGTGCCCGCCCCACCACCCCGGCGCACCGCCGACCCGGCCCCACCTCGTGTTTCGCCGTACCGCGCCACCCCTGCGCCCCGCGCGCTCCGCCAAACGTCCGTCACAGGGGCGCACCGACCGCCCACTGTCCGTATGCTCCTGTCCGCGCGCCGTACGGCCGGTCGCACAGGACCTCCCGCCGGTCGCCCCGCCCCGCGCCAACTACCGCACAGGAGGCACGCCTTGGTGTTCCACAGCGAATTCCCGGACGTCGGCATCGTCGACCTCGCCCTGCACGACGCCGTTCTCGGCGACGCCGAGCGCCACGGTGACCGGCCCGCCCTCGTCGACGGGATCACCGGCGAGACGGTCAGCTACGCGCAGCTCCTCCACGCCGTCGGCCGGGTCGCGGCCGGCCTCGCCGAAGCGGGCGTCCGCCAGGGCGACGTGGTGGCCCTGTTCAGCCCCAACACCGTCCGGTACCCGATGGCCTTCTTCGGCGCCACGCGGGCCGGCGCGACCGTCACCCCCGTCTCCTCCCTCACCACCCCCGGCGAACTCGCCGGACAGCTCGCCGACAGCGGCGCCCGCTGGCTGCTGACCGTGTCGCCGTTCCTGCCCACCGCCCGCGCCGCCGCCGAGAAGCTGGCCGCCGAGGGCCGGGAACTCGCCGGGATCGTCGTCCTGGACGGCGCCGAGGGCCACCTCTCGCTCGCCGACCTGCTCGCCGCCACCGGGCCCGCCCCCGCGATCGACCTCGACCCCGGCCGGGACGTCGCCGTGCTGCCCTACTCCAGCGGCACCACCGGCCTGCCCAAGGGCGTCATGCTCACCCACCGGTCCATCGCCACCAACCTCGCCCAGACCGACGCCGTGTTCCGTCCCGAGGTGGGCGAACGGGTGCTCGCGGTGCTCCCGTTCTTCCACATCTACGGGCTGGCCGCGCTGCTCAACCAGCCGCTGCGCTGCGGCGCCACCGTGGTCGTACTGCCCCGCTTCGACCTGGAGCAGTTCTGCCGCACCATCCAGGACCAGCGCGTGCAGTCCGTGCTCGCGGCCCCGCCGATCGTGCTCGCCCTCGCCAAGCACCCGCTGGTCGAGGAGTTCGACCTGTCCTCGGTCCAGTACCTGCTCTGCGCCGCCGCCCCGCTGGACGGCGAACTCGCCGAGGCCTGCGCCCGCCGCCTCGGGCTGCCGCGGATCCTCCAGGGCTACGGCATGACCGAGCTGTCCCCGGTCAGCCACGTGATGTCCCCGGGCGACCCCGACCCCTCGCCGGGCTCGGTCGGCCGGATGCTGCCCTCCACCGAACTGCGGGTCGCCGCGCTCGACGGCAGCGGCGCCGACCTCGGCCCCGGCGAGCGCGGCGAGCTGCTGATCCGCGGCCCGCAGGTGATGAAGGGCTACTTCGGCCGCCCCTCCGACACCGCCGCCACCGTCGACACCGACGGCTGGCTGCACACCGGCGACATCGGCTTCGTCGACGAGCGCGGCTACCTGCACATCGTCGACCGGGTCAAGGAGCTGATCAAGTACAAGGGGTACCAGGTCGCCCCCGCCGAACTCGAGGCGCTGCTGCTGAGCCACCCGCAGATCGCCGACGCCGCCGTGATCGGGGTGCGCGACGCCGAGGGCACCGAGAGCCCCAAGGCCTTCGTGGTCCGGGCCCCCGGCAGCGCCCTCACCGAGCAGGAGGTCGCCGCCTTCGTGGCCGGCCAGGTCGCGCCGTACAAGAAGGTGCGGGCGGTGGAGTTCCTGGACGCCGTCCCCAAGTCGGCGGCGGGCAAGATCCTCCGCCGGGAACTGCGCGAGCGCGAGGCGGCCGCCGCCGGCTGAGCCGCCCGCGCACCGGCCCGGCCGCCACCCCCACCCACCCGGCCGCACCGCCCCCGCCCCCGTCCCGTCCCCGCGCGAATGCCCCTCCCGTCCGCACCCCGTCCCCACTCCGCCCCCGTCCCCGCGCAGAAGCCCTCCCGTCCCGCGCCACCCCCCTCGAGGAGACCCCACCCCGACCCCGCACCACCCGAACCGCCGTCTGCGAGGATCGACCAGCCGCCCGCCCCCGCACGGACAGGAACCGCCGCCGCAGATGACCACCCACCCCGCCGCCGCGCGCACCCCCCAGCAGGACCGCAGCCGCGCCACCCGCGCCAGGCTGCTGGCGGCGGCCGTCGACTGCCTGGCCGAGCTCGGCTGGCACGGCTCCACCGTCGCCGTCGTCGCCGAGCGCGCCGGCGTCTCCCGCGGCGCCGCCCAGCACCACTTCCCCACCCGGGAGGACCTCTTCACCGCCGCCGTCGAGCACGTCACCGCCGAACGCCTCGCCGCCGTCCGCGCCCACACCGACACGCTCCCACCCGCCGGCCCGGCCCGCACCGAAGCCGTCGTCGGCATGATCGTCCGCCTCTACACCGGCCCGCTCTTCCGCGCCGCACTCCAGCTCTGGGTCGCCGCCGCCACCGAGGAACCACTGCGCGAACGCATCATCCGACTGGAAGGACACGTCGGACGCGAGGCCCACCGCGCCGCCCTCGAATTCCTCGGCGCCGACGAGAGCCGACCCGGCGTGCGCGAAACCGTCCAGGCCACCCTCGACCTCGCCCGCGGCCTCGGCCTCGCCAATCTCCTCACCGACGACAGCCTCCGACGATCCGGAGTGATCCGGCAGTGGGCGAGCCTTCTTGAGAGTACGCTGCGCCCGGTAGGCCCATGACGCCCGTACACCTGCCCGACCGGTAACCCTCACCAAGGGGTCGCCGGGCGGACCATGTCCGTGCAGTCTGGAGAAGAACCCCGGCCGCACGGACCACGAGGCCCGCCCGGCCGGGCACGAGCCGAACCGGGGTGCTGCCTGATCATGCGGAGAGACGAGTGGGACGCGACCGACGCGCCCGACGCCACCGGCCCCCGAACGGGCGCCGCCCCCGCACGCCCGGACGGCCACCGCCTCGTCCCCCTCGCCACCGCCCTGCTCCAGGACGACGGACTGATCCTGCACTGGAGCGAGGACGCCGAAGCACTGCTCGGCTGGACCGCCGAAGAAGCCGTCGGCAACCACGCCGCCCGGCTGCTCACCGACGACAGCGACCGCCCCGAGGTCCTCGAACTCTTCGCCCGCATCATGAGCGGCAAAGGCTGGACCGGCGTCTTCCCCGTCCGCCATCGCGACGGCCACACCGTCGACCTCGAATTCCGCACCTACCCGATCGCCGGACCCGGCGGCACCCTGCTGCTGCTCGCCACCGCCTCCGACACCGCCGCCCTGCACCGCGTCGAGGCCGACCTCGCCGTACTCGACGGCATCTTCGGCCAGTCCCCGATCGGCATGGCCGTCTACGACACCGAACTGCGCTACGTACGGCTCAACGAATCCCTGGCCCGGATGAACGGCGTACCCGTCGCCGCCCACCTCGGCCGCCGCATCAGCAGCGTCCTGCCCGGCATCAACAGCGCCGAGATAGAACACATCATGAAGCAGGTGCTCGCCACCGGCCGACCCGTCGTCGACGCCCGCTCGCACGGCCGCGTCCCCGGCGACCCCCGCCGCGACCGCGCCTGGTCCGCCTCCTACTTCCGGCTCGAGGACTCCACCGGCCGCGTCTTCGGCGTCTGCTCCTCGATCATCGACGTCACCGAACGCTTCCAGGCCGAAGCCCGCGCCGCCCGCGCCCAGGAACGCCTCGCCACCATCGCCGAAGCCACCGCCCGCATCGGCACCACCCTCGACCTCCAGCGCACCGCCGAAGAACTCATCGAGGCCGTCGTCCCCAGATTCGCCGACTTCGCCACCGTCGACCTGCTCGAAACCGTCCTGCGCGGCGCCGAACCCACCCCCATCCCCGAGGACCGAAGCGTCCAACTGCGCGCCGTCGCCGTCGGCGAATCCTACGAGACCGGCCTCGTGCACGCCGTCGACACCGTCGGCGAAGTCACCGAATACGCCCCCGGCCGCAGCTACAACCAGTGCCTGCGCAGCGGCCGCCCCCTGCTGCGCGCCCACGTCGACGAAGAAGTCCTGCGCGGCCTCGTCGCCAGCCCCGACCGCGTCGCCCCCGGCCTCGCGGCCGGCATCCACTCCTACCTGATGCTCCCGGTCACCGCCCGGGGCATGGTCCTCGGCGGCGCCGAATTCATCCGGATGCGCAACCCCGAACCCTTCACCGCCTCCGACGTCGCACTCGCCGAGGAACTCGTCGCCCGCACCGCCCTCGCCATCGACAACGCCCGGCTCTACCGGCGCGAACGCGAGACCGCACTCACCCTCCAGCGCAGCCTGCTGCCCCAGGAGATCCACCGCACCCTCGGCCTCGAGATCGCCTACCGCTACCTGCCCTCCAGCGTCACCAGCGAGGTCGGCGGCGACTGGTTCGACGTCGTCCCGCTCTCCTGCGGCCGGGTCGCCCTCGTCGTCGGCGACGTCATGGGACACGGCATCAGGGCCGCCGCCACCATGGGACAGCTGCGCACCGTCGCCCGAACCCTCGCCACCCTCGACATGCCGCCCGAGCAGGTACTCACCCGCCTGGACGAGACTGCCTCCGGCATCGGCGAGGGCCAGTTCGCCACCTGCGTCTGCGCCGTCTACGACCCGCTCGAACGCACCCTCCAGATCGCCTCCGCCGGCCACCTGCCCCCGGTCTGGGTCGCCCCGGACGGCACCTCCCGGCGGATCGACACACCGCCCGGCGTCCCGCTCGGCGTCGGCGGCGTGGCCTTCGAATCGGTCCGGTTCGTCCTCCCCGAAGGCGGCATGGTCGCCCTCTACACCGACGGCCTGGTCGAACGGCGCGGCCAGGACCTCGACGAGGGCATCGACCTGCTCGCCCGCACCCTGTCCGGCCCCGGCCGCACCCTGGAGGAGAACTGCGACGCCGTGCTCGCCGCACTGGTCAGCGGCGGCAGCGACGACGACATCGCCATGATCATGGCCCGGGCACTGCCCCTGCCCACCGACCGCGTCGCCACCCTCCCGCTCACCGGCGACGGCCGTCTCCCCGGCAAGGCCCGCCGCTTCACCCGCAGCACCCTCGCCGACTGGGGCCTGTCCGCCCTCGCCGACTACGCCGAACTCCTGGTCAGCGAACTCGTCACCAACGCCCTGCTGCACGCCGACGCCCCGCGCCGGCTGCGGCTCTTCCGCGACCGGGTGCTCACCGTCGAGGTCGCCGACACCGGCGGCCAGACACCGCAGCTGCGCCCCTTCGCCGAACAGGACGAGGGCGGTCGCGGCATGTTCCTGGTCAGCGAACTCGCCCAGCGCTGGGGCAGCCGCCTGACCAGGGACGGCAAGGTGGTCTGGGCCGAACTGGAACTCCCCTTCGGCGCGGGCTGAGCGACAGCCGCCCGCCCGGTCCGGTCCGGCCCGGCCCGGCCCGGTCCGGCCCGGCCCGGTTCGGGGCCGTGTACCGGCTCGGCCGGGCGGACGCGTACGCCTGGTCGCAGCTGCGCCACCGGGAGCGCCGGCGGACCGTCCGCGAGGAGCACGTCGACACCGAACGGGTCCGCACCGAGGTGTACGCGCAGGACGGCACACCGCTGATGGAACTGCGCAACAGCCGCCGGATGCTGATCGAGTACACCGACCGGCTGCCCTGACTCCGGCTGAGCCGACTCCGACCGGCGGGGAACGCACGACGGCGCGGGCCGCCCCGGGGATTCCGGGAGCGGCCCGCGCCGGTGGGTCGGTGCCTCAGCGGGTCGGCGCACCGGTCGTCAGTGCACCGGGGTCCGCTCCGGCTCCGGCGCCGCGGTCGGCAGCTCCGGGGCGCCCGCGACGGTCCGGTCGCCCAGCCCCCGCAGCAGGCGCCAGGCCAGCACCGCCGCACCCAGCAGCAGCGCGCCCGCCAGCATCCCGGCGACGTTGACGCCGTGGACGAAGGACGTCCTGGCGCTCTCCAGCAGCGGTCCGGCCAGAGTGTCCGGCAGCCCGTGGGCCGCCTCCACCGCACCGCCCAGCGACTCGCCGGCCTGCGCGGCCGTCGCCGGGTCCGCCCCCGCCGGGACCACCAGCCGGCCCGCGTACAGGGCGCCGACCACCGAGCCGACCAGGGCGATGCCGAGCGCGGTGCCCAGCTCGTACGCGGTCTCGGAGACCGCCGACGCTGCGCCCGCCCGGTCGGCGGGCGCGGCGGTCAGCACCAGGTCGGCACCGAGCGTGTACACCACACCCTCGGCCGTGCCGACGAGCAGGAACGCGGCGGCCAGCAGCAGATAGGTGGAGTCCTGCTGGATCCAGCCGAGCATGCCGATCCCGACACCCATCACCAGCAGACCGGCGGTCAGTGCCGTCCGGGCCCCGGTGCGGCGCACCAGCCGGGCGGTCAGCAGACCGCCGACCACCGCGCCGGCGAAGGCGGGCAGCTCGGCCAGGCCGGCCTTGAGCGGCGGGTAGCCGCGGACCAGCTGGAGGTACTGGGAGGTCACGAAGACCACGCCGGAGAGCCCGATCAGCGCGATCAGCGAGGCCAGCACGGCGGCGGTGAACCGGCGGTCGCGGAACAGCCGGACGTCCAGCAGCGGGGTGTCCAGCCGCAGCTGGCGCCGGACGAACACGGTCAGCGCCACCGCGCCCAGTACGGCGGTGACCGGCACGTCCCAGCGCAGGACGCCGTGCGCGGCCGCCTCCTTGATCGCGTAGACCACGCCGATCACACCGGCGAGCGAGAGCAGTACGCTCAGCACGTCCCAGCGGCCCGGGTTCGGGTCCTTGGACTCGGGCAGCAGCCAGGCGCCGAACACGAGCAGCAGCACCAGCACCGGGATGTTCAGCAGGAAGACCGAACCCCACCAGAAGTGCTCCAGCAGCACCCCGCCGACCACCGGGCCGAGCGCGGCGCCGGCCGTCGCGGCGGCGCCCCAGATGCCGATCGCGGTGGCCCGCTCGCGGTCGTCCGGGAAGAGGGTCCGGATCAGCGACAGGGTGGACGGCATGATCGTCGCCCCGGCCACGCCGAGCAGCGCGCGGGCCAGGATCAGCCAGCCGGCGGAGGGCGAGTACGCGGCCAGCAGCGAGGCGGCGCCGAACGCGGTGGCGCCGATCAGCAGCAGGCGCTTGCGGCCGATCCGGTCGCTGAGCGAGCCCATCGAGACCAGCAGTCCGGCGAGCACGAAGGAGTAGGCGTCGCCTATCCACAGCAGCTGGGTGCCGCTGGGACGCAGGGTCTCGCTGATCGAGGGGATGGCCAGGGAGAGGACGGTCGCGTCGACGGCGACCAGGGTGACGGCCAGGACGAGGACGGCGAGGCCGGTCCAGCGCTGGCGGGGCTGGAGGTGGACGGTACTGCTCATGGGTATCGGTGTCCGGTTTCCGGTCCGGTGTGCGGCAGGTGGGGTGAGGGTGTGGGGGATCGGTGGCGCGCGGGGGGTCGGGGCGGCCGCGGGGTCAGAGCGGTCGCGGGGCGCGCAGCGCGCCGCCGAGGAAGAGCTCGGCGAGCGAGAAGGCGGCGTCGCGCGGGGCCAGCCGGCCGTCCTGGATCGCCCAGCCGATCCCGGCGACCAGGTCGAAGAAGGCCTCGCTGAGCCAGGCGGCGGAGAGTTCGACGCGGAACACGCCCTGTTGCTGTCCGCGGAGGAACAGGGCGTGCATCCGGGCGATCTGGGACTCCCAGAGGTCGTTGACCCGGTCGTCGTCGTAGAGCTGGTTCTCCCCGGCGAGGAAGGCGCAGAGCGTGGCGTCCGGGACCACCGCGTCGACCAGGCGGCGCAGCGCGGCGTGCGGGTCGCCCTCCTCGACGGCGGCGGTGTCGAGCGCGGCGCCGAAGCGCTGGAGCCCGAGCATGCCGACCTCGCGGATCAGCGCGTCCCGGCCCGGGAAGAGCCGGTGCAGGGTGGCGCGGCTGATGCCCGCGGTGCGGGCGATCTCGTCGAGATGGGCGGTCGGGCGGCGGGAGAGCACGCCGACGGCGGCTTCGAGAACGGAGTCACGGTCGGTGGCCATGAGGCGAGTGTACTCCGAATGAGACATGGATGTCTCATTATTATCCTTGGTGCTTCAATCGAGCCATCGCTGTCCGGTCCCGGGCAGCGGACGGCGGGCGGGGGCGACCGGCGGGCGGGCGGGTGGCGGGCAGCGGACGGGAAGCGGGCCGTGGGCCGTCGGCGGGCAGCAAAAAACCGGGGACGGCGAGTGCCGTCCCCGGTCGTGGGCGCCGCGGTCCGCGCGGCCGCCGGTCAGCTCTGGTTGTAGAAGCCGGTCTCGTCGAGCGGGCGGTCGATGACCATCACCTCGACCTCCGCCGGGGTGAGCAGGAAGACCCGCTTGGCGATCCGCTCGATGCCGCCGCGGGTGCCGAAGATCAGGCCGGAGGCGAAGTCGACCATGCGCTTGGCCTCCGCCTCCTCCATCTCGGTCAGGTCCATGACGACCGGGATGCTCGCCCGGATGTGCTCGCCGACCGTACGGGCCGCCTCGAACCCGGTCGGCCGCAGGGAGACGATCTTCGTCGGGGCGGGCGAGGACGACACCGTCTCCTGCTCGACCCACTCGTCGTCGTACACCGCGGCCGGGTAGCTCCCGGAGGGCATCAGCCACCCGTTGTGGTGCTCGTCGCGAAGTGCTCCCATGCCGCGCCTCCCTGCCTCTGTTCCGTACAGGTCCCCCGGTGCGCGTGTCCTTTTGACACGTCATCCACTCGTCGGAACTGTCCGAGTATCGCACTGATCACCGGTGTCGTGCCCGCTCGCGCGGTCCGTACGAGTCGCGCCGCGCCGGGGCCCCGGGTGGACCCGGGCACCAGTTGCGACGCGGGGGAACGACGTACGGTTGCGCGCGTAGACCATATCGGTCGCGGTCACCGCGCAATTGACCTTCTGTCAACAATGCGGGAACGATTTCACACGGGACCGACAACGACCCCGACCGGCCGAGCGGATTTGATCTCCCGCGCGCCCGGCGTGCCGGATCGGACGCCCGGCGCTCAGTCAGTAACCGTGCGCCGCCGCCGGGCAGCGGCCCGTCCGACCTGGGCCAGGGTCGCCAGCCCGAGCAGTCCGAGCGCCCCGACGGAGAGCAGGAAGCCGGTCGATCCGGGCTCGCGCGCGGTGGCCGCCGCCGCGACGTAGACCGCGGTGACCGGGACCACCCCGAGCGCGGTCGCCCCGATGAAGGAGCCGAACCGGACCCCGGAGACGGCGGCGCCGTAGTTGGCCGCCTGGAACGGCAGGCCGGGGAACAGCCGGAGCAGCAGGACGCTGCGGAAGCCCTGGTCGGTGAAGCGCCGGTCCAGCGCCACCAGTACGCGCCCGCGCAGCAGGCGGCGCAGCGCGTCCTGTCCCAGCCAGCGGGCGAGCCCGAAGGCTGCGGCCGCGCCGAGGGTGGTGCCCAGGACGGCGAGCAGCAGGCCCTCCTGCAGTCCGAGCAGCAGTCCGGCGGCCGCGTTCAGGGCGGGCCGGGGGAAGAACGCCACCGTTCCCACCGCGTACACCGCGGCGAACAGGGGTCCGCGCCAGTACCAGGGCATCCCGTGGGACAGTCCGCCGTCGAGCAGGGCGGTGGGGCTCCACAGCAGCAGCGATCCGGCCGCCGCGCCGAGGATCGCCACCAGTACGGCGAACCGCGGCCAGGGCGAGCGGGCCGGCTGCCCCTCGGCCGGGGCCGGGGCCGGGGTCGGGGTTCCGGTGCCGACGGGAGCCGCGCCGTGTTCCGGGGCGGATCCGGTCGCCGGTGCGGGGCCGTCGGCCGGAACGGATCCGATGGCCGTGGCGGAGCCGTCGGCCGGCGCGGGGCCGGGCGGCGGCGGGGAGGTCACGGGTGCGGGCACCGTTCGAGCGTAACGGGGTCGCCCGCCGGCCCGGGACGTGGGTGGTCCCGGGCGGACGGGGAGGGCGGAGCGGCCGGGCTCAGCCCCGGGCGGTGGGCACGGACCCGTAGAACCACCACTGGTTGAGCCCGTAGGTCTGCGGCCACTGGATCACCGGGGTGCCGTCCGCCGGGGAAGCACCCTGGACGTCCAGGTTGAGGCCGCTGTTGACGTTGGTCAGGTTGTAGACACCGGCGTGGTGGACGAGGGTCTGGGTCCACTTCTGGTTGGCGCCGCCGTTGCAGGGCCAGATGATCGCCTGCACGCCCCCGTCGGTGCTGAACCGGGGGATGTCCAGGCACTTGCCGCTGGCCACGCTGACCAGTTCGCCGGCCTCGGTCCAGTACCACTGCTGGTTGGTGCCGCCGTTGCAGGTCCACTGTTCGACGAGGGTGCCGGAGGCGGTGCTCTGCCCGGTGACGTCCAGGCACTTCTGGGTGTCGGAGGGGTTGGCGGTGATGACCGTCATCGGGGCGGTGGCGGCGAGGGCGGCTGCGGCCGCGGTGGTGGCGGAGCCGCTCGGGCGGGCGGAGCCGATGGGGTCGGCGGGGCCGCCGGGCCGGGACGCGGAGGTGGGAGCGGGGGCGGCGGTGGCCGGCGCCGCGAGGACGGCGGCGAGAGTGAGGGTGAGGGCGCCGGCGGCGAGCGCGGCGGCGGAGCGAGGGCGGGTCATGGGGTTCCCCTCGATGGGTGGCTTCGAGAACGCGGTGCCGAGGTGACCGACGGCCGGCGGCCCGAAGAGGTTGCACGCGATGTGACGAAAGATTAGAAGCCCGCCGGCCGATCCGGCCTCGGGCGCGCGGAGGCCGGGCACGCGGGGTGCGTGCCCGGCCGTGAACGCGGGTGGTCCCGGGGTCAGCCCGCCGGGGCGTTCGGCCCGGAGCCCCCGGTCACCGCTTCCCGCGCGGACCGTTCGCCGACGACCGGTTCCCGGGTGCCCGGACCGCCCGCCGCGGCCGCCGCTGCCGTGCCGCCCGGGGTCCGGCCGCCCTCGGCCCGGCGCAGCGCGCCGGCCCCGAGCAGCAGGGCGAACGAGAGCGCGGTGACCACTCCGAAGGAGACGGTGAGCGAGGACGCCTGGGCCAGGCCGCCGACGATGGCGGGTGCGATCAGCCCCGAGGTGTAGGTGACGGTGGCGACCCCTGCGATGGCCTGGCTCGGGTTGTCGCCGATCCGGCCCGCCGCCGCGAAGGCCAGCGGGACGACCACGGCGACGCCGATCCCGATCAGCGCGAAACCGGGGATCGCGAGCGCGGGCCGGTCCGCCACGACCACCAGCAGACCGCCGGTCGTGGCGACGGCGCCGCTGAGCCGGGCCGCACGGACGGCGCCCATCCGGCCGATCACCGCGTCGCCGGCCAGCCGGCCGGCCGCCATGGTGAGCGCGAACGCCGTGTACGCCGCGGCCGCCACGGTGGGCGAGGCGCCGGTGACGTCGCGCAGGTAGACACCGCTCCAGTCCATCGACGCGCCCTCGGCGAAGACCGCGCAGAAGCCGACCATGCCGATCACCAGCGAACTGCGCGGCGGCAGGGCGAACCGCGGCGGCTCCTCGGCCTGCTCGGGCGCCCGCAGATCGGGCAGGGCGGCGCAGACCGGCTGGGCGAGGGCCAGCAGCAGGACGGCCGCCACGGCGAGCTGGAGCCGCGGGTCGAAGGACCGGTGGGCCGCGAGGATGCCGATGCCGGAGGCGACCAGGCCGCCCGCGCTCCACATGCCGTGCAGCCCGGACATGATCGAGCGGCCGAGCCGCTGCTCGATCTCCACGCCCTGCGCGTTCATCGCCACGTCGGACATGCCGGCCGTCGCCCCGTAGGCCAGCAGGGCGAGGCAGAGCACCGGCAGCGAGGGTGCGAGTACGGGCAGGGCGACGCTCAGGCAGCAGAGCGAGAGCAGGACGCGCACCGCGGCCCGTCCGCCCCAGCGGTGCACGAAGCGGCCGGCCAGGGGCATGGCGAGGGACGAGCCGATCGCCGGCATCACCAGGGCCAGTCCGAGCTGGCCGGGGGAGAGGCCCAGATGGTGCTGGATCCAGGGGATCCGGCTGACGAAGGTGCCACCGACGGCGCCGTGCACGCCGAAGACGAGGGCGACGGCGACGCGGGCCCGGCGGGCGGCGTCCGGCGTGCCCAGGGGAGCTGGGCCTGTGGTCGGGCTGGTGGTCATCCGGTTCTTCCCTCCCCGCCGCGTGCCGCGGCGGTGCCCCGTGGACGGTGGCTTCGATGGTCCTGCCGACGGCCGCGCTTGTCAGCGGGCGGCGTCGCGGCGGCGGGCTGTGCCCGGCCGGTCGCTGGTCCGGAAGGTGCGCCGGGCGACGGTTCGATAAATTATCAGGAAGGGACCCTGATAGAAAGACTCTGGAAGGATGTGCGGCCATGACCACCGCGCGCACGGCCACCCCGAGCACCGCCCGGGCGATCAACGACCGCCTGGCGCTCAACCTGCTGCTCGACCAAGGACCCCTCACGGCGACCGAGCTGCGCGACCTCACCGGGCTCTCCCGGCCCACCGTCGCCGACCTGCTCGACCGGCTCGGCCGCAGCGGCCTGGTCGCCGTCGTCGGCGAACGCGGCGAGCAGCGGCGCGGCCCCAACGCCCGCCTCTACGCACTGGTCGCCTCCCGCGCCCACCTCGCCGCCTTCGACGTCCGCTCCGGCGGGGTCTCCCTGGTCGTCGCCGACCTGGCCGGGCGGACCCTGGCCGCCGCCGACCTCGCGGTCGAGGACCCGGGCGCCGACCCCGCCGCGCACCGCGCCGCCGCCGACCGGATCGTCCGCACCCTGCTCGACACCGCCCGCCGGGCCGAGGTCCCGCACCTGCACACCGTCGCCGTCGGCGCCCCCGGCCTGGTCGACCCCGCCACCGGGCGGCTCCAGTCCACCGGCGACCTTCCCGCCTGGCACGCCGACCTCCTCGCCGCCCTGCGCGAGCTGCCCGGCACCGAGGTGATCCTGGAGAACGAGGTCAACCTCGCCGGGCGGGCCGAGTACCGGACCGGCGCCGCCCGGGGACGGGACGACTTCGTCCTCGTCTGGCTAGGCCACAGCGTCGGCGCCGCGGTCGTGCTGGACGGCAGGCTGCGCCGCGGCGTCGGCGGCGGCGCCGGCGAGATCTGCTTCCTGCCCGTGCCCGGCACCACGGCGCTGCCCACCGCCACCGGCTGCGAGGGCGGCTTCCACGGTCTGGTCGGCAGTGCGGCGGTCTGCGCGCTGGCCCGGGCCCACGGCCTGCCCGCGGACCCGGCCGACGACGCGGCGGCCGCCGAGGCCGCCGTCCGCGCCGCCCTCGAGTCGCTCGGCGACGGGCGGCCCGGCGCGGCCTTCCTCGACGAGCTGGCCGAGCGGATCGCGCTCGGCACCTCGGCCATCTGCGTCGTCCTGGACCCCGGCTGCGTCGTGCTGGGCGGTGAGGTCGGCCGGGCCGGTGGGGAGGAGCTCGCCGTCCGGGTGGAACGGCGGCTGGCCGCCCTCTCGCCGGTGCGCACCGAGGTCCGCGCGGGTGAGGCGGGCGGCGGCGCGATCCTCGGCGGCGCGGTCCTCACCGCCGGCGACGCCGTCCGCCGCGACCTCTTCGGCGAGCCGTAGCGGCGGGCGCCGGGGCGGGTTGACGAAACTTTGCAAAGTTCCCCACTTTGCAAAGTGCCTCTTCGGGCGGGCCGGGCGGACTTTGCAAAGTGCCCCGGAGCCGGGTTGACAGAACTTTGCAAAGTGCATTCGGGCAAGGCCGCCGGGGCCTTGCGAAGTGCTGCTGAGCTGCTCCGATGCGACTTTGCAAAGTGTTTCGTCGCAAGGTTGACGGGACTTTGCAAAGTGTTCCGGGGGGCGGGGCCGGAGAGCGGCGGGGGCGAGGAGGACGGGAGGAGCGCTCGAGCCGACGCCGAGGAGGAGGCGAGCAGCGGAGGTGAGGGGGCGGGCGGCGGGGGGTGAGGTGGGGGCCGGCGCGGACCGGGGCTTCACGGGGTGGGTGCCCGGTGCGGCAGGATGGGCGGCGGGCCCGGGCCGGCCGACGGACGGTCGGCCCGATCAGCGGTCCGCCCGTCGGGCCGCGCGCCCGCCGGACCGTCCGAACCACCGTCAGGAGTCGCAACCATGGGCCACCCAGGGGCACCGGCCAACCCGTACCGGATCGGCGAGGCCGCCGCGCTGCTCGGCGTGAGCGCCGACACCATGCGCCGCTGGGTGGACGCCGGCCGGGTCGCCGCCGAGCGCGACGAGCACGGCCACCGGATCATCGCGGGCGCCCGACTGGCCGCCTTCGCGCGTGAGCTGGCCCGCCCGGAGACCGCCGCGGCCGAGGGTCGTCCTTCCTCGGCCCGCAACCGCTTCCCGGGCATCGTCACCGCCGTGGTGCTGGGCGACGTCGCCGCCCAGGTGGAGATCCAGGCCGGGCCCTTCCGCGTGGTGTCGCTGATCAGCCGGGAGTCGGCGGAGGAACTGGAGCTGGTGCCCGGAGCACCCGCGACTGCTGTCATCAAATCGACCAATGTGATGATCGAACGACGATGATCGACCGGGCCGGGCGACCGGGGCGGGGTGGGCGGGGCCGCATCACCGCTGCCGAGTCACTGGCCCCCGGGTCATCGGCCCCGACCGCTCGAGCCTGAACCCGACATCGAACCCGCGCCCGAGGTCGAGCCCGCGCCCGCCGACGAGAGGACCGCCCGATGCCCCACCCCCCGCTGCCCTCCACCCAGAGCGCCGTCCTGGCGGTCGAGGCGATGGCCGCCCGGCACGCCCGCGAGGTGAGCACCACCCACGACATCGGCCGGGACCGGACCTTCGCCGGACTGGTCGGCACCGACGCCGCGGGCGCGGGTGCGGACGAACTCGCCGCGATACCGCACGAGGCACTGGTCGAGATCGCCGGTCCGCCCGAGGTCACCGTTCGGCTCTTCGTCCACGACGAGGCCCTCGTCACCGTGGAGCACGTGCCGTTCGACGTGCCCCGCGACAGCGTCCCGGCCTTCCTGAACTCCGTCTGGACCGGCCTGGTCCACGTCCGGCAACGTGTCTTCCCGCCCTCGTGCACCATGATCGTCACCGTGCCGGGGGAGCCGAGCTACCGCGAGCCCGTCACCGCGCTCACCCTGACGCCCTGGCTCACCAGGAGAATCCGCTGACCGGGCGTCCGCGACCGCCCCTCCGGCCGACGGGTCCACCTGCCGGCTCCCCGACGAGCCCCCCCACAAGCCCCTTGACGCTCCCACCGACGAGTCTCCTGACGCTCCCACCGACCAGCCCACCGACCAGCCCATCGACAAGTCCACCGACCAGCCCACCGACGAGCCGAACGATGAACGGACCGATGACCGCTTCCGCCGCCCGCCGCCCCGTGCTCGCCGTCGCCCACCGCGGCGACCCCTACCGCCACCGCGAGAACACCCTCCCCTCCGTCGAGTCCGCGTTCGCGGCCGGCGCCGACGCCGTCGAGGTGGACGTCCGGCTGACCCGCGACCGGGTCCCCGTCCTGCTGCACGACGCCACCCTCGAGCGGCTCTGGGACGACCCGCGCCCGCTCTCCCGGCTCACCGCCGAGCAGCTCGACGGGATCGGCGGCGGCCGCCACCGCGTCCCCACCCTCGCCGAGGCGCTCAAGACCGCCGCCGAGACCCCCGGCGGCCGGCTGCTCCTCGACCTCGACGACGCCGGCCCGGTCGCCGCCACCTGGGAGGTGGTCGTCGGCCTCGGCGCCGAGCGGCGGGTGGGCTTCTGCGGCCCGGCCACCGCCATGCTGGCCGTCCGGGCACTCGCCCCCGAGGCCGAGATCGCCCTCACCTGGAAGCAGCCCCGGCTGCCCGCCCGCGCCCTGCTCGACGATCTGCGCCCCCGCTGGATCAACCCGCCGTTCGGCCTCGCCAGCCCCGAGTTCACCGCCGCCGCCCACCGGGCCGGGCTGGAGGTCTCCACCTGGACCGCCGACCTGCGCCGCACCATGCGCAAGCTGGGCGCGGCCGGCGTCGACTCGATCACCACCAACCGGATCGCCCTGCTGCGCGCCGTCCTGGACGGCCGCCGGTGAGCCCGACGGGTGCGCGGGAGCGGGGCGACGGCGCGGCGGCCGAGGGCGGAGTGCTGGGGCGGCGGGCGCTCGGACGGGCGCTGCTCGCCCGCCAGCACCTGCTGGAGCGGACCGCCGCCACCCCGATCGCCATGATCGAGCACCTCGGCGGCCTCCAGGCCCAGGCCGCCCCGCAGCCGCCCTACCTCGGTCTGCTCTCCCGCCTCGACGGCTTCGCCCCCGAGGCCCTCAGCGAGCTGATCGAGAGCCGCCGGGTCGTGCGGATCGCCCTCCAGCGCGGCACCATCCACCTGGTCACCGCCGAGGACTGCCTGACCCTGCGCCCGCTGCTGCAGCCGGTGCTCGACAAGGGCCTGCGCGCCGCCTTCGGCAAGTGGCTGGTCGGTCTCGACCTCGACGCGCTCGCCGCCGAGGCCCGCGTCCTGGTCGACACGGAGCCGCACACCTTCCAGTCGCTCGGCACCGAACTCGCCGCCACCCGCCCCGACCGCGACCCGGCCGCGCTCGCCCAGGCCGCGCGGGCCCTGCTCCCGCTGGTGCAGGTCCCGCCGCGCGGCGTCTGGGGCCGTGGCGGACCCGCCGCCCACACCACCGCCGAGGCCTGGCTGGGCCGGCCGCTCGACCCCGAGCCCTCGCTCGACGACCTCGCCCTGCGCTACCTGGCCGCCTTCGGCCCGGCCACCGCCGCCGACCTGCAGAAGTGGTGCGGCCTCAGCAGACTCGCCCCGGTCCTGGAGCGGCTCGCCCCCCGCCTGGTCACCTTCCGCGACGAGCAGGGCCGACTGCTCCACGACCTGCCCGAGGCACCCCGGCCGGACCCGGACACCCCGGCCCCGGTCCGGCTGGTCGCCCCGTTCGACAACCTGCTGCTGTCGCACGCCGACCGCACCCGGGTGCTGCCGGAGGAGTACCGGCCCCGGGTGATGACCCAGAACGGCATGGTGCTCGGCTCCCTGCTGGTGGACGGCCTGGTGGCCGGCAGCTGGCGGCTGGCCGAGGAGCGGTCCGGCGCCCGCTCGCTGACGGTCCGCCCGTTCGGTGCGCCGCTGGACCCGTCGGACCGGCGCGCCGCCCTGGCCGAGGCCGAACGGGTGCTCGCCTTCGCGGGCGGCGACGGCGAGGTCCGTTTCGAGGCCGCGGGGTAGCGGCGAGCAGGGCCGTGCGGAGCGGCGGTCGTGCTGGCGTCCGGTATCCGGACGGCCGTTCGCGGTGGGGTGACTCATTGGGGTGGTCCGACGGCGAGTGCTCTGTACCCGCACCCGGGGGGCTGGCTTCAATCGGTCCAGCCCCCGGGCGGCGGGCGCACAACGCGCGTTCGATCTGATCATCTGTTGGGATGGGGCAGACCTGGACCGATCGCCCGACCGGGGCGGAAGGCGGACGACGGGAGGAACGGATGCCGGGCGAGAACCCACCCGAGCCGAGGCCGGTCGACCACCGCCGCCCCTACCTCATGCTGCCGCCCCCGCTCCGGGCGGCCGCCGCCTGGTCCGCGGCGGTCGTGCTGCTCATCACCGTCGCCTCGCTGATCGTCTTCGCCCTGGTCGAACTGCGGGCCGCGACCGTGCCGGTCATCCTGGCGCTGCTCGGCACCTCGCTGCTCCAGCCGGTGATGCCGTGGATGGTCCGGCGCGGGATCAGCCGCTCGCTCGCCGCCGGGCTGACCTGCGCCGTCCTGGTCGCCGCCGTCGGCGGGGTGATCGCCCTGCTCGTGAACTCACTGGTGCACAGCGCCCCGCAGATCGCCCACGCGCTCCCGGAGGCGGGCAACCGGATCGCCGACTGGCTCGGACCCGTCGGCGAGAAGATCCGGCACGCGCTGGCCAACGCCCAGGGCGAGACCAACTCGCTCGTCTCGACCGTCACCGACGGCGTGCTCTCCGGCCTCGGCCTGGCCACCCAGATCGCCACCGGCGGCGTGCTGGCCCTCGCCCTGGTCTTCTTCTTCCTGCGGGACGGCCACCGCACCGGTGAGGTCGTCCACGCGTACCTGCCCGCCCGCAGCGCGCGGACCGTCGTGCTGTGCGCGGAGCGCGCCTTCGAGGCGATGGCCGGCTTCATGCGCGGCACCACCCTGATCGCCCTGATCGACGCCCTCTTCATCACCGTCGGACTGCTGGTCCTCGGTGTCCCCGGCGCGCCCGGACTCGGCGCGCTGGTGTTCATGGGCGCCTACATCCCGTTCGTCGGGGCCTTCCTCTCCGGCGCGGTCGCCGTCCTGGTCGCCCTCGCCGACGGTGGCCTCGGCACGGCCCTGTGGGCGCTCGGCATCGTCGTCGCCGTGCAGGCCGTCGAGGGCAACGTGCTCCAGCCGCTGATCCAGAGCCGCACCGTGGAACTCCACCCGGGCACCATCATGGTCGCGGTGGTGGCGGGCGCGGGGATCGCCGGCATCATCGGCGCCCTGTTGGCCGTGCCGATCTGCGCCGCCGGGCTCGGTGTGGTGTCCGTGCTGCGCGGCGATCCCGGGCGGGGTCGTCGCGGCGACCGGAACGGCGGGACCGCGGCGGCGGGGCCGGCAGCGGGCCTGTCGGCCGGTCCGACCGCCGGTCCGGTCGCCGGCGGGCGTCAGGAGTAGGACAGCGGGCGGCCGCGGCGCAGGCTGTACTCGGCGGCGCGCAGGAAGAGCGCGGCGTGGAAGGCGATGTCCAGGTCCTCCGTCCAGGGGCCCGGGGAGGCGGCGGCCGCGGCGGCCGCGTGCTCCTCGAACCAGCCGTTGATCTCCAGGTTGTCGCAGTGCTCGGGTATGCCGGCCGGCAGTGCCAGCAGCTCGGCCAGCCGACGGGCGGCCGCGAGTGCCCGGTGCGCGTCGCCGACCGCCGTCATGTCGTTGTAGGAACACTCCACCGGCAGCAGGACCGGCGCCTCCAGCTCCACCGGGATCAGCACGTCCCAGCCGAGCAGGGCCTCCACGGTGCCGTCGCCCAGCTCCCGGCAGAACGCCTCGAACCCGCTGATCGGCCGGTTCAGCTTCACCTCGAAGTGCCGCCCCGACCCGGCCCGGAACTCCGTCACGGGCGGGCAGGCGAACGGCGGCAGCCCGCGCCCGGCCAGGACCGTGTCCAGTTCCTGGGCCACCGGCCCGAGGACTTCCTCGTCGCGCCAGTCGTCGGCCTCGACACTCACCAGATAGATGCCCATGCCGAGGACGTTAGGCCACCCCACCGACAATCGGCGGTGAGCCGTGGGTTTGCCCCCGGCGGGGAGGGTGGGGGAGAGTGCTTCGCGCACGGTTTTGTTGTCGAAGTGTCAAGAGTGATGAACGGGGCGACTGATGACGATCGAACGGGTCGTGGTGTCGGACGGTGCGGCCGGGCCGTACGGGGTGGCGCTCGGGGCCGACGGCGGGGTGTGGTTCACCCTGGTGCACGCCGGGGGCATAGGGCGGCTGGCGGTGGACGGGACGGTGAGCCGCTTCCCGCTCGACTCGAAGGACTGCGGCCCCGCGGTGATCGCGGCGGGCCCGGACGGCGCGCTCTGGTTCACCCGGATGCGGGACCACCGGATCGGCCGGATCACCGTCGACGGCGAGGCGGTCTCCTTCGCGCTGCCCACCGTGGACTGCGGGCCGTACGGCATCGCGGCGGGCCCCGACGGCGCGCTGTGGTTCACCGAGATGAACGCCGACCGGATCGGGCGGATCACGGTGGACGGCGAGGTCACCGAGTACCCGCTGCCGGTCGCCGGAGGCTTTCCCTCGATGATCGCCGCCGGCGCGGACGGTGCGCTCTGGTTCACCCTCAACCAGGGCAACGCGATCGGCCGGATCACGGTCGACGGCGAGACCGCCGTGCACCCGCTGCCCACCGAGGGTGCCGCCCCGGTCGGCATCACGGCGGGTCCGGACGGCGCGCTCTGGTTCGTCGAGATCGGCGCCGGCCAGGTGGGGCGGATCACCGTGGACGGCGAGGTGACGGAGTTCCCGCTGCCCGAGCGCGAGGCCCGCCCGCACGCCGTCACCACCGGCCCGGACGGGCGGCTCTGGTTCACCGAGTGGGCCGCCGGCCGGATCGGCTCCCTCACGCCCGACGGCGTGTACACCGGGTACGAGCTCGACGGCGGCGAGGGCGGCGAGGGCGGCGGTGAGGCCGGCGAGGCCACCGAACCGCACGGCATCGCCGTCACCCCGGACGGCACCGTGCACGTCGCCCTGGAGCTCGGCGCGATCGCCCGGCTCACCGTCTAGGGGATCGGGACCGGGACCGGGACCGGGGTCGGCACCCGGCCCCGGCCGTCCGGGGCCGGGCGGGGTGCCGGTCAGGCGCCGGTGTGGAGGTCGGTGGCGAGGGCGCAGAGGGCGGCGCGGTCCGGGTGGCCGGTCTTGGCCAGGAGGCTGGCCAGGTGCTTCTCCACCGTGCGCGGTGAGATGGAGAGCTTGCGGGCCAGTTCCTGGTTGCCCGGGCGGTCGGCGAGCAGGACGAGCACCTCGTACTCGCGGACCGTCACCCCGCAGGTGCGCAGTCCGGCCGGGACCGCGTCGCGGCCGCCGCGGTGCTGGGCGACGCTGGCGCCGGCCCGGCGCAGCAGGGTCCGGCAGGCGGCGGCCACCGGCTGGACCTCCAACTGGTGGAAGTACTCCTCGGCGGTGCGCAGCCAGGCGACCGGGTCGCCCCAGCCGTCGGTGAGCGCCGCCTCGGCGGCGAGCCGCAGTGCGAGGTGGTGGGCGAGGGGGAAGGACGCGGCGTCCGGGCCGGTCCCGGCGACCGCGCGGGCGGCTTCGTCGGGGCGGCCCTCGCGGCCCAGCAGCACCGCGTCCGCGAACCGCAGGAACTGGCGGTTCCAGGCCAGTTCGGCGGCGGGTACGGCGGCGGCCCGGTCGAGTGCGGCGCGGTCCCAGCGGCCCTCGACCACCTCCAGCAGCGGGTGCAGGCCGTGCCGGCCCGCGAGGTAGAACACGCTGGGGTGTTCCTCCTCCCAGGCCAGTCCGGCGGCGAGTTCGGCGCGGGCGCCGGGGCGGTCCTCGGCCAGCAGGGCGCCGACCGCCCGGCACAGCCCGTAGCGCAGCGGTGTCAGGAAGGAATCCTCGCCGCCGGCCTGGCGGAACCGGGCGAGTTCGTGCTCCATCTCCCGGGTGCGGCCGAGGTGTGCGGCGAGGGTGGCGGAGGAGAGCAGCAGGTAGCGGTGGGCGGCCAGGTTGTGCAGCCGGGCGGTGGCGTCGAGGCAGCGGTCGACGGTGGTGCGGGCGGTGTGCCACTCGCCGCGCATCACCGCGTTCATCGCGAGCAGCCCGTCGAGGGTCTGGGTGAGGACGATCGCGCCGAGTCCGGCGGCGGCCTCCCGGGCGCGTTCCAGGCGGGTGCCGTCGCCGGTGCGCATGAAGGCGTTGGCGCCGAGCCGGAGCATCGCCTCGACCCGCCAGACGGGGAGGGCGTTGGCCTCGGCGACGGCCAGCATGCGTTCCAGGCAGGCGTCGGCGGCGTCGAAGCCCTGTTCGCGGGCGAGGAGGGCGAGCAGCTGCCAGGCCTGGCAGGCGACCACGGGGAGGCCGGCGTGTTCGGCCACTTCGGCGGCGCGGCGGGCGCGGCGTTCGGCCTCGGCGAGGCGGGCGGCGGTGGGGGCGGCGACTTCCCGGCCGTCCCCGGTGTCGCCGTTGTCGTTCCCGTTCCCGTTGCCGTTCCCGCCGTCGTCGGCCGGGTCCGGGGTGTGGTCCGGGAGCAGGGCGAGGTGGCCCTCGACCACCGCCAGCGCGGCGTCCTGTTCGGGGCGCGGGCGGCCCGCGGTGAGGGCCCGGGCGGCGGCGACCTGGGCCACCGCGTCGGCGCCGCGCTCGGCCATCACGGCGGCCCAGGCGAGCCGGGTGTGCAGCTCGATCCGGCGCTCCACGGCCGGGGTCGGGAGCGACCCCCGCCCCTCGCCGGGACCAGAACCGGAACCGGGGCCGGACGCGGCGGTCGCGGGCTGCGGGACCGGCGGCAGGGTGCGGACGAGTTCGAACGCCCGGTCCAGCTGCCCGGATTCGGCCAGTGCCGGGAGCAGTCGCTCGGTGACGCAGGGCCGTTCGGCGTCGGAGGCGAGTTCGTGCGCGCGTTCCAGCAGGACCACGGCGGAGCCGGCCGCGCCGGCCTCCAGCACTCGTCGGCCGGCTTCCGCGAAGTGCACGGCCGCGCCCGCCCGGTCGCCGCTCAGCAGCAGTAGGGAGGCGACCAACTGGCGTCGTTCGTCGGCGAGTTCGGGGTCGGCGCGAACGATGGCGCGGGCCGCCCGGCGGGCCAGGGCGGCCCGTTCGGCGGGGGCGAGGGCCGCCGTCACGGCGTCGGCGGTCAGGGCGTGCCGGAAGGCGTAGCGGTCGGGTGCGGAGCCGTCCGGCACGATCACGTTGGCTTCGCAGGCCGAGCGGAGGTGGCTGAACAGGGTCCGGTCGTCGTAGCCGGTGATCAGCTGGACGGTGGTGACCGAGAACCGGCTGCCGAGGGTGGCCGCGGTCAGGAGCAGCTCCCGTACCTGGGGGTCGAGTTGGTCGATCCGGTGGCCCCAGCTGCGGACGATGGTGCTCGGCACGCCGGGCCGGGAGCCCTCGGCCAGCAGCCAGCGGCCGTCCTCGCCGCGCCGCAGGGCGCCCCGGACCAGCAGGTCGGAGAGGAGCTCCTCGATCAGGTACGGGCAGCCGTCGCCCCGTTCGACGAGGTGCTCGACCAGGGGTTCCGGGAGTTCGCCGGTGGCGTCCTCCAGGATGGCGGCGGCCAGCGCGGCCACCTCGGCGGGCGGCAGCGGCGGGAGTTCGGCGACGGTCGCGGCGCGGCGGCGCTCGGCGGCCCGGACCAGCTCCAGGGCCGGGCCCGGTTCGGCCCGCAGGGTCGCGAGCAGCAGGACCGGGAGGCCGGCGAGGTTGTCGACCAGGTACTCCAGGACGGCGACGGTCTCGGCGTCGGTGTCGTGGAGGTCCTCCAGCAGCAGCACGCAGCCCTGGTCGCGGCCGAGCACCGCGAGCAGCCGGAGCAGTGCCTCGGCCAGTTCGACCACCGTCTCCGGGTAGGCGCCGGCCGCCGGTGCGGCGTCCCGCCACTCGGGGACGAGTCGGGCGAGCGCGGGGCGGTAGGGGGCGAGTTCGGCGTCGGTGGGGGGACCGGCGGCCCGGAACCGTGAGGACAGTGCCTCGATCAACGGGCGGAACGGTGTCACGGTGCCGGTCGAACTGCCGCGCCCGCGAAGCACCGGCAGGCCCAGTCCGTAGGCGTGGAAGGCGCATTCCCCGGCCAGTCGGGACTTGCCGATGCCGGCCTCGCCGAGCAGGAAGACCGCTCCGCCGGCCCGTTGCCGGGCAGCGGCCAGCGCGCCGCCGAGCACAGCGAGCTCCGCGGCGCGGCCGACGGTGATCGACGACGTGGTGCGCACCATGGGCGCAGGCTACTTGACGGGGATTCCGTTCTGAAGTGTGTTGAATCGATCACGAAGCAGACACCGTGTCAGCACCGGGTGGTTGCCGTACGACCACAATCGGTGCGCGGGGCGGTCACCGGTCGACGGGCCGGGTGCGTGCGGTCAGGTGTGTGCGGTCAGGTGTGTGCGGCCGGGTGCGTGCGGGGTGGGGTGCGCGCGAGGTGGGGTGCGTGCGGGGTGGGGCGGGGTCCGCCGCCGAGGGGCTGCCCGGTCCTCGGCGGCGGACGGTCCGGCCGGTGGTGGCTGGCCGGGGTGGTGCTCACGGTCGGGCTGTTCCCGAACGAGTCCGAACCGGTTCTGAACGGATCCGAATGTGTCCGGAAGGTGTTCGAACAGGGATGAGCGGGGTCGGGAAGGGGTGACAAGGGATCAGAAGAGCCGGTGGGACATCAGAAGGGGGTGGTCATGGTCGGGAATTCGATGATCGGCGGGATGGCACCGCCCGTTCCGGCGAGGAGGTTGGAACGCAGGCCCAGGCCGCCGCCCGCGCGCAGGCGGATCTCGCCGGCGGGGTGGTCGGCCGTCTCGCCGGGGCGGACGGCGGTGTGCGGCAGGGTGAGCCGCTCGTCGTGGTTGTGCATGGTCGGGTGCTCCGTTCGTGGTGGTGGTGGTGATGATGACGTGGTGACGATGATGCCGGACGGTTCGGGAAGGAGGACGTGGTGCGGGCGGCGCCGGTTCGGTCGGGGGTGGCCGGGGGCCCGGACGGCCCGCCGGGGGCGGTCAGCGGAGTGCGACCGGGCTGCGCGGTCCGCCGAGGGCGCGGAGGGAAGCGGCGGTGGCCGGGACGGCCGGGGGCTCGGGGAGGGCGGTGTCGAAGGGCCGCGCCGTCCGGTGGGTCGCCGGGGCGGGGCCGGTCGCCGCCGGGGCGCGGGGGCGCAGCAGCAGGGCCGACGGCACCTGGTCGGGGAAGCCGAGGCGGAGCAGTCCGTGGCCGATCCCGGCCAGCCCGGTGAGCAGTCCCGGGTGCGGCACGTGGTCGGGCGTGCCGGACCGCGCGCCGTCCTGGTCGACGGCGGCCAGCAGCGCGCCGGCCCGCCGGACCCACGGGGTGCGGCCGGCGGCGGGCCCGTGCCGGCCGAGCAGTTCCAGCACTCCCAGCTCGCCGTGGCAGAGGCTGTGGTCGCCGAGCGGGGTGGCCCGGGCGGTGTTCCGGACGGCCCGTTGGGCCCGGTCGGCGAGTTCCCGGTCGGCGAGCGCGAGCGGGCTGTCGAGGACGGCGAGCGCGATCCCGGGACGGCCACGGCACCAGGAGCCCTCGCGGGAACGGACGGCGGTGGCCGCGCGCAGGGCGGCCAGACCGGCCCGGTGGTGCGGGCCCTCGGGGGGCTCGCCGGTGGCCTCGGCGTAGCGCAGCAGCGCCCAGCCGACGCCGGCCGAACCGTGCGCGAAGCCGGCCGTGGCGGGGAGGGGGCGGTCGGTGAGCCGCTCGGCGCACCGGACGGCGGCGGCCCAGACGTCGGTGGCCGCCCGGGCCTCGGCGCGGACGGTCTCGGCCTCGCGGGTCCCCTCGGTCGGGTGGGCCCTCTCGGTCAGAGGGGAGCCCTCGGCCCGAGGGGCAGGGCCGGCCCGGTGGACGGTTCCGGCGTGAGCAGTTCCGGCGTGAACAGTTCCGGCGTGGACGGCGAGCAGGGCCGCGAGCCCGCCGGCGGTGCCGCTGTGCACGCCCGGGTCGCTCTCGCCCTCGGCGGCGGCCAGCGTCAGCGCCACCGATGCCCCGGCCCACCCGGCGATCGTCGGATCGTCCAGGAGCCGGGCGAGTTCGGCGAGCGCGTAGGCGATGCCGCCCAGGCCGGCGAAGGCGCCGGACCCGACGGCGGCCGGGTGCCCGGGGTGGGCGCCGAGGGCGTCGAGCAGTCCGGGGACGGGCGTGAGGGCCCGGCGGGCGACCTCGGCGTAGCGGTCGCTCCCGGTGAGCGCGGCGAGCTGGGCGAGGAACAGCGCGGTGCCGGTGTACCCGCCGGCGAGGTCGGCGCCGAGCGGCCGGACCCGCCAGTGGCGGTCGGCGAGCAGTTCCAGCCCGAGCCAGTTGGTGCGGGAACGTCCCTGGTAGGCGGCGGCGACGAGCTGGTCGCCGATCCCGCGGGCCGCGGCCAGCAGCCGTTCGGACTCGGGCGCGGTCGCCCAGACGTTCTCCGGCACCGGGCGCCCGGGCCGGTGCGCGGGGGTGTCGGCGGCGCCGGCCATGGCGGCGCGCACGATCCACTCCTGGTCCTTGCGGTCGACCGCCCCGAGCGCGGCGAGCTTGGCCTCGACCCGGGCCAGCCCCGGTTCGGCGAGCTCCCCGGGCAGCCGGCGGCCGCCGGAGGTCCACAGGTCGCGGGTGCCGGGCCGGGTGGTGAACAGCGGTACGTCGCCGGTCCACAGGTCGGCGATCTCGTGCTCCGCCAGCCCGGGACGGCCGGGGTCGTCGACCGCGTCGGTGCGCAGCAGGTCGAGCACGGCCTGCCGGGCGCCCGCCTCGCGCAGGACGTCGGGGTGGGTGGACTCGTCCAGCAGCCGGGCGTAGACCCGGGTGGCCCGGGGGACCACCCGGACCTCGGCGTCGGCGAAGGAGCGCAGCAGCCCGCGCGGGCCGGTGAGGTCGTCGCGGCCGGCGGCGAGCGCCGCGTACCCGGCGCGGAACCCGGCCACCAGGGACTCGGTGTGCTCGGCGGGCTCGACCTGCGCGCCGCCGAGCCGCGGCCGGTTGTGCGCGGAGCCGAACGGGCGCGGGCGCCGCACCAGCCGCATCTCGTCGGTGCCGGCGCCGGCCCAGTCCACGCCGTCGACCGGGGAGAGCCGCCGTCCGGTGCCGCCGCCGCCGATGCCGGAGACGTCCGCGGCACCGTCGTCGCCGATCAGCAACTGCGGCAGCAGGCCGACGCGGTGCACGGACTCGGCGAGCGCGCGGGCCGCCGGGTCCTCGTCGGGGCTGTCCGGACGGGTGCCGGAGGCGGGGGTGGAGCCGGTGCCGCTGCGGCTGTCGGGACGGGTGCCGGAGCCGGTGGTGGTGCCGGTGGTGGTTTCGGGGCGGGGCTCGCCCGCCGGTGGATGGAACAGCGTCTCGACGTCCACCAGGACCGGATGGTCCCCGCAGGCGATCAGGTTCTCGAAGTGGGTGTCGGTGCCGTCCAGGACGTGCAGCAGCGCGAGCAGCGCGCCCAGCCGCCGGTAGAAGCGCTCGACGTCGTAGTGGGTCAGGCACGGCCGGGCCTCGGCGTACTCGGTCCAGCCGTGGGTGCCCCGGTCGAGCAGGCCGAGCGCGCGAAGCCGGGGCACCCCGGGCTGCGTGCCGTACCAGCCGAGCAGGGTGTTGAAGTGCCGGTGCGCGGCAGGTGGCCGGGGGCGGTGGACGACGGCGGTGCCGTTGGCGAAGTGCAGCACGGCGACGGCCCGGCCGCGACGGTGGCGGTCGCCGGCGTCGGCGGTGACGGCCAGCAGCATGCCCGGGTCGCGGCCGCGCAGCAGCCCGGCGACCAGCAGCGCCCGGTCGGCGGTGAAGCGGTCCAGCAGTTCGGCGTGCGCGTCGGCGGCGTCCAGGCAGGCGCGGGCGAGCAGCCGGGCCAGCACGGGGTAGTCGCGCAGCAGCGCGGCCAGGCCCTCGCGGCGGGCGGTGAGCGCGAGGAAGGAGCGGAACCGCTCCTGCGGGGTGCCCCCGGCCAGCCGCCCGGCCGCCCGGGCCGTGTGCAGCTCCAGGACGAGGGTGCGGGCGGCGATCCGGGCCAGCCGTTCGGTCAGCCGCGCCGTGAACTCGGCGCGCAGGGCGGTGAGGTCGATCCGGCCCAGTTGGTCGGCCGCCCGCACGGCGGGCGTGAGCGCGGTCAGCAGCCGGACCTGTGCCCGGTCGGCGAAGGGCTGGAGGACGAGCGCGAAGCCGCTCAGGCCGGGGTAGGCGGCGCGCGGCACGACCGGGCGGACGGGCGCGGCGGCCACCGCTGCCTCGGTGAACGCGGCCCAGTCCGGGCGGGTGGCGGGCGCCGGCCGACCGGGGGTCAGGCCCCGTTCCCACCACGGCGGACCGCCGGCACGGGGGGACCGGAGGCGAGCGTGGTGGGAACGGGGAGTCTGGGAGGGGTGGAGCTGGTTCGGACGGAGCTCGTTCGTGCGGAGCTCGTTCGGGTCGGGCCGGTTCGGGTCGGGCACCGCCGTCTCCGCCGTCGGCGCGGGGCCGGCGGGTGGTGCGGATACGGCGGGTGGTGCTTGTACGGCAGGTGGTGCTTGTACGGCGGGTGGTGCGGGGAAGTCGCCGGGCATCGGAGTGTGCGGGAACGGTATGGCCGAGGGAACCACCGGTGCGACCGGGCCCTGAACCGGTCCTGCGCCCCCGTCGGGGCGCGTGCTGCGCACGGCGTTCACCTCAGCCACCACCGCACCTCCGATGCCGGGAGAGAGCCGCGCTGCCGTCGAAGGCGCTGCCCTCGTTGCTGATCCTGTCGTTGGGACGGTTGCCGGGACATGGGGGACGTGCCCCCATCTTTGTGCCGTGCGGCCCGCATGATCCGCCGGACGTCCGTCGTACCCCCGCCGATGGAGGGGGGCGTTCCGGGTGGCCGGGCCGCAGGTCGGCCGCGGTCCGGGCCACCCGAACGGAGAAGGTCGGACGGAGAAGGTCGAATGGAGCGGGCCGGACGGAGCGGGCCGGCGTCGGCTAGCGGCGGGCGAGAAGCAACTGGGTGGCCGTGGCGGGGTGGCCGTTCATGGTGTGCACCGGGATCTCCCGCGCGTCCACCGGGTCGAACCCGGCGAACAGCCCGTCCAGCCAGTCCCGGGTGTGGTGACGGCAGACCGCCCCGTCGCCGGTCTCGAACACGCCGAACCGGCCGAAGCGCGGCTCGGAGCGCCGGTAGCGCTCCTGGTTCCGCTCGTCCGGCTGGAGGACGTAGTCGCTGACGTGCAGCAGCCCACCCGGCCGCAGGACCCGGTGCAGCTCGGCGACCAGGGCGCGCTGGGCGCCGTCGTCGGGCACGCAGGTGAGCACGGCGAACAGGAAGGCCGCGTCGTAGCTGTTGTCCGGCCGGTCGAGCCGGGGCGGATCGGTCAGCACGGTGAAGCGGGCCGCGGGCTGTTCGGCGCGGGCCCGGGCGATCAGCCCGGGGGCGACGTCCACGCCCTCGATGTCGCGGAAGCCGAGGCCGAGCAGGTCGCCCGTGAGCCGGCCGTATCCGCAGCCGTAGTCGAGCAGGGCGGCCGCCGGATCGATCCTGGCCGCCCAGACGGGGTTGAGGGGGTGGCCGAAGGTCTTGGTGGTCCCGGTGGAGTTCCAGTACGCGGACTGGTCGTCAGGTGCCGACATGGCCCGATGATGGCACGCCCCGGGTGACGGTGGTGCGCCGGGGGTGTGGGGGGCGCGTGTTCGGCACGGGGCGGGGTGGCACGGGGCGGGTGAGGCGGGGCGACGCGGGGAGCGGGACGGTGCGGCGCGGGGCGGGTGAGGCCGGGAGCGGGTGAGGCGGGGAGCGGCGGGTGGTGCGGGTGCCGGCGCCCCTGCCGGTCGGCGGGGCCGGTGGGCGTGGGCCGATGGGGCCGTTCGGCCCTTCCCGCTCCTTCGGCGGGGAGGGATCGTGAGCGCCGCGCCGGTGTGCGGGCCCGCCGGGAGCGGGTCGGCGCGGGCGGGACGACAGCGCGGCGGAACGGGAAGAGGCCTGAGGTGGGCGAGTTGGTCACGGTGCGGGTGTGCGAGGGGATTTCGCGGGGCTTCGCCGCCGACGCGAGAACCCGGATCGCCGCCGTGGTGAGCGGGGCGGACGCCCTGGTGGAGTCGTTGCGTGTCCGGATCGGGACGCTCGGCACGGCGGGCCTCCCGGGCATCGCCCCGGGTTCCGCGGGCCCGCCGGGGGTGGTGGCTCAGGTGAACGCCGAGGTGGACGGCCGGCGGATCCGAGTCCAGGAGGCGGCGGCAGCGGCCGACCCGGGCGAGGTGCTGGACCGGCTCGTGGACGGCCTGCGCACCCGGATGAGCGCCGTTACCGCCGGGTGGACACCCCGGCCCTGGCCGCGCCGGACCCGCACCCGGGGGCTGCCGGCCGCCCCCGGGGCCCTCACGTCCGCCGGAGCCTCCATGTCCGCCGGAGCCTTCAGGCCTGCCGGAGCCTCCATGTCCGCCGGGGCCGCGCCACCCGCCGGGGCCGAGCCGTCGGTCGGGGCCGAGGCACCCGTCGGGGCCGTCGCGCGCCTCGAAGTCCCCTGCCCGCCCGAGCCGCTCCGACGCATCGTCCGGCACAAGCGGCCGCAACTGGTCTGGTGCTCCCCGGACGCGGCGGCCCGCACCATGGACGCGATGGACTACGACATCCACCTGTTCACCGATCCGGCCACCGAGACCGACGCGGTCGTCTACCGGGTCGGCCCGACCGGCTACCGGCTGGCCCGCACGGTGGCCGCGGGTCCGCCCACCCGACCGGCCGTCCCCCTGACCCTCAGCCCTTGTGGCGCACCGGAGTTGAGCGAGGAGCAGGCCGTCGAACGGCTCACCGCCGCCGAACTGCCCCATCTGTTCTTCGCCCAGCCCGGTTCCGGGCGCGGCCGGGTGCTCTACCGGCGCTTCGACGGTGGCCTCGGCCTGATCGCGGCCGCCTCGTGAGCGACGAGTCCGTCCGCCGCCGGCTGCGGGCGCTGCGCCGCTCCGACGGCCCGCCACCGTCGCTCCGCCGGCCGGGTCCGGCGCCGCACCCCCGGCCGCCCGCCGAGGCGCCGCCCCGCCGACTGGTGCCACTGGACCGGGCCGAGGCACTGCGACTGCTGGGCGGCGCACCGTTCGGTCGGATCGTGTTCACGGTGCGGGCGCTGCCCGCGATCCGTCCGGTCAACCACCTCCTGGTGGACGACACCGTGGTGATCCGCACCCACGAGGGTGCCGCGCTCACCGCGGCCGCCCTCGGGGACGACGACATCGGCGTGGTGGTCGCCTACGAGGCGGACGCGATCGACCCGGTGACCAGGCTGGGCTGGAGCGTGGTGGTCACCGGCTACGCCCGGCCGGTCACCGACCCCGCCCGACTCGCGCGCTACCGGGCGCTGTTGAGTCCCTGGGTGGACGGCTCGATGGACCACATGGTGGCCATCCAGCCCGACCTGGTGGCCGGGTACCGGCTGACCGCGGGGACCGCGGCGGCCTCCTGACCCGGGTTCCGCGGAGCGGGGTGCGGTGGGCCGCCACGGGGTCCGGTGCGCCGGATGCGCCGGGCGCGGCGGTGGCCGGCTCGGATCCGGTACGGCCGGTGCGGCCGGGGGAGCGTCGACTCTCCCGGCCGCACCGGCCGTTCGGCGTCGTCGGCACCCGGGAGCTTTCGGCCCGGGGCGGCCGCGGACCGGACGGTGGTCCCGCCCGGTGGTCCCGCCCGGTGGACCGGATCCGGGGCCCACCGGCCCCCGTCCACCGGGTCCAACGGCCCTGGGGGCGAAGGGCGGTGCGTTCCGATCATGGATCGCCACCCATCCGCAGAAGTTTCGAAGGAGTGCGTCCTTGAGCGCCATCGAGGCACGGGGCGACAGCGCGCCGCCGCCGCCGTCCGCCGCCCGACCGGGAAAGGCCGGGGCCGACCGGCCCGGCTCGGCCCTGGTCCGGCTGCTGACGACCACCGACCACAAGACGATCGGCACCATGTACCTGGTGTCCTCGTTCGGGTTCTTCCTGATCGGCGGCGTCCTCGCCCTGGTCATGCGCGCCGAACTCGCCCGGCCGGGGACGCAGATCCTCTCCAACGAGCAGTTCAACCAGGCGTTCACCATGCACGGTTCGGTGATGCTGCTGCTCTTCGCGATGCCGCTGTTCACCGGCTTCGCCAACTGGATCATGCCGCTGCAGATCGGCGCCCCCGACGTCGCCTTCCCCCGGTTGAACATGCTGGCCTTCTGGCTGTTCATGTTCGGCTCGCTGATCGCGGCCGCCGGCTTCGCCACCCCGCAGGGCGCCGCCGACTTCGGCTGGTTCCTCTACGCGCCGCTGTCCGACGCGGTGCACTCGCCCAGCGTCGGCGCCGATATGTGGATCATGGGCGTGACGCTCTCCGGTTTCGGCTCCATCCTCGGCGCCGTCAACTTCATCACCACGATCATCTGCATGCGGGCCCCCGGCCTGACCATGTTCCGGATGTCCATCTTCTGCTGGAACGTGCTGCTGACCTCGCTCCTGGTGCTGCTGGTCTTCCCGGTGCTGGCCGCCGCGCTGCTGGCGCTGGAGTGCGACCGCAAGTTCGGCTCGCACGTCTTCGACCCGTCCTCCGGCGGTGCGATGCTCTGGCAGCACCTGTTCTGGTTCTTCGGCCACCCCGAGGTCTACATCCTGGCGCTGCCGTTCTTCGGCATCGTCTCGGAGGTGATCCCGGTGTTCAGCCGCAAGCCGATGTTCGGCTACTCCGGCCTGATCGCGGCCACCATCGCGATCGCGGGCCTGTCGGTGACGGTCTGGGCGCACCACATGTACGTCACCGGACAGGTGCTGCTGCCGTTCTTCGCCTTCATGACCTTCCTGATCGCCGTCCCGACCGGGGTGAAGTTCTTCAACTGGGTCGGCACCATGTGGAAGGGCTCGCTGAGCTTCGAGACCCCGATGCTCTGGACGGTCGGCTTCCTGGTCACCTTCCTCTTCGGCGGCCTCACCGGCGTGCTGCTCGCGGCCCCGCCGATCGACTTCCACGTCTCGGACTCGTACTTCGTCGTCGCCCACTTCCACTACACGCTGTTCGGCACGGTCGTCTTCGCGATGTTCGCCGGCTTCCACTTCTGGTGGCCGAAGATGACCGGCAAGATGCTCGACGAGCGCCTCGGCAAGGTGACCTTCTGGACCCTCACCGTCGGTTTCCACAGCACCTTCCTGGTGCAGCACTGGCTCGGCGCGGAGGGCATGCCCCGCCGCTACGCCGACTACCTCGCCTCCGACGGCTTCACCACCCTCAACACGGTGTCCACCATCGGCTCGTTCCTGCTCGGCCTGTCGATCCTGCCGTTCCTCTACAACGTGTGGAAGACGGCGAAGTACGGCGAGAAGGTGACCGTCGACGACCCGTGGGGCTGGGGCCGTTCGCTGGAGTGGGCGACCTCCTGCCCGCCGCCGCGGCACAACTTCACCTCCCTGCCGCGGATCCGCTCCGAATCCCCGGCCTTCGACCTGCACCACCCGGACATCGCCGCCCGCGACTTCCTGGAATGCCACGGCGAGCCCGCCACGTACCTGGCCGGCGTCACCCCGGCCGCGTACGACGCCCCGCTGCCGCGCCGCGAGCGCTCCGTCGACCGGGCCGACCGGGCCGACCGGGGCGACGGGGCCGACCGGGTCGGCTGACGGCCCCGCCGGCCCCGAACGCCGGCCCCGAACGCCGGCCCCGAACGCCGGCTCCGAACGCCGGCCCCCCGAACGCCGCTCCCGCCCGTGTGTCTCCACCCCCGGACGGGCGGGAGCGGCCCCTCCCACCGACGCTCATAGGAGTGGACGGCACCATGTCGCACATCGTCCTGGCCATCGGCACCGCCGCGATCACCGCGTCCGGCTGCGTCTGGTACCTGCCCGCCGTCGCCGACCTCCAGGCCGGCGAGGACCGCCCCCGCTCGGCCCGTACCGCCGCGGCTGCCTGCGTGACCTGGTGGGCCTGCCTGGCCCTGGCCGGCGGCCTGCTGCTGGCCGTCCCCGCCTGGCAGCCCGCCGCGCAGATCGCCCTCGCCGGACTCGTGGCGGGCGTCCTGCTCCGGATCCGCTCCCAGTTCCAGCACCACGCCGAACAGCGGGAGGAGGCCGAGCGCTGGGCCCTGCTCGAACCGCTCCCGGCGCCCCGGACGGCTCGCCCCCCGGCCGCACGGGCCCTGCTCGGCTGGCTGCTCGTCGGCCTGGTGACCGCCTCGCTCGGCGCCGCCTCGATCCTGCTCGCCGGTGGCGGCCCGCTCGCACCGCGCCTGGCCGCCGCCGCGGGCAGCGCGGTCGTCGTCTCCACCGCCTTCCTGCTCCTCGGCCTCGGCAACGCCCACCGGCACCGACCCTGACGAAGCGTCACCGACCCTTCGCCGTACCCTTGCGCGAGGAACTCCGGGCCCGGAAACCAATCAGCCCACCGGGGCAGCGCCCCGGCCCTGTCGAGAGGAACGTCCGATGACCGCCACCGCCTCGCCGAGCGAAGTCCTGCACCAGTTCGTCCAGTTGATGGGCAAGGGCCCCGACCTGGCGGTGGTCGACCTGGTCACCACCGACGCCGTCTTCGAACTGCCCTACCTGACACCCGGCGTGCCGCCGCAGCAGCCGGGCAGGGAGGCCTTCCTCACCCACCTCCAGCGGGGCGCCGCGATACAGCGCTTCGACGCCGTCGACCACATCGAGGTGTACGGCACCACCGATCCCGAACTCGCCGTCGCCGAGTACCGGTTGCACGGCGAGGTGCTGGCCACGGGCAAGCGCTACACCCTCGACTCGGTGATGTTCGCCCGTGTCCGGGGCGGCCTGATCACCTGGTCCCGCGTCTACACCAACCCCCTGGACGGCGCGGTCGCCTTCGGCGCCGTCGAGCGGCTGCTCGGCGCCCTCCGCCCGGCGGAGTAGGACGCGCTCCGCGGCCTGCTCCCGGCGGCGGGACGCCCCGCCGCCGGGAGCACGTCGTGACGCCGCCCGCCGACGGGGCGTGCCCGCGCGGAGAGGTCGTCCGCCCGTCCGCCTGTGCGCCCGGTTGTGCGTCCGCCCGTGCGCCCGGTTGTCCGTCCGTCGAGCCTCGTCCGCCGGAAATGGGGCCGTTCGACCCTGGGGCCGGCGCGGGCTGCGGGGGATGATGCGGTGGACCCGGCGTGCGATGCGCCGGACAGGGAGAGGGTGGAGTCGCGACATGGCGAGCGAGACGACCGGTACCGCCGCGGCGGCGCCGGTCAGGGTGTTCCTGCTGGACGACCACGAGGTGGTGCGCCGAGGGGTGCACGACCTGCTGGACGGCGAGCCCGACCTGGAGGTGGTCGGCGAGGCCGCCACCGCCGAGCAGGCCCTGGTCCGGGTCCCGGCGCTCCGCCCCGACGTCGCCGTGCTCGACGTGCGCCTCGGTGACGGCGACGGTGTCGCCGTCTGCCGCGAACTGCGCTCCAGGATGCCCGACCTGGCCTGTCTGATGCTGACCTCCTTCGACGACGAGGAGGCGCTGCTCGACGCCGTGATGGCGGGCGCGGCCGGTTATGTGCTGAAGCAGATCAGCGGCACCGATCTGGTCACCGCGGTCCGGACCGTCGCCTCCGGCCGCTCGATGCTCGACCCGGGTGCCGCGACCCGCCTGCTCAACCGCCTGCGCAGCGAGGCCGAACCCGAGCGGCCGAGCGCGGCCGGACCGGAGCTGACCGCCCGCGAGCAGGAAGTGCTCGCCCTGATCGGCGAGGGACTGACGAACCGTCAGATCGGCGAACGGCTCTACCTCGCCGAGAAGACGGTCAAGAACCACGTCTCCCGGCTGCTCGCCAAGCTGGGTGTGGAGCGGCGCGTCCAGGCCGCGCTGATCGCGACCGAACTGCGGCAGTCGGCGGCCGCCGAGCGGGTCCCGGAGCGGTCGGCCCACCATGCCCGGATCCTCGGCCACGGTGTGCGCGGCTGACGGCCGCCCTGGGGAGGCAGGGACTCCCGGCGGGACCATCGGCCCTCGCTCCGCCCTGTCCGACGGGTGACGATCGCAGGTATGAACGCCGATCGTGAAGCCGCGTCCGTGCAGGTCGAGCCGCCCCTCGGGCGGCCGCCGGGAGGTGCCGTGCCGGGAGGTGCCGCTGCGGCGCCCGGCCTCGACGAGGCCCGCGCACTGGAACTGCTGCGCCGGGCCGGAGTGGGCCGGGTGGTCTACACGGTCGGCGCCCTGCCTGCCGTCCTCCCGGTGCGCTTCCGGTTGGACCCGATCGGCGGCGTGCTGCTCTCGACGGAGCCCGGCTCCGAGCTGGCCCGAGCCGTCGACGGCGCCGTGATCGCCTTCGAGGCCGACGAGGTGGACGGCGCCGACGGCACCGGCTGGTGCGTCACCGTCCTCGGCCGCGCGGAGGTCCGCCGACCGTCCGCGGTGCCCGGCGCCCGCGCGGAGATCCGTATCGCCCCGGAACTGGTGGTCGGCCGTCACCTGGCCCCCGACGCGGCCTGAGAGCCAGGCCGGGGTGCGCGGTCGGGGCGCGAGGTCGGGGCGCGCGGGCCAGGCCGGGGCGCGCGGTCGGGGCGCGGGCCAGGTCGGGGCGCGAGGTCGGGGGGCGGGGCGCGCGGCGCCAGGCGTTCGGAGCAGTCGGCCGCCCGGCCCGCTCGCGCGCCGACGGGCCGCGATGGACGATCGCCGCATGACAGCCATACGCACACGAAGTGCTTGCCTCGCGGCCGCGGCCGCCCTCTCCGTCCTGACCCTGGCGCCGGCGGCCTCGGCAGCCGTCCCCGCCGCCACCTCCGCGCCCGCGTCCCGGTTGGCGGCCTGCAACGAGGTCGGGAGCCGGCAGTCCGGCGACTTCCTCATCCAGACGCGCCTGGAGGCCTCCGGCAGCTTCGTCGGGAGCTACCCCGGTTACACGATCACCAAGATCGAGGGCGCCACCCTGCTCGGCACCCCGCTGTGCATCACCGTCACCGACGGGGGTCCCGGCACGGACCACGTGTCGGTGACCACGGCCGCCGCGATCGGCAGGATCACGGTCTTCGCCAAGCGCGCGGCCGGCTGAGTCCGGTCCGGGCCGCGCCCGCTACACGCCCAGCGGGGCCTCCCACACCAGACGGGTACCGCCACCCTCGGCGGGGCCGAGGTCGAAGGTGCCGCCCGCGCGTTCGGCGCGTTCGGCGAGGTTGCGGAGCCCGCTGCGGCGGCCGGACGGCGGGACGCCGACACCGTCGTCCGTCACCGTGAGCGTCACCGTGCCGCCGGCCGCGCGCAGGGCCACCTCCACCCGGCTCGCGCGGGCGTGCCGGGCGGCGTTGCTGAGCGCCTCGCCGAGCACGGCCATGACGTGCTCGGCCAGTTCCTGCGGCACATCGGTGTCGAGCAGCCCCTCCATGCTCAGCCGCGGCGCGAAGCCCAGGGTGGCCTGGGCCTCGCCGACGGCGCGGGTGGCGCGGGCGCGCAGGCCCCGGTCGGGCTCGCTGTGGGCGCGAAGGCCGAAGATGGTCGAGCGGATGATCTTGATCGTCTCGTCCAGGTCCGCGACCGCGCGACTCACCCGGTCGGCCGCGCTCTGGCTCTCGATCAGCCGCCCCGCGCTCTGCAGCGTCATGCCGGTTGCGAAGAGTCGCTGGATGGCCAGGTCGTGGAGGTCCCTGGCGATCCGGTCACGGTCCTCCAGGAGGGTCAACTGCTCCGCGTCCCGCCGCCGTTCCGCCAGTTCCAGGGCCAGCGCGGCCTGGTCGGCGAAGCCCAGCAGCGGGCCGGTCTCCTCGGCCGTGAACGGCGGCTCCCCGTGCGCCCGGGCGAGCAGCAGCACACCGCGACCGAACCCCCCGCCGGTGCCCAGCGGCACCGCGACGGCCGGACCCAGCCCGGTGAACCGCCCCCGGGGCCCCGCCGGGAAACGCTCGTCGTGCTCCAGCTCGTCGCTGGTCGCCGGTGACCCCGAGGCATAGGCGGCGCCGGACAGCGTGCCGTCCACCGGCACCGTCACCCCGAGCCGGGCCTCCGGCCGCCCGCCCAGCGCGACCTCCACCGTCAGTTCCGCCGCCCGCTCACCCGGATCGGCCAACGCCACTGACACATCGGCCAGTTCGGCGCCCGCGATCTCCCGGGCCCGGCGCGCGATCAGCTCCACGACCTCGAGCCGGGGCGCGCCGGAGAGCAGACTGCGGGTGATCTCGGCACTCGCCCGCAACCACCGCTGCTGGCGCTGCGCCTCCTCGTACAGCCGGGCGTTGTCGATGGCGACCCCGGCCGCGACGGCCAGCGTCGAGATGACCGCCTCGTCGTCCGCGTCGAAGTCCAGTCCGCCCCGCTTGTCGGTCAGGTAGAGATTGCCGAACACCTCGCCGCGCACCCGGACCGGCACCCCGAGGAAGGTGTGCATCGGCGGGTGGTTCGGCGGGAAACCCGCCGAGGCCGGGTGCTCGGAGAGTGTGGGGCACCGCAGCGGCTGCGGGTCGCGGATCAGCTCGCCGAGGATGCCCCGGCCGGTCGGCTGCGGGCCGATCGCCTCGATCTCCCGGGGGCTCAGGCCGACCGTCAGGAACTGCGAGAGCGAGTGCCCGTCCGCGCCGATCACGCCGAGTGCCGCGTAGCGGGCGTCGACCAGGTCGGCGGCGGCTTCGACGATCCGGTGCAGCGCCTGGGCGAGGTCCAGTTCGCGGCCGACCGCGAGGACCGCCTCCAGCAGGCTGTGCACCCGGTCCCGGGTGCCGCGCGCCGCGTCGATCCGCCACTGGAGTTCCTCGAGGAGTTCGTCCAGGCGCAGCTGGGGGATCCGCGGGCCGACGGCGGACGGTGCGTGAGGCGGCGACGCGTCTCCCGTCGCTCGGGGCTGCTGCGGCTGTCCGGACGGCTGCGGCCGGTCGGAGCGGGGCGGCTGCCCCTGGTGGGCGGGGCAGCCGGGCGGCGGGGTGCCGGGGGGTCGTCCGTACTGGTCTCCGCCGGTGCCCGTCCGCGTGTCCTCCGCGCCGCCCACCGGCGTCCTCCTCGTGTGTTCGTGCCGCTGGTCCGGATCTGCCGGGGTCAGGCTGACGGCCTGATGGACGTATGGTCCGATCAGGTGGTTTGTCGGATTCACGTTAGTGCCGCAGGCATGTGCGGGGGACGCCGGGGTCGGTCACGAGCGGGTCGGACAGGTGCGCGCGGTTGTCCGTGCGCCGCTCGTCGGCCGCGCCCTGCGCCCCCGTCATGATCCAGGCCCTAAGACCCGACCGACAGGGTCTTGTGGCCCCTGGTTGCCGGAGGGGTCCGCCGACGAGGGTGGGGGTGCCGACGGTACGTCAGTCCGAGTGCGAGCTGATATTGGCCATATGACCAATAGAGGCTCGCGCTGCATCCCCTCGGCCAATTGGTCGGGTGGCCAATTGGCCGGCCAGAGTTATTGGTTGGATGGCCAATAGCATTATTGGTCCAGTGGCCAATTGTGGCGGCCCGGTCGGTGCCCGGACGCGCTGCCCCGGCAGTGCCACCCGACGGTGCGCCCCGCACCGCGGACCCGCAGCGGAAGGAAGACCCATGACGCCCGCAGTCCTGGCCGGAGTCGACGGCTCGCCCGAGAGCACGGTCGCCGCCCACTGGGCCGCCGGGGAGGCGCTCCGGCGAGGCGCTCCGCTGCGGCTGCTGCACGCCTGGCCGTGGCTCACCGACGGCCGCGCCTCGTTCGCCGACCCGGAGGACCTTCCGGTGGCCGCCCAGCGGATGCTGGCCGCCGTGGCGGAGGAGATCGGCGCCCGGCACCCGGGCCTCACGATGCGGACCGACGTGGTGCTCGACGCCGCGGTGGACGGCCTGGTCGCGGCCACCGCGGTCACCGAGGTCGCTGCGGCCACCGAGGCCACCGACGCCACCGACGCGACCGAGGCCGTGGATCTGCTTGTCCTCGGCTCGCGCGGCCTGGGCGGCTTCAAGGGGTTGCTGGTCGGTTCGGTGAGCATGGCGGTCGCCGGCCGAGCGGCCGTCCCGGTGGTGGTGGTCCGGCGGCCGGAGAGCGGCGCAAAGACCGGTGCCGAGAGCGGCACGGGGAGCGCCGGGGGGACCGGCACGGGGAGCGCCGGGGAGGCCGGGGTCGTGCCCGAGGTGGTCGTCGGTGTCGACGCGGGCGCGCCGAGCGACACGGTGCTCGACTTCGCCTTCCGCGAGGCCGAACTGCGCGGTGCCCGGCTCCGCGCCGTCCACGGCTGGAACCTCCCGGCGACCTTCGCGGTGGTCGGCTTCCTGCCGTCGGGCACCGAGACGGCGCAGCTCCAAGCCGCCGAGGAGAAGGCCCTGGCCGCCGCACTGGCCGGCCACCGGGCCCGGCACCCGCAGGTCGAGGTCGTCGAACAGGTCGGGCTGGGGGCGGCCCGCACCCTGGTCGAGGGCACCGCGGACGCCGCCCTGCTGGTGGTCGGCCGCCGACGCCGCCCCCACGACCTCGCCCCGCGCCTCGGCCGCACCGCCCACGCCGTCCTCCACCACGCCCGCCCGCCGGTCGCCGTCGTCCCGCACGACTGAGTTCGCGGCGGTCACTGCCCGAACCCGGTGCCTACGCCCGAGCCCGACACGTGCGCCCGAGCCCGACACGTGCGCCCGAGCCCGACACGTGCGCCCGAGCCCGGCACGTGGGCCCGAGCCCGACGCGCACCCGGTCCCGAGGTTCACCCCTGCCCCGGTCCCGGGCGGCGGGCGGAGCGGCCGCCGCAGTCATCGGACCGCCCGCTCGCGGCGCTCCAGCCACTCCAGGAACCATGATCCGAAGCCGTGCTGCTTCCCCGGCGCGTCGAGGGCCGGTTCGAAGGGCGGGTCGAGCACGCAGTCCCGGTGGCGGAGCTCGCCGGCGTGCGGGCCGACGAGGACGAGCCGCCTGGTCATGCCCCACCCGTTGTCGCTGATCCGGACCGTGCCCCGGTCGCGATCCAGGTGCCGGAGTTCGTCGCCGTCCTCACCGAAGGCGGCTCGGTGGTCGTCCAGGCGGTTGTCGTGGCCGTGGCCCTCCGCACTCCGGCCGGTGGGCTCGTACCCGGCGGCGCGGAGGGTAGCCGCCTGCCGCGCGGGCCGGCTCACGGTCTCGACGAACGGACCGCCGGGCTCGAGCAGCCAGGGATCGGCCTCGTCGTCCCAGACCCATCCCCGGCGCCCGCCGACCGCCGACCGCCGACCCGGCGCAACGAGTGAGCTCGAACTCGGGGCCGGGCCGCCTGCGCCGACCTCGGTCAGGAACGCGCGGTACTCGTCCGGCAGCCGGACGCCGTCCTGCGCCTCCACTTCGGCGAGCTCGGCGGGAGTCAGCACAGGTTCGAAGACCGGGTACGGTGCCCTCGCCCCTGTCCCCGCCCTCGCCCCTCGCCCCTGTCCCCGCCCCCACCTCCGGGTTGCCCGGTCGGCGCCCGGTCTCGAGGGCTACGACCCGTTCCCTGACCGTCGGCCGGTCGATCCGCCCGTCCACGGTGTCCTCCTGTTCGACGGTGAGCGCGGAGAGCAGCTCCCGCCGCCGACAGCGCATCCTCGGCGCGCTCTCGGCGCACCGTCCGTTCCGCCTGCAGCGCCGGGACGCGGGACGTGAAGCGGGCCGTTCGACCCTGTCGGCGGGGACGGGGCGGGAGCACGCTCGGTGGTACCGGGGCGTACGGCCGACGAGGCCGGGCCCCGAGGGTGTCGAGGCCAGGAGAGGATCACCATGACCCAGTCAGCTCTCACTCCGGCCGACCTGCGGCTGCTCGCCGCCGCCGGTGGCGCGGCGCCGTCGCTGCACAACAGTCAGCCGTGGCGTTTCCGGCCGACCCCGGACGGCTGGGGGGTCGAGGTGTACGCGGATCAGGGCCGGGCCGTCCCGCTCGCCGACGCGAGCGGTGCCGCCATGCACATCGCGGTGGGCGCGGCGCTGTTCAATCTGCGGGTCGCCGGCGCCCGGCTCGGCCGTGCGGCCGACGTCCGTCTGCTGCCCGATCCGGCGGATCCGCAGCTGCTCGCGGTTCTGGACCTGTCCGGGACGGCCGCTCCCGCCGGGCCTGCCGAACCGGGCGGGCCCGCCGAACCGGGCGGGCCCGCCGCTCCCGCCGGGCCCGCCGAACCGGGCGTTGCCGGGCCGTTCGGCCGGGACCTCTACCCCGCGATCGCCGAGCGCCGCTCCAGTCGTCGGCCGTTCACCGACCGCGACGTGCCGGAGGAAGTCGCGGCCGAACTGGTGACCGCCGCCGGGGAGGAGGGCGTGGCCCTCGCCGTCCTGGGGGAGGCGGCGGTGCGCCGCGTGCTGGGAGTCACCACGGAGGCCGAGGACCGGATCGCCCACGACCCCGCCCGGCAGACCGAGACCCGCTCCTGGCTGCGCCCGGACTCCGGGGCCGACGCCTCCGCACCCGCCGCCGTCGACGGTCTGCCGTACGCGGCACTCGGACCGCAGGACCATGACGGTCGGGTGCCGGTGCGCGAGTACGCGGGCCGGCCGCCGCACCACGAGGGACCGGCGCAGCCCTCCGAACGGTTCGAGGCGCTGCCCCGGCTCTGCACACTGAGCACCCCGGGGGACGGCCCGGCGGACTGGCTGAGGGCGGGGCAGGCGCTGGAGCGCGTCTGGCTGCTGGCCACCGTGCACGGGCTGCGGCTGACGGTGTGGCACCAGCCGGTGGAGTGGCCCGACCTGCGCTGGCGCCTGCGCGACCCCGCCGACGGGCCGCGCCACGTGCAGCTGGTGCTGCGGCTGGGCTACGGCCCGGCCGGTGCGGCCACCCCGCGCCGCCCGGTCGAGGACGTGCTGGACCTGTCGGCGCGCCCCGGGCCGTCACCGGCGTAGCCGGATCCTGCCCGGGGCGCGCCGACAGAGCGGTCAGCCTCTCGGCATCTCCGGCCCCTGGAGCCCCGGTGCCCCAGGGGCCTCAGTGCCTCAGTACCTCAGTACCTCAGGACTTCAGGTCGGCGAGGTCCTTGATGTCCTGGTAACCCAGGCCCATCGCGTTGTACAGCCGCACCTGCTCCTCGTTCATGGCGCCGTCCCGGGTCAGCTCCTTGATCTGGGCGTCGGTGAGTGGCGCGGCCGGTCCGCCCGCGCCACCGGCGCCACCGGCGCCACCCGCGCCGCCGCCGGCGGAGGCGAGCTCGCCGAGGAGGCCGCTGATGTCCTCGGTGGCGAGTTCGGTGGCGCCGGCGGGCGCCTGCACGGCCGGGGTGTCGTGGCCGAACGCGATCCGGAGCGGCAGCGGCGTGCCGGGACCGGCCTTCTCCTCCAGCTGGGCCAGGTCGAAGGTCACGGCGGACAGCGCGCCGCCGTCGAGGTAGAGGTCCAGTGCCAGCGGGCGGTCCGGCACCTTGGACGGGCCGGCCTTGGGCAGCTTGGCGAGGCTCGGGACGTCCTTGGCGAGCGGTTCGACGGCCTTCAGCAGGTCCTCCGTCAGCTTGCGGGCCGGGGCGGTGACGGTGATCCGGTCCTTGCCGTCCTGCTTGCCCTTGTCCTCGAAGGACAGGTCGTGGGTGAGGATGTCCTTGAGCGACGCGTTCAGGTTCTCGGCGGCCTTCGGGTCCAGGCTCGGCTTGGGGGTCGCTGCCCCGCCCGCACCGCCGGTGCCGCCCGTGCCGCCCGTGCTTCCGAGGGCCTTCGTGTCGAAGCTGACCCACTGCCCCTTCAGTGCGTTCCCCAGGGCGGTGGGCAGGCCCTCGGCCAGACCCTCGACCTCGGCGGCGTTCTCACCGACGAGCTTCGCGAAGCCCGCGAGGTCCCCGCGGGCGTAGGCCTTGCCGCCGACCTGGCGGAGCTCCAGCAGCGGTGCGCCGCCCTTGCCGGTGAGCGTGTAGGAGGCCGCGACCGACGGGTCGGCGGCCGGTGCGGCGCCGCTGCCGGAACCGGCGGCCTTGCTCGGCCGGATCTCCTTGAGCGGCTTGTCCGCGCTGAAGGCGACCGACAGGCTCACAGCGGCCAGCGCGGCCGCGCTGTCCTTGTCGATCTCCTCGCCGGTGGCCGCGCCGAAGGCCTCGATCTGCGCAGGGGTGGCGTCGACCGACAGCTTGGCGCTGAAGGACTTGCCGTTGCCGAAGGTCTCGAAGGCCTTCGACACCTTGTCGGCCGCGTTGAGCTGCTGGACGGTCCCGCACGCGGCGAGGCCGCCGGCGAGGACGGCGCCGCAGGCGGCGGTGGCCAGGGCGGTGCGGGCGGACCGGCGTATCACGGTACTGATGGGAGAACTCCTCGGTGCGGGGCAGTGCTGCCGGGCGTGCGGCCACCACCGCCACCCGCTCCGTGAACGGGGTGAGGTGTGACGGGGTGACCGCGTAACGGCGTATCGGGGTGACGGGGTGACACAGGAAAGCACGGATTCCCTGCTCGGGGCATCCGAATTCCCGGCGGCCCCTGGAAGGACGGTCCACAAACTACCGGGCCCGACCGGCAACTCGTCGCCCAACCCCGTCACCCCGCCCCGTCACCCGCCACCCGGCCCCGCCGCCCGGTCCCGGGATCCCTCGCCGGGTGGGCCGGCCGCCCCTCGATGCGGCCGGCCCACCCGGCGGGTCCGAGGAGGCCGGACGGGGGGCCGGTCCTCCTCGGAGTTCAGTCGCGGCGGCCGCCGGGCGGGCGCACCTCCGCCTTGACCCTCAGCTCGGGGCTGTTGCGGAAGGTCAGGGTGAACTCCACCCATTGGCCGACCTTCAGCGCGGGCGGATTTATGATCATCAGATCGGCATCCTCGGGGGACATGGCCAGCTCGCCCCGCTCGGGCACCTCAAGAGCCGTGACCGGCGCCCAGCTGCCCGCCGAGCCCTGGTGCAGATGCCGCTTCAGGGTCACCTTGCCGCCGAACTCCCAGCTGGCGCCGGTGAGTTCGTCCGGTATGTCGCCGGGGTTGCGAACCGTGAAGAAGGCCGCGGTGGACGGGACCCCGCCCGCCGACGGCAGGAGCAGCCAGCCCGGTCCGGCCTCGACCGGGCGCGCGGTGCCCGCACCGCCGATCGCCGTCCAGCCGGACAGCAGCGCGAGCGCCACCAGGGCGGCCCCGACCGGCGGCCCGGCCACCTTGAGCCGTTCGACCGCCCGCCCCGCCTTCAGCCGTTCGACCGCCCGCCCCGCCTTGAGCCGTTCGACCGTCCGCCGTCCCGCCTCCGGTCGCGTAACCGCGGCCCCGTCCGTCGGCCGGCCGCTCACCACGTCGCACCCGCCGGGCGCCGCGCCCGGACCGGCCGAGCGGACCGACCGGCCCCCCGGTCGTCCGCCCCACCGCGCCCGGGGCGCCAGGTCCGCAGCCGCAGACTGTTGCCCACCACAAGCAGCGAACTCAGCGACATCGCCACCGCCGCCAGCATCGGGTTGAGCAGCCCCACCGCCGCCAGCGGAATCAGCACCACGTTGTAGCCGAACGCCCACACCAGATTGGTCCGGATCGTCGCCAGGGTGCGCCGGGCCAGCCGGACGGCGTCCACCACCACCTCGATGTCCCCGCGCACCAGGGTCAGACCGGCCGCGCCGATCGCCGCGTCACTGCCCGAGGCGAGCGCCACCCCGAGGTCCGCCGAGGCCAGCGCCACCGCGTCGTTGACCCCGTCGCCGACCACCGCGACGGTCCGCCCGGCCGCCCTCAGTTCGGCCACCACCTCCGCCTTGCGCTCCGGGGAGGCCGAGGCGTGCACCTGCTCGATGCCCAGCTCCTCCGCGACCGCGTGTGCCGCCCCCGGCCCGTCGCCGGTCAGCAGGACCGGCTCGAGGCCCATCCCGCGCAGCCGGTGCAGGGCACGCCAACTGCCCGAACGCAGGGTGTCGCCGACCGCCAGCACCGCCACCGGGAGGCCGTCCAGCTCCACCACCACCGGCGTGCGACCCGCCGCCGAGGCGTCCGCGAGCGCCGTCGTCAGCTCGGTCGGCAGCGGCCCCGCGGCCTCGTCCGGGCGGATCACCCGCACAGCGGTCCCCTCGACCTCGCCGGACACCCCGACCCCGGTGGTGGCCGCGAACCCGGCCACCACCGGAAGGGGGTCGGAGCCGCACCGGGCCCGGGCCGCCCCCACGACGGCCCGCCCGACAGGGTGCTCCGAACGGTGCTCGACGGCTCCCGCGAGCCGCAGCACCCGCTCCTCGTCGACGCCCGCGCCGGCGGCCACGGCCACCGTCGCGAGCTCCATCCGACCGGTGGTCAGGGTGCCGGTCTTGTCCAGCACCACGGTGTCGACCCGGCGCAGGCTCTCCAGCACCTCCGGGCCGCGGACCAGGACGCCCAGTTCGGCGCCCCGCCCGGTCGCCGCCAGCAGCGCGGTCGGCGTGGCCAGGCCCAGCGCGCACGGGCAGGCCACCACCAGCACGGCGACCGCCGCCGTCACCGCCGCCTGCGGGTCGGCGCCCGCGCCCAGCCAGAAGCCGAGCACACAGACCGCCACCGTCAGCACACAGGGCACGAACACCCCGGCGACGGTGTCCGCCAGTCGCTGCGCCCGCGCCTTGCCGGCCTGGGCGTCCGCCACCAGCGCGGTGATCCGGGCGAGCTGGGTGTCCGCGCCGACCGCCGTCGCCCGCACCACCAGCGCCCCGCCGACGTTCACCGTCGCGCCCGCCACCCGGTCGCCCGGCCCGACCTCCACCGGCACCGACTCGCCGGTCAGCAGACTCAGGTCCAGCGCGGAGCCGCCCTCGACCACGACCCCGTCGGTGGCCACCCGCTCACCCGGACGGACCACGAACTCCTGTCCGGGCAGCAGCTGTTCGATCGGCAGCAGCCGCTCCTCACCGCTCCCCGGATCGCGGACGCACACCTGCTTGGCACCCAGCTCGGCCAGCGCCCGCAGCGCGGAACCGCTGCGCCGCCGCACCCTGCCCTCCAGCAGGCGCCCCGCCAGCACGAACAGCGGCACCCCGACGGCCGCCTCCAGATAGACGTGCGCGGTGCCGCCGCCGTCCGCGGTCAGCGAGAACGGCATCCGCATGCCGATCTCGCCCGCCCCGCCGAACAGCAGCGCGTACGCGGACCAGGCGAAGGAGGCGACCACACCGAGGCTCACCAGGGTGTCCATGGTCGCCGCCGCGTGCCGCAGTCCCTGCACCGCCCGGCGGTGGAAGCCGGCCGAACCCCAGCTCACCACCGGCAGGGCCAGCCCGAAGCAGACCCACTGCCAGCCGGCGAACTGCGCGGACGGCACCATCGACAGCACCAGCACCGGAACCGCCAGCAGCGCCGTCACCAGCAGCCGCCACCGTTCCCCGGCCTCCTCCGTCGCCGGCCCGGCGGACGGCACGCCCTCCGGCGCCAACTCGGCGGTGTAACCGGCCCGTTCGACCGCCGAGACCAGATCGTCCAGGCCCACCCCGGCCGGGTGCAGCACCCGGGCCCGCCCGGTGGCGAGATTCACCCCGGCACTCACGCCCTCGATCCGGGCCAGCCGCTTCTCCACCCGGCTGACGCAGGCGGCGCAGGTCATCCCGCCGACCGCGAGGTCGGTGGACACCAGCGCGTCGGACTCCGCGGCCGCCCTCACCGGGCCGCTCCCATGTCGTGCCCCATGCCGGGCTTCCCGCCGCCTCCGCCACCGGGCGTCAGCCCGGGCGTCACCGGCCCGGCGCCGCGCCCCACCGCGAACGCCACGACGAACACCACTACCAGCAGCAGGGCGAACCCCGCGAGCACACTCAACGGCCGGGCACCCGGCGACATCCCACTCACGCCCCACCAGTCGTGCCCCCGCCCCGCCGGGTTCCCGCCCACCCCGAATGACCCGGATCACATCCCCCGTCCGGCCCAGCGCCGGAGCCCGGTCCGGGGCCGGGGCGGGTGCCGGGCGGGCCCGGGCCGGTACCCGCCCGGCAGCTGACGCCCTGCGCCCTACACCCGGCGCGCCGTCCGCTGGTCGAGGTGCACCAGGACCCCGGTGCGGAAACGCTCGACGGCGGCGTCGACGCTCCGGATGAAGCCGCTCTCGGCGTTCCCCCGGGTGCTCCCCATGCCCTTGACCAGCGAGAGCCGGAAGCCGGTGATCCGCGCGGAGTCCTTGGGCAGCAGGTCGCCCGGCTCCGGCCGCAGCTTCTCCAGGGTGCCGCGCGGGCCCGCGGCGGCGCCGTCCGTGAGGGTCTCGATGTGCAGGTCGGCCGGCGCCTCGGCGAGCTGGCGGACCAGCCGCTTGGCCCAGCTGAGCGGGTAGCCCTGCTCCGGGGCCGGGATCTCGGCGGAGGTCCGCAGCTTCCCGACCCGCAGGTCCGCCGCGATCACGATGGTGCCGGGCGCGTCCTCGATCCTGATCTCCGCGTCCAGCCGCCCGTCCGCGCACAGCCGGTCGGCCAGCGCCGTCCGCCGGGCCCGGGCGTCCTCGCCGCGACGGGTGCGCTGGACCGGCAGCACCTTGACCCCGAGTTCGCCGCCGAGCTGGAGACAGACCTGGCGGACCAGCCGCTCCCAGCTCTCCACCACCAGGGTGGCGCGCTCGTCGCCCGCGGCGAGCGTCTCGTCGTCGATGCCCTTGCGGACGGGCACCCAGGCGGGGCCCATGTTCTGGAAGCCGTGGCAGCCGGAGTTGTCGTGCTGGAGGTAGTGCAGCAGTTCCTGGAGCAGCCAGGCGTGGGCGGGATTGCCGACGCCCTCGTGCCGGATCAGCATCTTCGCCTGGTACGCGACCTCGGCCCAGGACAGGTGGGCGAGCAGGACCTTGTGCTTGCGCCGACCGTCGATCTTGACCTGGACGAGCGGGCTGCCTTCGAGGGCGACGTCGTTGGAGAGGGTGATGACCGCCTCGTAGCCGCGCCGGGCGGCGATGTCCATGTAGTCCTGGACCTGCTCGGCCTTCAGCGGGTTGCCGTTGGTCTTGCTCTCGACCAGGGCGGTCCAGAGCCGTCCGGCGCGCTCGACGCGGATCACGCCGTCGGGCCGCTTGGGCGTCTCGCCGTGCGGGAGCGAGACCTCGGTGAAGGTCTCCATCCGGCCGGCCGGGGCGCCGAAGGCGGCGGTGAGCCGTCGGCCGAACTCCGGGACCTGGGCCATCACGGAGAGCAGCACGGAGGTGGCGCGGACCTCGCGCTCGCGGTCGCGGTTGAGCGCGCTGGCGGGGAAGAGCCGGGCGGTGTTCCAGGCGTCGTTCTCGGCGAGCGAGGGCTTGGCGGCCTTGGGGAGCGTCACCTTCTTCCGCGCCGTGCGCAGCCGCTTGGGCGCGGCCGAGGCGGAGTCGGCGGCGGTGGAGTCGGTCGCGGCGTCGGCGGTGGCCGGGGCGCTGCCGGCAACCGGACCGGGGGTCGTCGCCGGCGTCTCGGCGGTCGGGCCGGCCGTCGGGGCGGACGGGGCGCCCTCGGCCTCGGCCTCGGCGGCGACCGCCGCCGCCGTGCCCGAAGCCGGCACCGCTACCGCTGCCTCGTCCGCCCCGTCCGCCGCGAGGCGCTCGGCCGCGGCCTCCTCGGCGGCGTCGTCCTCGATCTCGATGCCGAAGTCCGTGGCCAGACCGGCGAGGCCGGTGTCGTAGCCCTGGCCGATGGCGCGGAACTTCCACTCCTGGTTGCGGCGGTAGATCTCGCCGAACACGAAGCCGCTCTCGGAGTCGGCGTCGGTGATGGAGAAGCCGAGCAGCCGCTCGCCGCCGAGGTCGGCGAGTTCGAGCCGGAGGTTGTCCAACTGTCCGAACGGCGCCCGCTGGTGCCGGCTGGCAGCGATGACCAGCCGCTCGATGCCGTCCGGGACGGCCGTGAGATCGAGCTGGATGCGGTCCTCGGTGCCGACCTCGGTGGGGCTCTGGCCGAGCAGTTGGACGCTGCCGTCCGCGGCGGTGGGGTTGTTGTAGAAGAAGAAGTCGGCGTTGTCGCGGACCTTGCCCTCGTCGGTCAGGAGGAGGACCGAGACGTCCGCGTCGCCGTCGCCGGACGGGCTGCTCCAGCCCAGGATCACGGTGACGGCGTCGACGCTCCCGTCACCCTCGCTCAGCGCGGCGAGTCCGACGTTGGCGCCCTTGACCATTTCCTGCACGGATGTCCCCCAGATGAGCAGGGCTGTGCCGTCGGCGTGGGCGCAGCCGCGAGTGGTGCCGTCGGTCTGTGCCCGGTCCGGCCAGCAGGGAGCCTAGCCGTTTGACCTGCTGGTGTGATCGGAATTCGAGCAGATTGTGTGCACGCAATCGGATCGTCACCTTCCGGGCACGGGTCGGCGGACGCGACGCTGCCCCGGCGTCGGGGAGGTGACGCCGGGGCAGCGGGGCGTGCGGGTGCGGGGAGCGCGTTACGGCAGCGGAATCCGGACCACCTGCGGGTCGTGGTCGCTCAGCTGGGTGGCGAACTCGCTGTTGAGGTGGACGATGTCGTAGCTGTAGGCGCGGGCCGCGAGGGCGGGGGAGATCAGGATGTGGTCGAGCACCTGGGAGTTGCCCTCGTAGACGTAGGTGTACCGCTCGGCGAGGGGGAGGGTGCGGGGGAGGTCGACCAGGGAGCCGCCGGCGGTGAGGAGGTCGGCGGTCTGCGAGAACTCGAAGTCGTTGAGGTCGCCGAGGACGATCACGGCGGCGTTCGGGTCGACGGCGAGGATCTGGTCGGTGAAGGCCTTGACCGCGGTGGCCTGGGCGTGGCGCTGGGTCTCGGAGGGGCGGGCCGGCTGCTGGTAGCGGCCGAACAGGGGCTGGTCGCCGCCCTTGGAGTTGAAGTGGTTGGCGATCACGAACACCGGGCGGCCGTTCCAGCGGAACTCGCCGGCGAGCGGCTTGCGGCTGGCGTTGAAGGCGGTGTTGGTCGGGTCTATTCGGCCGGGGGAGTAGGCGAGGGAGGGGACCCCGCCGGTGTTGACCACGGAGTCGGCGGTGGTGGAGCCGGCACCCGGGCGGTCGGTGAAGCTCAGGCCCCGGTCGGTGCGGTAGAGGAACACCTGGCGGATGTTGCCGCCCGGCTGGCCGCCGTCCTGGTCGTTGACCGGGTTGAGCTGGCGGTAGGAGTAGGCCGGGCCGCCGGCCGCGGTGATCGCGGCGGTGAGCTTGGCCAGGGTCTGGTCGGCGGCGACCACGCCGTTGTCGGTGGCGCCGGAGTTGTCCTGGATCTCCTCCAGGGCGACCAGGTCGGGCGAGCGCAGGTTGGTGACCACGGCGGCGGCGAGGCCGTCGAACTTGGCCTGCGGGTCGCTCGGGGCGAGGTTCTCGACGTTGAAGGTCGCCGTGGACAGCTCGCCGGCCGCCGGTGCGGCGGTGGTCTCCGGGGCGAGGCCGCCGGGGAGAACGGTCGGGGTGGCGGTGACCAGCAGCTTGAAGTTGCCGAAGGAGTAGTCCAGGACGCCGACGGTGGCGCCGGAGAGGGTGTCACCGACGTTGGCGGCCGGGGTCGGCGCGAGCACGTCGTCCAGCAGGACCCGCTCGGGGTTGCCGTCCGCGGCCTGCAGCAGGATGCCGCCGCGGGCGGTCCTGGTGGCGGAGCCCTGCGGGACGACCGGGATCTCGCCGACGGAAGCCCTCGGCCCGACCACGGCGGCGTTGTTCAGCTGGACCCGCATGCCCTCCAGCGACTCCCAGAAGTCCAGGCCGTCGGTGGCCGGCTGGAACCCGCCGGCGGTCTCGACGTCGCCCGTGGTGACGCTGGAGATCACCGCGGCCGGCGGCACCCGGCCACCGGAGCCGACCAGGGTGGCGGCGGGCAGTGCCGCGTTGTGGGCGAGCACGGTGGTGCTGGGCGAGGTGAGCTCGGTGACGGTCAGGTTGGTGGTGCCGCCGGTGCCGCCGGGGCGGTACTCGCTGACGGTGCCGCCGACCTGGACGGAGTCCCCGACCGCCACGCCGGGGGCGCTCGCCGTGTAGACGTAGACCGCCTCGCTGGTGGCCGGGTCGGTGTCGGGCTGCGGGTCCTGGAACCAGTAGCCGCTCGGGCCGACCGCGGTGACGACACCGGGCACGCCGGTGACCGGCCGGCCCGCCAGCGGGGACGTGCGGGCCGCGCCCTGGATGTCGCGGATGCGGGTGCCGCCCGTCCCGCCGCCGGAGGTCGAGTTGCGCGGGGTGGGGGCGGTGACGGCGAAGTCGGCCGCGTTGTTGTCGGTGTCGGTGGCGCCGCCGCCAGCCCGTACCGCCGCGGTGGTGTTGGCGAGGTTCCCGGTGGGCGAGCCCTCGGCGGAGGAGGCGGTCGTGCCGTAGCCGACGAGGTCCTTGACCCCGGGCTGGCCGGCGCAGCCGGTGGCGCAGGTCAGCGCGGTGGAGTTGGTGACCAGCGCGACCTTTCCGGCGTTGGCGCCCATCGCGATGGTGCCGGTGGCGTCCGGCGTCGGGAGCGCGGCGCCGGCACCGGCCCCGGCGGCCTCCTGCACCAGGTAGTACTTGCCGGGGGCGACGGTGCCCGACAGGGTGGTCTTCGACCAGGAGGACCCGGCCGCCGAGGCGTACTGGACGGTCCAGCCGGTGAGGCTGACCGGGGTGGTGCCCCGGTTGTACAGCTCGACGAAGTCATTGGCGTACGGCGCGCCGGAGTTGCCGCCGCCCCCGTACACCTGACTGATGACGAGGTCCGGGGACACGGCCTGCGCGGTGCCGGCGGGCAGCGCGGTGAGCGCTGCGACGACGGTGGCGGCCGATGCCACCGCCAGTGCGCGGAGCCGGACTCGATCGGTTCGCCGCATGGGCGTCCTCCTGACGGGCGTGCAGCAGTGGATGGGCGGGCGCTGTGTGTTCTACAGCGCCACCCATGCCGTACCGCGCGCTCCGGCGAACGACCAGGCGTCCAACGGAAGAACGTTTTCCCTGGCATGAACCGGACGAGGATCCGGACGCGTCGTGGGGGACGCGGGGCGGAAGGGGCGGCCGTCGGCCGCCCCGGTCAGCCGTCCGCCCCGGTCAGCCGTCCGCCCCGGTCAGCCGTCCGTCAGGGTCAGCCGTCCGTCAGGGTCAGCCGGATGCCGACGGTGCCGCGCTCGCCGCGCCGCAGCCGGCTGCCGAGCACCGTGACGACGCCCACCAGCCCGTACTTCTGCCGCAGCAGCGTCCGGTAGGCGGCGGTGCGCTCGGGGCCGAGGATCTCGGCGGTCGCCGGGACGGACTCGCCGGTCGGGTTGCCCCGGACGTCGCAGGGGCCGACCAGCACGTCCGGGCGGTTGCGGATCCGCTTGACCTTCCACGAGTCGGCGACGGTCCAGACGCCGAGCGCCTCCCCGTCGCGCACCACCCACACCGGCGTCGGCACGGCGGTGCCGTCCTTCTTGAAGGTGGTGACCAGCAGATAGCTGCCGGAGGAGAGGCTGACCAGGCGTTCGAGCCGTTCCTGCCGGTGCGGGTCGGGGTGGGGAGTGGCGCTCATAGGGGGATTCTAGGGCTCGCCCGGCACGGACCCCCCGGGAGCAGGGCCGACTCCGCGCCGCCCCGGCCGGTGCCGAGCGCCGGAACGGCCTCTGCGAGGCTGGCCACGGGCGTTCGTCGCCGACGAACGCCCGGATCGGGTCGGGGTGCGTCCGGGAAGGTGTCACGTGCATATGGAACCGGTCGCAACGGCCGTCGACGGATCTCAGGCCGTTTTCACGGGGGCTCTGGTTCTGGCGATTCCGGTCGCCGCGCTGGCGGGGCTGCTCTCGTTCCTCTCGCCGTGCATTCTTCCGCTGGTCCCGGGATATCTGTCCTACGTCACCGGATTCTCGGCGGCCGACCTTGCGGACGCCGGCGGGAGGAAGCGCGGACAGCTGGTCCTGGGGACGGTTCTGTTCGTCCTCGGCTTCACGGCCGTGTTCGTTTCCGCCGGTGCGTTGTTCGGCTACTTCGGCAACACCCTGGTGGAGCACCGGCGTACGGTCGAGATCTCTTCCGGAGTGGTGACGATCCTGATGGGAATCGTGTTCTCCGGACTCTTCTCCGGAGTGCTGTCCGGGATCTCCGGGCGGGAGCTCCGCAGTCGGTACCGGCCGGCGGTCGGGCTGGCGGGGGCGCCGGTTCTCGGCATCGTCTTCGGTGTGGGGTGGACGCCGTGCATCGGGCCGACCGCGTCCGCCGTCCAGACCCTGGCACTCAGTGAGAGCGATCCGGCCCGGGGGGCCCTGCTGGGTCTCTTCTACTGCGCGGGGCTCGGGATCCCGTTCGTCGTGTCGGCCCTGGTCTTCCGGCGGGCGATGGGAACCTTCGGCTGGGTGAGGCGCCACCATCGCGGGGTCGTGCGGTTCGGCGGAGGCATGCTCGTGCTCGTCGGCGTGATGCTGCTGACGGGGGCGTGGGCGGATCTGGTGGACTTCCTGCGGGTCTGGGCCGCCGGTCATCTGCCGGACAGTCTCGTGGCCGTCTGACCGGTGGTGCCCGACGGGCCTCAGGAACGGCGGCCCCGGCGGGGGGTGGTGGTCGCGGTGAGGCGGGCGCGGGTGGAGCGGGCCAGGGAGCGGGCGCGGCGGGTGAGGCGGCGGCGGGTGGTGCCGCCGACCGCTGTGGCGCCGCCGACGGCGGTGGCGCCGCGGCGGGCGGGAGCGGCCGGTGCCGTCCCGGTGGGTACGGAGTACGCGATGTGCGGGGCGTAGTCCGGTCGCGGCGGGACCGGGAGGCCGCCGGGGAGTACGGGGAGCACGGGGACCGCGGCGGGGTGCGGACGGCGGCGCGAGCGCACCCGGCCGGCGGCCCAGAGGGCCAGGGCGGTGCCGAGGGCGAGGGCCGTCCAGCCGGCCGGGCCGAGGGCGTGGTCGGCCTGCTGGATGGCGTGCGGCAGGACGCCGGTGGCCGGGGCCTCGGTGGCGGGGGCCGCGGACGCGCCGGGCGCGGCCTCCTCCTCGACCAGGCGTCCGACCGGTTCGACCTTGCCCGCGGCCGCGAATCCCCAGTCCAGCAGCGCGGCCGCCTCGTCGTAGACCTTGGCCTGCTGCTCCGGGTGCATCACCGTCACCAGCAGGGTGCGGCCGTCGCGTTCGGCCGCACCGGTGAAGGTGGCGCCCGCGTTGGTGGTGTAGCCGTTCTTCACCCCGATCAGGCCCGGGTACTTGCCCAGCAGGCGGTCGGTGTTGGCGATGTCGAACGCGGACCGCTGCCCCGTCGCCTTGTCCACCGCGCCGGGGAAGCGGGCGGTGCGGGTCGCGCAGTAGCCGCGGAAGTCGGGGTTGCGCAGCCCGGCGCGGGCGAACAGGGTGAGGTCGTAGGCCGAGGAGACCTGGCCGTCCTGGTCGTAGCCCTCGGGGGAGACCACCCGGGTGTCCTTCGCCTGGAGCGCGGTGGCCCGTTCCTGCATCTGGGAGACGGTGCGGGCCAGACCGCCGTTCATGTGGGACAGCACGTGCACGGCGTCGTTGCCGGAGGCGAGGAAGACGCCCCGCCAGAGGTCCTCGACCCGGTACGGCAGGTTCTCCTTGATGCCGACCAGGCTGCTGCCCGCGCCCAGCGCGGCCAGCTCGGCGGGAGTCACCTTGTGCTCCAGGCCGCGGTCGAACTTCGGCAGCACGGTGTCGGCGAACAGCATCTTGAGGGTGCTGGCGGGCGGCAGCGGGAGGTGGGCGTTGCGCGCGGCGAGCACCTCGCCGGTCGCGGCGTCGGCGATCAGCCAGGACCGCCCGGTGAGGGTGGCCGGCAGCTCGGGCGCCCCGGTCCGGGGGGCGACCTGGACGGCGGGCCGGCCCAGCCGCTCGCCGCCGACCACGGCGGCCTCGTCCTGCGCGGAACCGGCCCCGGCCCGGGCCCCGGAACCGGAAGCGGCAGTGGCTCCGGCAGTGGCTCCGGCCGCCGCCGGGGGCGCGGAGGGAGACGCCGAGGACGCGGCGGGCGACGGAGAAGGGGCCGAGAAGGCGACGGGCGCGCCGGCCGCGAGGACCAGGACGGCGACGGCACCGGCCGCCGCCGGTCTCCCGGCCCGGGCGCGCCTGCTGACGTGGGGTGACCTCTGCTGCACACCGCGAACGTACCCGGACGGCCGCCGCCCCGCCCTGCCCGCTGCTCCGTCCGGGCCTCCCGCACGGCGCGGCGTCCTGGTACGGTGCGGCCCATGTCCTTCCTCCGTGCGTAGCAGGCCCGACGCGACCGCGCCCCGACCGATCAGGGTCCGCGCGGTCCTCCGGTGTCCCCGTACGCACCTCCGGTGCCGCCCGCCGTGATCCTCCCGGCCCGCGGACCGGACCTCCCTGAGGACGTCCACCGTGCCTTCCACCGTTTCCGCGCCTCCGCGCGGCCCGTCCGCACGCCCCGGCTACCGCGCCGTGCTCGGCGCCCCGCACGCCGGCCGCACCTTCGCCGCCGCGCTGCTCGGCCGCCTCTCCTACGGGGTGGTTCCGCTCGCCCTGCTGCTCACCGTCCGCGAGGCCACCGGCTCCTTCTCCGCGGCCGGCGCGGCGATGGCCCTGTTCGCGCTCGCCAGTGTGCTCCTCTCACCGGTCCGGGCCGGTCTGGTCGACCGCCACGGTCCCCGGCGGGTGCTGCCGCCGATGGCCGTGCTGTACGGCGCGCTGCTGCTCGCCGTGGTCGCGGCCACCGCCCGGCCGGGTGCCGCTCCGGCGGCGGTCGGCGCGCTCGTCGTCGCGGCGGGCGCCTGCACACCGCCGCTGGGTCCGGTGATGCGGACGTTCTGGCGGCGGCTCCTTCCCGACCCGGTGCTGCTGCGCCGGGCGTTCAGCCTGGACGGCGTCGCGGAGGAACTGCTCTTCGTCACCGGTCCGTTGCTGGTCGGTCTGCTGCTTCCGGTCGTCGGTCCCGGTGGTGCGGTGGCCGTGGGTGCGGGGCTGCTGCTCGCCGGGGCCCTGCTGCTGGCCGCCTCCCCGGTGGCGGCGACCGGAGCGGACGCACCGGACGCGGCGGACGCGGCAGACGCGCCGGGCGGGACGGGCGGGACGGACGGTGGCCGCGGTGCCGCGCCCGGTGCGCCCGTCCGCCGCCGCCGGACACCGCTCGGCGGCGGACGGGCGCTGCGCGCCGCCGTGCTCGCCTCCGCGGTGACCGGGCTGGCGCTGGGCGCCCTGGACCTCATGGTGCTCGCCTTCGCCGAGGACCGCGGGCGGCCCGAGGCGGTCGGCTGGATCCTGGCCGCACTGTCCGCCGGCAGCGCCGTCGGCGGCCTCGGGCTGGGCGCACTGGACCGGCCGGTGCCGAACGCCGTCCGGCTGCCGCTGTTCACCGCCGGCCTCGGCCTGGCCCTGGCCGGCGCCGGGCTCGCACCCGGCCCGGTCCTGCTCGGCGCGGCCGTCGGCGTCGCCGGGTTCTTCGTCTCGCCCGCCCTCACCACCTCCTACCTGGTCGCGGACGAGGCGGTCGCCCCGGAGGCCGGGACCAGGGCCGGCGTCTGGGTGAACACCGCCTTCAACGCCGGTTCGGCCGTCGGCGGCGCGGGCGCGGGCCTGCTGGTCGGACACCTGCCGCTGCCGCTCTGCTTCGCGCTGGCCGCCGCCCCGGCGCTGGCCGCCGTGCCCGTGCTGCTGCGGATGCGCGACTTTGGTGGGCCCCGGTCGCGCCGAAAGTCGGATCCGGTCGGCGGCCCGGCTGCCTAACGTCGGAACCATGAAGAACCTGCTGGGATTCGTGAGCTTCGTCCTGATCGTCGGCGGCATCAACGGCCTGCTCGTCGACCACCTGTGGGGCCTGCACGTCTTCGGTTTCGTCAGCTACCTCGTCCCCGCCGACCACCGGACCGCCGGCTACTTCGTACTGATCGCGGTGGGCGCCCTGCTGGCGGCCGCGACGGCGCTGCTCGACCGGCGGGAGGGCGGCGGCCGGACGCGCCGCGACAGCGGGGACTGACCCCGGCAGGGCGCGGACGCGGCGGTCGCGGGGAACGAACGGTCGGCCGCCGCCCGTTCTGCCGGATGACGCGTCGTCGACGAGGAGGGCCGCATGACCAAGCAGGCGTACGGACATATCGCGCACCGTCAGGTCGAGGTGAACGGAGTCCGGCTGCACGTCGCCGAACAGGGCGAGGGACCACTCGTCCTGCTGCTGCACGGCTTCCCGGAGAGCTGGTACTCCTGGCGGCACCAGTTCGCCCCGCTCGCCGAGGCCGGCTACCGCGTCGTCGCCGTCGACCAGCGCGGCTACGCCCGCAGCGAGCAGCCCGAGTCGGTCGACGCGTACACCCTGCTGCACCTGGTCGGCGACGTCACCGCGCTGATCGGCGCCCTCGGCGAGGAGAGCGCCGTCCTGGTCGGCCACGACTGGGGCGCCCCGGTCGCCTGGAGCACGGCCGCGCTGCGCCCCGACCTGGTGCGCGGCGTGGCGGGGCTGAGCGTCCCGCCGCTGCCCACCCTCGGTCTGCCGCCGCTGGCCCAGGCCCGGGAGCGGTTCGGCGAGGGCTTCTACCAGATCTACTTCCAGCGCCCCGGTGTCGCGGACGCGGAGCTCGGCCGGGACCCGCACTCGACGTTCCGCCGGATGCTGTCCAGTGGCGCCGGGGCCCGGCCGGACGGCGGCGGGCCCCGGGCGTGGGTGATCCGCGAGGGACAGACCCTGCTGGGCAGCGTCCCCGAGCCGGAGAAGCTGCCGGACTGGCTCTCCGAGGCGGACATCGAGGCGTTCGTCGCCGACTACGCCGAGCACGGCGATCGGGCCTTCACCGGCGGTCTCAACTGGTACCGCAACATCGACCGGAACAACGAGCTGCTGGCCGGGCTGGCCGGACGTCCGGTGGAGGTCCCGGCCCTCTACGTGGCGGGGGACCAGGACATGGTGATGGCCCTGATCCCGGAGGAGGCGATGCGCGGGCTGCTGGAGCGGCTGGCACCGAAGCTGTACCGGCGGGTGACGCTGCCGGGCGTCGGGCACTGGACCCAGCAGGAGAGCCCGGCGGAGGTCAACGAGGCCCTGCTCGACTTCCTGGGGCAGCTGGACGGCTGAGGCACTGGGGGGCGGGGCCTCGGCACCGCCCCCGTCCGTCGCGCGCGGTCCGTCGCCCCCGTCCGTCGCGCGCCGTCCGCTGTGCCCCGCCCGCCGTGCCCCGGCCCGCCGAGGCGCCGTCCGTCGCGCGCCTCAGACCGGCAGCAGCCGGGCGACGAACTCGCCCAGCCGGCGGGCGTTGCGGCAGCAGTGCATCGGCACCACCCCGGCGTAGGCGGGGGCGGCGGAGTCGCCGGTGCCCCAGAGGGCGGGCTGCTCCGGGTTGAGCCAGTGCACCTGGCGGGCGCGGGCCGCGATCAGCCGCAGCGCGGGCAGGTGCGGGTCCCGGTAGTTGTTGCGGGCGTCGCCGAGGATCAGCACGGCGGTCCGCGGTCCCACGGCGTCCAGGTGGCGTTCGGCGAACTCGGCGAGGGCCGAGCCGTAGTCGCTGTTGCCGTGGTGGCCCGTCACCTTGGCCTCGGTGAGGATCCGCCGGGCCAGCGCGGCCGGGTCGCCGCCGCCGCGGGTGAGCAGGTCCGTCACCTCGGCGGTGCGGTTGACGAAGGCGAACACCCGGACCTTGCTGAACTGGTCGCGCATCGCCTGGACCAGCAGCAGCGTGAAGTCGGAGAAGCCCGCCACCGAGCCGGACACGTCGCAGAGCAGCACGAGTTCGGGCCGGGCGGGACGGCGCAGCCGGTGGGCGGGGCGCAGCGGGACGCCGCCGGTGGAGAGCGAGCGGCGCAGGGTGCGGCGCAGGTCGATCCGGCCGCGGGCGGCGCGGCGGCGGCGTGCGGCCAGCCGGGTGGCCAGTTTGCGGGCCAACGGGTGGACGGTGCGGCGCAGTTCGGCGAGCTGGTCGCGGCCGGCGGTGAGGAAGTCGATCCGGTCGGGGCTCGGTGCGACGGCCCGTTCGGCGAGGCGTTCGGTGCCGCGGATCTCGGCCGCCCGTCGGCGCGCCTCGGTGGCGACCATGGCGCGGAACTCCTGGATGCGGCGGCGGATCTCGTCGGGCAGGACGTGGTCGGCGAGGTCGGTGGTGGTGGGGTCGGTGGCGGTGGGGTCCGGTCCGATGCCGGCGGCACCTGCGCGCAGGGCCGCGAGCACCCGCGCCAGCAGGGTCTCCGGTGCGAGCCTGCCGAGGGTCTGGTAGGACGACCAGCCGTCGTTCCCCGGCCGCCCGGCGGTGCCGGCGCCGCCGTAGCGGCCGAACGCCGCCACCGCCTCGCCGGCGAGCCCGGCCAGGGCGGCCCGGTCGTCGGCGGCGAGCGCCGCCACGAGCCGCGCCCGGAGCTCCTCGCGCTGCGCGGCCGGGTCCGCGTCCGGGCCCGCGGGTGCAGCGGGACCCGGAGCGCCGGGGTCGGCGGGGTCGGCCGGGTCCGGGGCGCGGTGCGCCGAGGCCCGGCGCACCGCTTCCGGATCGCCGACGCCGAGCGGGAAGAACAGGTCGAAGGCGGCGTCGAAGACCGGGCGCTGTCCGTCGGTGCGCAGCAGTGCGGCGGCGAGTCCGGCCCGGACCTGCTCGCGTTCGGCGAGGCCGAGCACGGCCAGGACGGCGGCGGCGTCGACCGTCTCGGCAGGCCCGATCCGCAGGCCGTGGACACGCAGCGCGCGCACGAAGGCGGTCAGCCGGGCGGCCACGTCCGCGGGATCGGACGTGCCGGGCGAGGTCCCGGGGGACGCGCCGGGGGACGCGCCCGCGGTGGGCCCACCGGTCGGCCCACCGGTCGGGCCGCCCGGAGCGGCCGGGGGCGGGACGCTCATGCGAGAGTGAGCTTCTGGGCGGCCTTCAGCACGTCGTCCTGGTGCTTGAGGACGACCCCTAGGGTGGCCCGGACGACCGTCTCGTCCAGGGTGTCGGCGCCGAGCGCGAGCAGGGTGCGGGCCCAGTCGACCGTCTCGGCCACCGAGGGGGCCTTGCGCAGTTCCAGCGCCCGCAGCGCGCCGACCACCCGGACCAGCGACTCGGCCAGCGCCGCGTCCAACCCGGGGACGCGCAGCCGGACGATCCGGCGCTCCAGTTCGGCCTCCGGGTAGTCGAGGTGGAGGAAGAGGCAGCGGCGGCGCAGCGCCTCGGAGAGTTCCCGGGTGGCGTTGGAGGTGAGCAGGACGAAGGGGCGGCGGGTCGCCGTGACGGTGCCGAGTTCGGGCACGGTGACCTGGTAGTCGCTGAGCACTTCGAGCAGCAGCGCCTCGACCTCGACGTCGGCCTTGTCCATCTCGTCGATGAGCAGCACGGTCGGTTCGTCGCCGCGGATGGCGGTGAGCAGCGGCCGGGTGAGCAGGAACTCCTCGCCGAAGATGTCGGTGCGGGCCGCGTCCCAGCCCTCGTCCCGCCCTGCGGTGATCCGCAGCAACTGCTTGGCGTGGTTCCACTCGTAGAGGGCGCGGGACTCGTCGATGCCCTCGTAGCACTGGAGCCGGACCAGCCGGGCCCGGCCGAGTGCGGCGACGGCCTTGGCGAGTTCGGTCTTGCCGACGCCGGCCGGGCCTTCGACCAGGAGCGGCTTGCCGAGCCGGTCGGCGAGGAAGACGGTGGTGGCGACCTCCGTGGAGGCCAGGTAGCCGACCTCGGCCAGTCGTGCGGCCGTGTCGGCCACCGACTCGAAGAACTGCGTGCCCTCGCCGACCATGCCTGTCCCGCCGTCCCTGTTCCGGTGTCCGTCGCGAGCACCCTACCCGCGGGTCACTTCGCTGTCCCGGACACGGCGGCACCCGGCCCCCGGCGGGCAGGCGGAACCGGTGGGGCGGGGTGCGGCGGCGGCCGCACCCCGCCCGGTGGTCGTACCGGCCCCGGCGGGGGACGGTACGACAGGGACGGTCAGGGAGGGTCAGTTGATGAAGACGTGCGGGCTGCCGGCCACCGAGCTGTCCTTCACCGGCCCGTAGGTGGCGCTGAAGTACCCGGTCGCGAAACAGGTGCTCGGGCCGGAGACCTTGGGCAGGGCCTGGGCGCTGAAACCGATGGTCTGGCCGACGTTGCTGGTGGTGCCGCTGATGCCGGCGGCGGCCCGGTAGACGCAGGTGATGGTGCCGAGGATGGTCTTCAGCACCACCGTGGTCTGGAGCGGGCCGGCGGAGGTGGGGTCGAGCGAGACCGGGTTGCCGGGGGCGTCGCTGACCGAGTTGGTGTAGGGCAGGTTGTTGACGGTGATGCTCTGCACGGAGGTCACGCCGATGACGTTGGCGGTGCAGGAGCCAAAGGTCTGGGTGTTGAGCTGCTCGGTGGCCACGCCGGGCGCGGCCGGGTTGCTGGTGACGGTCGCCGAGAAGGAGGAGGCGGCGCACTTGATGCCGCTGGTCCCGGTGGCGCTGGAGTAGAAGGTGGCGAAGCTGCCGGGCACCAGGTCGGCGGTGAGCACGTCGCCGACGGCGATGTTGGGCCCGCCCACCGAGGTGTGGGTGAGCACGGCGGAGCCGGCGGCCTGGGCGGGGGTCATGGTGCCGGCGGCCAGCACCGCGGCGGCGGCGAGGGCGGTGGCTCCGAGGGTACGGCGGATGCGCATGAGGGTGTGCCTCTCCGGGCGAGTCGGGTGGGGGAGCCCGTGCGGTCGGTGTGGGGGTGCGCGGCATCGTCGGCCGCGCCCGGCCGGAACGGGGGGTGTGCGAGGTGGGGCGCCGCGAACGGCGACTCGGCGGGCCCGGCGCCACGGGCCCGCCCGTACGGCGTGGTACCGGCGGCACGACGTTGTGCGGCGGGTACGGCACGGCCTGGGCCGGCCGGAAGGAACCGGCCGGGTACGGCTGAGTACGGCGGGGTGGAACGGTCCAACGCGATTGCGGGAGTGCAGGGTGCACGTCGACGGCTGCCACCGCCGGGCATGCGTTCGCCATACTGAGCAGTCGGAACGCGTGCGGGCTTCCGGCGGACTCGGCCGCGGATTGGAAACCCGCCAGTGTTGTAAACCTGATGTCGCGCCAATGTCAAGGCAATGCACAGGAGTTGGGGACGGAAGATGGCAATGGACCCGGATCTCCGCAGGAATGCCGACGTGGTCCTGATCCCCGGTGCGCGCGCCGGGCGCGACCCGGCCCGATCGATCAAACCCGGGCCGAGCCGGCTGCCGCCCGGGGTGGTCGCGGCGACCCAGCGCGAGCGCCTGCTCGACGGGCTGGTCCACACCGTGGCGCAACACGGCTACCAGCGCGCCACGGTGAGCGACATCTGTCGCGCGGCCGGGGTGACCAGGCCGGTCTTCTACGAGCTGTTCACCGGCAAGGAGGACGCCTTCCTCGCCGCCCACCGGCACGGCACCGGGGTGGTGATCCGGCGGATGGCGCGGGCGTTCGCCGCCTCGCCGGACTGGTGCGGCGGGATCCGCGAGGCCCTGCGGGCGATGCTCGGACTGCTGGCCGGGGTGCCGGCCTTCGCGACCATGGCGGTCATCGAACTGGACGCGGTCGGTCCGGCCGGACGACGCGAGCGGGAGCAGCTCCTGATCCGGTTCCGGGCGTTCTTCGCCGAGATCCCCGAACTCCCGGACGGCATCGGGGTGGAGGCGATGATCGACGCGGTGGTCGGCGGTGTCTACTCCACACTCCAGCGCTGCATCGACACCGACCGCACCGCCGAACTCCCTGACCTGCTGCCCACCTTGAGCCTGTTCTGCCTGGCACCGTTCCTCGGTCCGGCCGAGGCCGCACGCCGCCTGGCCTCGGCCGGACCGCCCCCGGAACGCGGTCCGGGGGCGGACGATGATCCTTCGTGCACCCGTATTGACCCGGTCAATACCGGGCAGTAGCTTCCCAGTTACCCACTGCGGCCCGACCGGTCCGCCCCGCTGCCGAGGGGTGGTCCCGCGCTGCCGTGCCGCAGAACGCTGTCCGCGCCAGGACAACGTGCCAGTGCCTGCCCGTCCCCACCACCCGAGGGAGCACACATGGCCACGTCCGAGGACGCCGCCCACCCGACCGAGAACACCGAGGTACCCGCGTCACCCGGCCAGGGAAGAGGCCGGGTCCGGCTGAGGCGCACGGCGCTGATGGCCGTCCCCGCCGTCGCCGCCGGCGCGGTGCTGATGGCCCTGACCGCGCAGGGTGTGCTCGCCGCCCAGTTCGCCATCTCCGGCATGCCGTTCGTCGTCACCGCCGACAGCCTGGACGGCGTCGGCTTCGAGCAGTTCGGCAGCCTGGACCACATGATCGAGGACAGTCCCAACGCCGGTGACACCGGCGGACAGGTACTGGTCGCGGTCTCGGCGATCAAGGACGCCTCGCTCACCAAGCTGTGCCAGAGCGTCGAGCTCGGCGGTATCAACCTGTTGATCCGGGCCGGTGACGCCGGGACCCCCGTCACCGCCACCGACCTCACCACCGACTCCGATCTGCTCTCCGGCGACGCGGAGTTCAAGAACATCGAGATCGGCGGGGACGCCAGCACCTACACCAAGGCAGGCGTCAAGGGCCTGCCCGGGGTCTTCGGCCAGCAGGCCGACACGGTCAAGATCCGCAATCTCCGGCAGCACAACTACGCCACCACCGCGGGCGCCTTCAAGCTGCCCAACCTCCGGCTGAGCTTCAGCTCCGAGGGCTGCTGACGGTGGCGGGACCCGAGCCGGGGACACCGGCGGAGGCGGAGGCCCACGTCGGGCCGGACGCACAGGTCGGTCCGGAGGCCGGGGGCGAGCCGGGGGCACCGGCCGGACCCGGAGCGCGGACGGCGCCGAAGGCCCGGGCGGGTGCGGCCGCCCGGGCCCGGCTGGCCTGGCGCGGCTGGCGGGGCCGGCGGCCGTTCTGGGGAGGAGCGCTGGTCCTGTTCGGCGGCGCCGAGATCCTCTTCACGCTGCGCGCCCCGCTGCCCGTCGTCCTGCACATCGGGATCCAGGGGCTGGCCGGCTACCTCGTGCCGGCGGTGATGGCGCTCTGCGGCCTGCTGATCCTCTTCAACCCGGCCCAGCGGCTGTTCTACTCGATCCTCGCCGTACTGGCCTCGCTGGGCAGTTGGCTCACCTCCAACCTCGGCGGTTTCCTGCTCGGGATGCTGTTCGGCGTGATCGGCAGCTGCCTCGCCTTCGGGTGGCTGCCCGACCAGCCCCCGCGCCGCCGTCGGCTGCGCCGGGACCGGACCGGACGCGAGGCCGCCGACCCGGCCGGCGTCTGAGAAGGCGGTGGCGGGCGGCGGTCGCGGCCGGTGACCGACGCCCGCCACCGCCGACAGGGCCGGGGCCCCCCCCCCCGCCGGGGGGGGGGGCCGGGGGGGGGGGGGGGGGGGGGGGGGGCCCCCCCCCCCCCCCCCCCCCGACAGGGCCGGCGCCCCGCCCCCGGCGAAGGGAGAGCGCCGGGGACGGGGCGTCGTTCGTCGTGCGTTCCGTCGAGCGGGCAGCTGGACCGCGGCGGCCGGGCAGCCCGTCGGCGGGCGTCAGATCGTCGCCGTGTCGATGACGAAGCGGTAGTGCACGTCGCTCGCCAGGACCCGCCGGTACGCCTCGTTGATCCGCTCGGCCGGGATCAGCTCGATCTCCGCGCCGATCCGGTGCTCGGCGCAGAAGTCCAGCATCTCCTGGGTCTCCGCCAGGCTGCCGATCATCGAGCCCGAGAGCGACCGCCGCCCCGTGAGCAGCGCGTGCGCGCCCAGGCCGACCGGCTTCACCGGCGCGCCCAGCTGGACCAGCGTGCCGTCGGTGCGCAGCAGCCCGAGGTAGGCGCTCAGGTCGAGGTCGGCCGAGACGGTGTTGAGGATCAGGTCGAACCGTCCGGCCAGCTCGGTGAACGTCGCCGGGTCGGAGGTGGCGCGGTAGTCGTGGGCGCCGAGCCGGAGCCCGTCCTCCCGCTTGCGCAGCGACTGGCTGAGCACGGTGACCTCCGCGCCCTTGGCCCGGGCGAGCCGCACTCCCAGGTGGCCGAGCCCGCCGAGCCCGACCACGGCGACCCTCCGCCCGGGACCGGCACCCCAGTGGCTGAGCGGCGAGTAGACAGTGATGCCCGCGCAGAGCAGCGGCGCGGCCACGTCCAGCGGCAGCGCGTCGGGGATGCGCAGGGCGTACCGCTCGTCCACCACCAGCTGCTTCGCGTAGCCGCCATAGGTCGGCGAACCGTCCCGGCCGCGGCCGTTGTAGGTGAGCACGATGCCGTCCCCGCCCGTGCAGTACTGCTGGAGCCCGGCAGAGCAGTTGTCGCACTCCCGGCAGGAGTCGACGAAGCAGCCGACGCCGACCCGGTCGCCGACCGTCCAGCGCGAGACGGCGGAGCCGACCGCCGCGACCACTCCGGCGATCTCGTGGCCCGGGACCATCGGGAAGATGCCGGGGCCCCAGTCCTCGTCGACCTGGTGGATGTCCGAGTGGCAGATCCCGGCGTAGCGGACGTCGATCAGGATGTCCTCCGGGCCGAGCGCCCGGCGCGGCACGGTGGTGCGCTCCAGCGGAGTCTTCGGCGCCGGGGCTGCGTAGACCGCGATCCGGCCGGGCCGGTCGGGGGAGTCCGTGACGGTGGTGCCGGTGCCGGTGCCGGTGCCGGTGCCGGTGTCGGTGGCTGCGGTGCCTGCGGTGCCTGCGGTGATCGTGGTGTTCGTCGTGTTCGCCATGCCCCAAGCCTCGGCGCGTCGTTCGGGCCGGGCCAGGCCAGTGGTCGTCGTACGACCACCGGTCCTACCACCGGCAGTATCACCCTCGGCGCCCGTCCGCCGCGGCGGGCGGGCCCATACTGCTGGCATGGACCAGCGCACCGAGCTCAGCGAATTCCTGCGGTCCCGGCGGGCCCGACTGCGGCCGGCCGATGTCGGCCTGCCCGACTACGGCGGCCGCCGCCGGGTCCCGGGGCTGCGCCGCGAGGAGCTGGCCCAGCTGGCCGGGGTGAGCACCGCCTACTACGTCCGGCTGGAGCAGGGGAACGGCGACAACGTCTCCACGGCGGTCCTGGAGGCGATAGCCCGCGCGCTGCGGCTCGAACCGGCCGAGCGCGAGCACCTGCTGCGGATCACCCGGCCGGTGCGCCGCCGCCCCGGCCGGGGCCGCCCGACGCGCACGCAGCAGGTCCGGCCCGAGCTGACGCAGCTGCTGGACGCGATGGACGGTGTCCCGGCCTACGTGCTGGGGCGGCGGCTCGACGTGCTCGCCTGGAACCGCCTCGGCAACGCCGTGATCGGCGACGTCGCGGCGCTGCCGCCGGAGCGGCGCAACCTGGCCTGGCACGTCTTCCTCGAACCGGGCAACCGGGAGCTCTACCTGGACTGGGAGAGCAAGGCGGCGGACCTGGTGGGGATGCTCCGGCTCGACGCGGGCCGCGACCCGGACGACCCCCGGCTGACCTCGCTGATCGGCGAACTCTCGGTCAAGAGCGAGGACTTCCGGCGGCTGTGGGCGGCGCACAACGTCCTGGACAAGGGGCACGGGGTCAAGGAGCTGCGCCATCCGGTGGTCGGCCGGCTGACCCTGCGCTACGAGACCTTCCGCCCGGCCGGCGACCCGGACCAGGTGCTGGTCGCCTACCACGCCGAGCCGGACTCGCCCTCGGCCGAGTCGCTGCGGCTGCTGGCGAGCTGGATCGCGACCGGCCCGTCCGGGGGCGCCGCGAGCGCGCGCCGCCCCGAGCAGGGGGCCGCGGACCGGCCCGACCCCGGTGCGCAGTCGCAGTCGCACTCGGGTGCCGGCTCCGGTTCTGGTTCTGGTTCTGGTTCTGGTTCGGAAGCCCCGTCGACGGGTCGGTAGTCCTTTTCCCGGAGCCCGCGGGGGGCCGGTGGTCCCGTCCGGCCAGGGACCACCGGCCCTGTCCCGACACCCGGGCGGAGCCGTTTACTGGTTCCGCGGCGGCCCCGGGCCGCCGCCTGCCCGGAATCGGCCGGCCGCCCATCGGGACGGTGAACAGCACCGGTCCGACGGGTGACTGACGAGGTGTCAGTGCTCGTTAGGCTGCCCGGCATGGACACCACCAGCACCACCGCCGAGTACGACCGGCTGATCGCGCGACACCATGCCATGCGGCTGCGCCGACAGATCCTCGCACCGGCGCCGTCCTTCTCCACCGCACCCCAGGACGCACCCTCGCCGCCCGGCGCCGACGGCCGCAGCGGCTACGACGGGGCGGCCGACCGCCGGCTGATCCTCCGGGACCTGGCCCTGGTAGCCCCGTTCGACGAGCTCATCGACCACCTCTACGCCCGCATGTTCAGCCACCGCCCGTTCCTGCGCGCGCTGTTCCCGGAGTCCATGGAGTTCCAGCAGGCCCACCTGGAGCGGATGTTCGAGTACGTGATCGAGCGGCTGGACCGGCCGGACGAACTCGCCGAGACCCTCGCCCGGCTCGGCCGCGACCACCGGAAGCTCGGTGTCCGGCCGGTCCACTACGAGGCCTTCGAAGAGGCGCTCCGCGAGGCGGTCCGGTACCGGGCGGGCTCCCGGTGGCACCCCGGGCTGGAGGCGGCCTGGGTGCGGATGCTGCGCTTCACCGTCCGCTCGATGGTGGCGGGCGCCGAGGCGGCGCTCACCGAACCCCCGTACTGGCACGCCACGGTGGTCGGCCACGAGCGCCGCCGCCACGACCTCGCCGTGCTCCGGGTGCGCACCGGCGAGCCCTACCCGTACCGGGCCGGACAGTACGGGACGGTCGAGCACCCGGCCCTGCCGCACACCTGGCGGCAGTACTCGATGGGCTGCGCGCCGCGTGCCGACAACGAGTTGGAGTTCCACGTCCGGCGCACCGGGCCGGGCGGGGTGAGCGCGGCGCTGGTCGGGAGCACCGTCGTCGGCGACCGCCTCCGGCTGGGGCCGCCGCGCGGCACCCTGATGCCGGAGGACGACACCAGGGACCTCCTGCTGGTGGCGGGCGGCACCGGGCTCGCCCCGATGAAGGCGATCGTGGAACGGCTGGCGGAGCACCGCCCGCGCGGACAGCGGGTCCACCTCTTCGTCGGCGCGCGGAGCCGGGACGAGCTCTACGACTGGCCGGCGCTGGCCGAACTCGGCCTCCGCAAGCCCTGGTTGGAACTCGTCCCGGTCACCGAGGACGGCGGGGCCCCGATCGCCCCCGGCGGTCGGCTGGCCGAGGCGGTCGGCCGGGCCGCCGACTGGTCCGAGCACCGGGCCTGTGTCAGCGGACCGGCGGGCCTGGTCGACGAGGTGCGCACCCGCCTGGCCGCCGCCGGGCTGCCCGCCGCCCGGATCCACCACGACCCGGTGCTCGGCCGGTTCTGAGCAGCGGTCCGCGCTCGGACCGGCCGGTGCTGCCCGCCGCCGTCGTCGCCGCCGCTACCGGTAGCAGTAGGAGTCCGAGGAGGCGTCGCCGCCCGCCAGGTGCGTCTGGTGCACCCGCAGCCCCCGGAACTCCGCGCCGTGCGGGAAGAAGCGGGGGTCCACGGTCAGCCCGCCGGTCTCCGGGTCGGCGTCCAGCTTGACGATCCACGGCTCGATGCCGTCCGGGTAGAACTGATCGTCCCACGCGCCGTAGAGCGAGTTGGTGAGGTAGACCCGCCGCCCGTCCCGGCTGATCTCGACCATCTGCGGCGCGCCGCTCAGCGGGCGCCCGGGCTCGGCCGGGTGGGGGGTCCTGGTCGTCACCCCGCCCAGCCGCACCGAGGCCGTGAGCAGCGGGTGGAACGGGTCCGACACGTCGTACTGGAGCAACTCCCCGGTGCCCCAGGCCGAGACGTACAGCCAGCGGTCGTCCACCGACAGGTTGATGTCGGTCACGAGCGGCGGCACGGCGCCGAAGGGCTGGAGCACCGGCGGCAGGTCCTCGGCCTTCGCCGGTTCGGCCGGTATCTCGATCACCTTGCGCGCGGTGAACGCCTCGCCCTGCCGGTACCAGAGCCAGACCGAGGCCGAGAGGTCCTCGACATTGGTGACCACCCCGGCGAAGCCCCATTCGGCCTGCGGGTCGTGGGCCGGGCGCAGCTCCAGCACCATCTGGTACTGGTCGCCGAGGTCGATCCGCTGCAGGTGCCGCCCGGTGTCCAGCTCCCAGAAGTGCAGCGCGTGCCCGTACTTGCGGCCGAGCAGCAGCTCCGGCACGACCCCGTCCTCGACCATCCACGGGGTGCCCCACTCGCTGGTGACGCCCACATTGCTGCCCAGGTGCCACCACACGTCGTAGGAGAAGTTCTGCGAGCCGCGCTCCGTCTCCCAGGGGCGCAGCACGTCGAAGGTGGTGTGGTCGAGCACGGCGACCCCGCCGGGTCCGTCGCCGCCCGCGGCCGCGCCGAGGCAGGACAGGAAGACGCCGTCCGGCCCGCAGTGCAGGGTGTGGGGGCGCGAGTAGCCGGCTCTCGCGGCCAGCTCCTCCGCCGCCACCGTCTTCACCAGTCTGGGCCGGACCGGGTCGGGCCGGGTGTCCAGGACGTGCAGCCGGGACGACCGCAGCCCCGGCAGCAGCAGGTAGCGCCGCTCGGGGTTCTCGTGGCAGGCGTGCGCGAGGGCGCTGGAGCAGGCGTTCCAGCCGAAGTGGTGCAGTTCGTCGCCCACGTCGGGCATCTCGGTGAAGTTGAGCACGCGCCCGTAGCTCGGCGACGCCGGGTCGGTGTCGACGGTGATCAGCGCGTCCGGTCGCTGCGCCGACCGGTCGAACCCGGCGACGTAGGCGAGCTTCTCCGGTGGAGCGGCGATCGCCTCGGCGGGCGTGCGGTACAGGGAGGGATCGCTGTGTCCGGACGGGCGGTCGTCCTGCGGGCCGTGTCCATGCGGCATGCTGGCTCCTCAACTTGCCTGCTCGGCAAGGTAAGTGACAATGGCCCGGGTAGCCTTGCACGGACTCGCGGGCGCACAGCAGGCGCACGGGGAGCGATCGGGGGGCCGGGGGCGGCGCACCCCCGACCCCCCGAACGGATCTTCGGTCCGGCCCGAACGGATCTTCGGTCCGGTGCGTCGTGTCAGTGCACGGCGAGCGGGAAGTACGCGCCCAGCCAGCGGTCGAGCTCGGTGAACACCTGGGTGCGGGCGGTCTCGCCGGACAGCACCAGGTCGTGCATCCCGCCCTTGATCCGGACGATCGTCACATGGCGGCCCAGGTGCGGCCCGGCGGCCGCGATGTCGTCGGCGCGCAGGACGGCGTCCGCGTGGTGCAGCGCGGCGTGCCAGCGGGTGGTGGCGATCGAGGCGGTGGAGGCCATCAGCAGCACCGGCACGTCGATGCCGAGCCCGCGCCGCACCTCGCGGTGGCCGCGCTGGATCGCGGCCAGCCAGCCGGCGAACAGCGGCACGCCCTCGGCCGGCTTGAGCTTCAGGTCGAAGTCCCACTCGCCGCGGAAGTCCCGGTGCAGGCTGTGCACGTAGTGCGGGTTGAGCGCGGACGGCAGGACCCGGGTGGGCGAGAGGCGGGCGATCGCCTCCAGGGCCGGGGCGCCGAGGGTGCGCACGGCGGGGGAGGCCGGCATGGTCAGGAACGGGCTGTTGAGGAAGAGCCCGTCGACCAGGCCGCGCCCGGCCCGGCGGCCCGCCCACAGCGCGGCGATCAGGCCGCCGGTGGAGTGCCCGTTGACCAGCAGCCGGCCGTGGCCGTCCTGCTCGCGGATGATCCGCACCGCCTGGTCCAGCTCCTCGTCGTAGGCGGTGAGGTCGCGGACGAAGTTCGGCGAGTGGTGCGCGCGCAGCGAGCGGCCGTACTTGCGCAGGTCGATCGCGTAGAAGGAGAAGCCGGCGGCCACGTAGTGGTCGGCGAGGTGGGTCTGGAACCAGTAGTCGTTGTAGCCGTGGATGTAGAGGACGGCCTGGTCCGAGCCGGGGACCAGTCGGCGGACCAGCGTCGCCGTGACCTCGCCCTCCTCGTCCGGGCGCAGCGGCAGCTCGGCCGCCTCGTAGGGGGCACCCAGGATGTCTTCGCGGAACTCCATGGCCACTCGCACCCAATCTCTGGTCGGACTCCGGTCGGAATCGCGGGACGCCGGGACCTCGGCGCCCGGACCCCCTGACGATACCGGCCGGTAGCCTCGGGCGTGACGGCGACTCGGGCCCGCCGCCTATGCTGCGGACATGCCCGAGATGCCCGACCCGACCGCCGCACCGTCCGAGGACTCCCCGGCCGACGAACGACTGCCCGTACTGCGCGAGACCGACCTCGGGCGGGCGAAGCTGCTCCCCGACGTCGACCACGACGGCGGCTGGCTGCTGACCCTGGACGACACCCCGCAGTCGTACGTCGACCTCGGCGACCCGACCTACCTGGAGTTCGAGTACACCCGGCGCCTCGGCCACCTCGTCGACGCGCTCGACGGGGCCGGGAACGGAGCCGAGGACGGGGCCGGGAACGGGGCCGAGGACCGGTCGGGCGACGGGTCGGACGACGGGCCCGGTGGTGGGCGTGGCGACGGGCCGGGCGGCCCCGGACGCCCGGTGGACGCCCTCCACCTCGGCGGCGGCGCCCTGACCCTGCCCCGCTACCTCGCCGCCACCCGCCCCGGCTCGCGCCAGCGCGTGGTGGAGGTGGACGGTCCGCTGCTCGACCTGGTCGAACAGCACCTCCCGTGGCAGGGGCCCGGCGTCGACATCACCGCCGAGGTCGGCGACGCCCGCGAGGCCCTGGCCGTCCTGGCGCGGACCGCGCCCGGCAGCCTGGACCTCGTCGTCGCGGACGTGTTCCACGGCTCGCGCACCCCCCGCCACCTCACCTCGGTGGAGTTCCTGCGCCTGGCCGCCGCCGTACTGCGGCCCGGCGGCCTCTACGCGGCCAACCTCGCCGACGGCGCCCCGCTCGCCTTCGCCCGCGCCCAGACGGCGACCCTGCGCGCGGTCTTCCCGCAGACCTGCCTGATCGCCGAGCCCCCGGTGCTGCGCGGTCGCCGCTACGGGAACATCCTGCTGGTCGGCTCGGCCGGACCACTGCCCGTCGCGGACCTCGTCCGGCGGCTGGCCGGGGACATCTTCCCGGCCCGGCTGACCGACGGCGCCGACCTCGCGGCCTTCGCCGGCCGCACCGCCCCGGTCACCGACGCCACCGCCACCGACTCCCCGCCCCCGCCGGACGGCGCGTTCAGTGTCGGCTGACCGGCGCGTGGAAGCGCGGCCCGGCGCGCCGGGCGGACGCACCCCGGCTTCACGCCCCCGCGGTGTCAGAATCAGCCGCAGTGTCAGAATCGGCGGGTCGTAGGGGGCACGGTCGTCGGGGGCCGGCCCCACCACCCGAGGGAGCGAGCGAGAGATGAGCGGCGCGGAGCGTCCGGACCTGGCGGCGGTGCCCGAGACGGCACTGTGGACCCTCTGGCAGCGGGCCGTCGAGGCCCGTCGGCCGGACGCGCTGCTGCACGACCCCGAGGCCGTCGCCCTCGTCGACCGGATCGACTTCCCGTTCGCGGAGCGCTTCGGCACCAGCGGATGGCAGTCCCGCCTCCAGGCCCTGCGGGTCGGCTGTTTCGACCGCGAGGTGGCCGACTTCCTGGCCCGCGAACCGCGGGGTACGGTCGTCTGCCTGGGGGAGGGCCTGGAGACCCAGTACTGGCGGGTCGACAACGGCCGCGCGCAGTGGCTCTCCGTCGACCTCCCCGAGGCCGTGGAGCTGCGCGAACGCCTCCTGCCCCCCGGGCCGCGACAGCGCTGCCTGGCCGCCGACGCCACCGACCTCGCCACCTGGGCCGAGGCGGTGGACCAGGACCGCGCCGTCCTGATCACCGCCCAGGGCCTGCTGATGTACCTCGCCCCGCCCCAGGTCCGCGACCTCGTCGCCGGCTGCGCGGAACGCTTCCCCGGCGGCTCGCTCGTCCTGGACGCCGTCCCGCGCTGGTTCGCCCGCCTCACCCGGGAGGGGAAGATGCGCACCCCCGGCTACCAGGCGCCCCCGATGCCGTGGGGGATGGACGCCCGCGAGCGCGACAAGCTCCGCACCGCGAGCCCGGCCGTCACCGCCGTCCGCGACGTCCGCCCCACCGGCGGCAGCGGCCTCGCCGCCGCCCTGCTCCCGTTGGCCCTCACCGTCCCCCCGCTGTCCACCCACCGTCCGACGGTCACCGTCCTGGACTTCGCCGACGGCCCGGCGCGGGACACCGGGGACAGCGGCGCGTAGTTCCGCCGCCGCGACGCGCGCAAGCCCTCCAGGTACTGGTCGGCCTGCTCCGCACCGTTCCTGATCCTCCGGCAGGTCCGCTGCTTCCGGGCGTTCTCGTTCGCCCGCACCTGCCCGGCGAGGTGGTCCTGGAGGTACTTCCGGCAGACGGCGGCCGCCGCCCGGGCGTCGGGGCAGGGCGGCGCGGGGCGGGGCAGGGCGGCGCGGCGCGGGGAAACGCGGTTCAGGGCGTCGGGCTGAGCTCCAGGACGAAGACGCCGGCGGTTGTCGTGGTGGCGTCGAAGGCCCGGCAGGCGATCACCGCGTGATTGACGCCGGTGGCCGCCCGGACCAGGACCAGCCGCAAGCCGTCGGCGTCGGGGGCCGGGCGGAGGTCGGCGTCGGTCCAGACGGCCGTCGCGCTCACCTCGGTGGTGGTGTGCTTCTCGCCGTGCAGACCACCGGTGCGCCGCAGGGGCGGTTCGCCGGTGTCGTCGGTGAGGGTGCCGTCGGCGGCCAGGGTCCACCGGGCACCGGAGAGCCGGTCGGCGACCTCGTCCACGAGCTGCCGGGGCGTGCCGAGCAGGGGTTCGGCGGACACCACCCGGGCGGTGCGGAAGGTGCCGGGCGGGACGGCGGCCGGGTCGGTGGCGGGCAGCTCCCCGGCCGCGGTGGCGGGCGCGGGCAGACCGGTCGGCCTGGCCGGTGCCGCGGGCGGGGACGGCGTCGGGCAGGCGGTGGCGGTGGCCATGGCGGTGCCGGTCGGCTGTCCCGTCGGGTCGGTGGCGGGAGGCGGGGCCGCCGTCGCGACCGGGTCGGCCGGGGGAGCCGGGGCCGGGGCCTTCGCCGCGACCGGGTCGGCCGTGCTGCCCCACGGCGCCAGGGCCACGGCCAGGACCAGCGCCGGTACCAGGACGGCGGTCGCGTAGGGTCCGGGCGACAGCCTGCCGCCGGGACGGCCGTCCGGTGCCCAGAGCCGGGGCCAGACCGGTGCCAGCAGCGGCCACACGGCGAGGACGGCCAGCACGGCCCACCACTCGGGACCGGCGGTGACCTGGTGGTCCGCCAGCGACAGCGCCCGCCCGGCGGCCCGCTCCCACGGCACGTCCAGCAGCCGGTACGCGACCGTCGCGCCGGCGACGGTCAGCAGCAGGTCGGCGAGGAGCGCCAGGGGCAGCAGCGCCACCAGCAGCAGCTGCGCCGACGGGCTCCCGGCCCGGCGCGCGAACCAGCGGCGGAGCCGCGCGGGCGGGTGGTGCAGCGCGGCCAGCCGGCCGGTGTCGGCCTCCTCCACCGCGGCCAGCACGCGCAGCAGTTCCGCGCCGCCCTGTGCCGCCCCGCCCCGTGCGGCGGCGGCGTGCCGGTCGGCCGCGAGCTCGGCGCTCCACAGCGCGCCGACCGGCAGCAGCAGTACCTCCGGCACCCGCAGCAGCACCAGCACGACCTGGGCGAACATCAGGTGCGCGGACGGTTCCCCCGACACGAGCAGCAGGCCCGCCGGCAGCAGCCCGCACAGCGCGAAGACGTAGGGCCAGCTCCGCAGCAGGGCCACGAACGGGCTGCCGAGCCCGGCGACGTGCTGCTCCCCGTTGCGGTGGTGGCCGAGTTCGTGGAGCAGCAGGGTCTCGGCGGCCGCCCGGTCGCGGCGCCAGAGCACGGTCAGCGGGACGAAGACGGCGATCCGGGTGGCGCGCGGCCCGGCGGGGTAGACGCGGGCGGTCAGGTCGGAGCGGGTCGGGCTGACGCGCAGTTCGACGCCGGGCGCCCGGTCGGCGAGGAACCGCTGGATCTCGGCGAAGGGCTCCCCGGGAAGGGGCCGTCGCAGGTCGTGGCGCCACTCGGTGAACCGGCACCGCAGCCGGGGCAGCGGCAGGGCGAGGATCCCGGCGAGCAGGAACGCGGTGGGGGCGAGCTGGGCCACGGACAGTGCCAGCAGCGCGCGGAAGCCGCCGGTGGTGGTGACCTGTTCGGGGTAGGCGCCCAGGCCGAGGAGGTCCTTGGCCTGGGCGGTCCACCAGGTGACGGTCGCCGGTACCTGGGACAGGTAGAGGCCGGTCAGCAGCCACAGCCAGGGCGGCGGCCCGGGCGGACGTCTCACCGGGTGTTCCCGGGGTCTTCGGTCCCGCTGTCGGGGCTGTCGGGGCTGTCGGGGCGGCCGGAGCGGCCGGAGCGGTCGTCCGGTTCGGGCCCCGGCACGGGCGGCGGGTCGGTGGCCCGTCCCAGGCGTCGGCGGCCGAACGGTCGACGCCGGGGACGGACCGTGGGCTCGGGGGGTTCGGCGGCGACCAGCCGGTCGAGGAAGGCCGCTGCTTCGTGCCGGTCGGGACTGTTGAGGAGTCCGGCCAGCAGCTCGCAGGCCAGGCGGTCGGCGTCCGGCGGCGGCACTCCCCGGGACCGGAGCCGGGCGCCGAGCCGGGCGGTGGCGTGCACGGCCGCGGCGGTCGGCTCCCCCGGCCCGCCACCGGGGTCGGGGCCGCTACGGCTACCGGTGCCGGGGTCGGGGCCGGTGCCGGGCGGCCCGCCGAGGTCGGACCGCCGTCGCAGGCTGACCAGCAGGGCCGTCGCCGAGACCAGGTTCCCGAACTGCGCGCTGCCCAGCACGTCCCCGACCTCGCGGGCCGCGTAGGCCAGCGCGTCGAGCAGCTGCGGCAGGACGGTGACCAGCCCGCCGCCGATGCCGCCCGGGGTGTGACCGGCCCGGCGGTAGAGGTCCCGGCGTGCCCTGCCCCCGGCCGCGTAGGCGAGGGTGATCGACGGGGCGAGGTCCCGCTCGTCCGGGGCCGCGATCACCGCGACCCGCGTCCCCCAGGCGGCCAGCCCGGCCGCGTCCACTCAGCGGCTCCCGCTGAACTCGAAGGTGAACTCGACCAGGCCGTCGTCGGAGGCGCCCTTGGCGGTCAGCGAGGTGCTGGTGGCGGTCAGCTTGCCGGAGAGGCTCGCGCCGACGGCCACCGAGTGCGGCATGCCGCCCGGGAGGGTGCCGAGCTCGGGCCGGCACGGCACGAGCAGGGTGGCCCAGTTGATCAGGTTGAGGGCGGCGGCCTCGCGCACGTGGTTGTCGGTGAGCTGGCCGCGCAGCGTGCCGCTGTCCCAGGACAGCTTCCAGTAGGTCAGCAGGAGCTGTCCCGAGCTGGTCGCGACGGCGACGGACGTGCCCAGGCCCACCGCCCCCGTCTGCCCCGGCGGGCCGACGGAGAGAACCAGCGCGAAGGGGTTGTTCTCGCGCAGCCCGCCGGCCTCCCGGGGGCGCTCGACGGACAGCGTGGTGGCCATCGAGTACGTCTGTGAGCCGGCGGGCCGCCGGGCGCCGTCGAGCGAGCAGTAGTCGTACAGCTGGACCGTGACCCGGGCGGTGCCCCGGTACTGGCCGCCCCAGAGCGAGGACGCGCCCCCGGCGGGCGGGGCGGTGGTGGCGGGCCTGGTGGCCGCGGGGGTGCTCGGCCGGGTGGTGGGCGTTGCGGCGGGCCGGGTGGTGCTCGGTGCGGCCGGGGGTCTGCTGCTGGGGCGGACCGGGCTCGGGGCGGCCGTCGCGGTCGGTACGGGCTCGGCCGGCCCGGTCGGGGAGGGGGCCGGAGGACGGGTCGGGGTCGGCGCCGGGGCCCGGGTGGTCGGGTCGGTCGTCGGGACGGCCGGCGCGGTGTCGGACACCGACGGTCCGGCCGAGGCGGTGTCGAGGGTGTCGGCGACCGGGCTCCCGCCGTCGCCGCCGCACCCGGAGACGAGGGCCAGGGCCAGGGCGGCGGACGTGGCGGTGAGGGCGGCGCGCTTGCGGATGTTGCGGGCACGGATCATCACGGCGTCCCCCAGTGATATCAACTGCCTTGTTGGAAAAGGAGGTTAGACCCGGAAGGGGGCGAGGGAAGCCGGTTCGGACGGCGTTCGGCGAACCGTGACCAATCCGATTCGGTGGCGTGCGCGAGCACGTCAAGCGGGGTCCGGGCTTCGCCCGCCCGCGCGGCCGCCGGTCGCTCCGGCGTACGCCCCGGCGGAGACCCGGTTCCGCGGATCGCCCCGGGCACGGAACCGCCGGGCCGCCCCGCACGTCGTACGCAGGGGTGATCGGCCGAGGGGACGGGCCGCCCGGCACGTTAGGCTGCCCTCTCGGGGAGCGGCCTGGCGCCGCCATTCGGACGACTGTCGAGACCGGCGCGCGAGCCGCGGGGACCTGATCGGGACCTGGGCGGGCCTGCCGCGGGTCTCGTCCTGCCACGGAGGTACTGGCCTTGCTGCACATCGACGCCTGGATCGAAGGCGTACCACCGGGCGCGGTGTACGCCCTCGTTGCGCTGATCATCGGACTGGAGTCGCTGGGCATCCCGCTCCCCGGGGAGATCGCCCTGGTCTCCGCCGCCCTGCTGTCCGCGCGCGGCGTGGTCAGCCCGGTCTGGGTGGCGGTCTGCGCGATCGCCGGCGCGATCATCGGCGACTCGATCGGCTACTCGATCGGCCGCAAGGGCGGCAAGCCGCTGTTCGAGAAGCTCGGCCGCAAGTTCCCCAAGCACTTCGGCCCCAGCCACCTGGCCAGCGCCGAGCGCTCCTTCCAGAAGTGGGGCATGTGGGCCGTCTTCTTCGGCCGCTTCATCGCCCTGCTGCGCATCTTCGCCGGCCCGCTGGCGGGCGCCCTGAAGATGCCGTACTGGAAGTTCCTGATCGCCAACGTGCTCGGCGGCGTGGTCTGGGCCGGCGGTACGACGTGGCTGGTCTACCAGGTCGGCAAGGTCGCCGAGCAGTGGCTGTCGAAGTTCTCCTGGATCGGTCTGCTCCTCGCCGTCGCCGTCGGCGCGTTCTCGGCCTGGTTCATGAAGCGCCGGGCCGCCAAGGCCGCGCACGCCCTCGAGGCCGAGGACGCGGCGAAGACCGTGGACGCGGCGCCGACGGTTTCCGCGCCCGCCGCCGACTGACGGCCTCGCGCGCTCGCCCGCTCGCCGGCGCCCGGCGCCGAGCTGTACGAGCTGTGTGAGCCGTACGAGCCGACGAGCCGTACGAGCCGCTGCCCGGAGCTTCTGCTCCGGGCAGCGGCGTCCGTGCCCGCACGGAACCGCAGGCCCGTGGACCGCAGAACCGTGAACCGCACGACCGCGGGACCGCACGACCGACACCCCACCAGCACGCGAAGAGAAAAGTAGGAGCACCATGCGGATCGGACTCCTGGGCACCGGCACCTGGGCGGAGCGGGTGCACGCGCCCGCCCTCGCGGAGCACCCCGGCGTCGAGTTCGCGGGCGTCTGGGGCCGTCGCCCCGAGGCGGCCGCCGCGCTCGGCGAGAAGTACGGCGTCCCCGGCCACACCGAGCTCGACCGGCTGCTCGCCGAGGTCGACGCCGTCTCGATCGCCCTGCCGCCGACCGTGCAGGCGGACCTCGCGGTGCGCGCCGCCGAGGCCGGCTGCCACCTGCTGCTCGACAAGCCCGTCGCGCTCACCGTCCCCGACGCCCGCCGGGTGGTCGAGGCGGCCGAGGCGCACCGGGTGGCCTCCGTGGTGTTCTTCACCGTCCGCTTCGGTGGCGAGCAGCTGCCGTGGATCGAGGAGCAGGCCGCCGTCGGCGGCTGGTTCACCGGCCGCTCGGACTGGCTCGGCTCGGTCTTCGTCCCCGACTCCACCAGCGCGTACGCGGCCTCGCAGTGGCGCAAGGACAAGGGCGCGCTCTGGGACGTCGGCCCGCACGCCCTCTCGGTGCTGCTGCCCGTGCTCGGCGACGCGACCGCCGTCACCGCCGTGCCCGGCCCGCTGGACACCGTGCACCTGGTGCTGCGCCACGTCGGCGGTGCCTCCAGCACCCTCACGCTGAGCCTGACCGCGCCGGTCGCCGGTGGCGGCACCGCGATGGAGCTGCGCGGCGAGGCCGGCACCGTCCGGCTGCCGGAGCGCGGGGAGGGCCCGCACGCGGCCTTCCACCGCGCGCTGGACGCGCTCGCGACCGCCGCCCGCACCGGCGAGGCCCACCCCTGCTCGGCCGCGTTCGGCCTGCGTACGGTGGAGATCCTCGCGGCCGCCGAACGTTCGCTCGCGGCGGGCACGACCGTCGACGTCTGAGGCGACCGAGGGGCCGAGGAGCCGCCCTCGGCTTCTCGGCCCCCAACCGCTCAGCCGCCCAGTAGCTGGTCCGCGAACGCGCGCACCCGCTCCGCCGTGATGCCCTCCCGCTGTTCCACCGCCAGCGGGTGGTCGGTCGGCTCCAGCTCGATCAGCGGGCGCAGGCCGACGGCCCGGGTGTGCACCTGCGTCTTGAGCAGCAGGGTGGACTCGGGGTAGACCGGCAGTTCGGTGACCAGCCAGCCGAAGTACGGGGGCTCCTGCTCCCGGGCCGGGTCCTCCCACGAGTCGTGGGCCCGGGCGAAGTTCGGTTCGCTCAGCGACACCCAGACGCCCCACGAGAAGGTCTCGCCGGTGTCCCGCACCGGTATCTCGATCAGACCGTGGACGTAGAACTCCCGGCCCTTGATCACGCACTGGTCGGGGGTGAGCTCGCTGTCCCGGCGCCGGGCGTAACGCGGCTTCCAGCCCGTCGGGGCCGGGGAGCCGTAGGAGAGCGGCGGCCCGTCGTGCTGTTCGGCGCAGCAGGCGCAGGTGTGACCGGCGGCGGCGTCATGGTGGGCGGGGCTGTGCGCGGAGGACATGGCGCAGAGCATGAACGACCTGGTCGGAGCGGTTGTCGCCGCCCTGTGCGAGGGTGGAGGGGTGATCCTGGAGGACCTCGTCCGGCTGCGCCGGGCTCGTGACGCGATGGACCGCGACTACGCGCTGCCGCTGGACGTGCCGGCGCTGGCGCGGGTGGCGCTGATGTCGCCGGGCCACTTCTCGCGCAGCTTCCGGGCCGCCTTCGGGGAGACCCCGTACAGCTATCTCATGACCCGGCGGATCGAGCGGGCCAAGGCGCTGCTGCGGCGTGGGGACCTCTCGGTGACGGAGGTGTGCTTCGCGGTGGGCTGCACCTCGCTGGGGTCGTTCAGTTCGCGCTTCACCGAGCTGGTCGGGGAGAGCCCCAGCGCCTACCGGGCCCGGGACCACGAGGACGGCGCCGCGATCCCGGCCTGCTACGCGAAGCTCTACACCCGACCGGTCAGGAACGGAGAAGCGCGTCGTCCGCCCCGCCCGTAGCGTGAGGCGCATGGACATCAAGCTTTCACAGTGCTTCATCGCCGTCGACGACCACGACAAGGCGCTCGCCTTCTACCGCGACATCCTCGGCCTGGAGGTGCGCAACGACGTCGGGTTCGAGAACATGCGCTGGGTGACGGTCGGCGCGCCCTCGCAGCCCGAGGTGGACATCGTGCTCGAACCGCCGCTGGCGGACCCGAACGCCTCGGAGGCCGACCGGCAGGCCATGGCTGAGCTGCTGGCCAAGGGGCTGCTGCGGGCGGTCATCTTCGCCACCGAGGACTGCGACGCGACCTTCGAGCGGATCCGCGCGGCGGGCGGCGAGGTGCTCCAGGAGCCGATCGACCAGCCGTACGGCGTGCGGGACTGCGCCTTCCGCGACCCGGCCGGGAACATGCTGCGGTTCACCCAGCGGAAGCCGAAGTAGGACGGTGCCCCGCTGAGGGGCGGAGGCTGCCCGAGGGCACTTTGCAAAGTCCTGGCGCACTTTGCAAAGTGCCCTCGGCGCCCACCCCCGACGCCCCTCCTCGCCCGACGACCGGCGAACGGGGAGGTGCCTCGGCACCTCGGCGCGCCCGCAGATCAGCCCGCGGATCAGCCCGCGGGTCAGCCCGCGGGTCAGCCCGTGTTGCCGCCCTGCGGTCGGCGGTCGGCGGGGCGGGCCGGGGGGATGACCGGGGCCCGGAAGTCGCGCGGGCCGCTCCACAGTGCCGGGACGGCGTCGCTGCGGCGGGCCAGCTCGTAGGCCAGCGGCTCGTAGTTCACCCGCCACCCCTGGAAGTGCGGCCACGCCTCGTGGGCGGGCCGTTCGTGGGGGAAGCCGGCCGCGGTGATGAGGGCCACGGCGGCGTCGAACTCGGTGTAGCTGAGGCGGATCGCGGTGTCCGGGGCCGGATCCGGGTCGAAGTCGACCCGCATCGAGCGCCCGATGTCGCGCAGCGCGGTGAACCCGGCCCGGAGCACCAGCCGGGCCTCCGGCGGTGCGCTGCGCGGGCTGATCGCCAGGTGGACGGCGGCGGCGTCCATGACGGCGATCAGCCCGACCACCCAGCTGCGGTTGGGCTGCGGGGAGCGGAAGGAGATCAGCACCGGGTAGTTGGAGTGGCTCTCGCCGAGGTCGGCGGCGAGGCGCTCCCAGTCCCGGTAGAGCTGGGGGAGGGCGGTCTCGGTGTCCACCAGGGACTGCCGGGCGAGCAGTTCCGGGCCCCAGGCGGGCTCGCCGGCCCGGGACTGGAGCAGGGTCACCTCCAGTTCGCGCCGGTTGTAGGCGGCGTAGAGGGTGGGCAGGTACGCGATCTGCAGGGCGATCACCAGCGGGCCGCTGGAGGCGGCGATGAAGTCGATCACGGAGAGGTGGAGCCGGTCGCCGCTGGCGAAGCCGAGGGTGAAGAGGCTGGAGCCGGCCTCGCGGAAGGACACCGACCAGTCCAGCCCCGAGGTGCCGTGCAGTATCAGCGTGTAGGAGATCAGCATGCCGCCGAGCCAGACGGCGAGCATGCCGGTCAGCATCAGCGGGGCCAGCCAGGTCTGGGCCCGGTCCTGCGCGCGGTAGGTGCCGAACGGCGCGGCGGCGAGTCGCAGTGCGGTGCGCAGGGCGCGCCAGAGACCGTGCACCAGGGAGCTGTACAGGCCGCGCGGGACGACGAGCGTGCGCAGGATGCTGCCGATGGTGAGCAGCAGGAGCAGCACGCCGGCGACGGTGTGGATCAACCTCATGGCGCTCATTGTGACGTCCCGTCGGCATTGACACGGCACCGCCGTCGGCTGAATGCTGAGCAAGCGCTTAGTCAGGGCTTGGCCGATGCTTGGCCGGCGCTTGGTCAGTGCTTGGTCGTCGACGACGCGGTCGGCGGACGGAGGGAGAGTGCCCGTGCCGGAGAGCAGGTCGGACAGCACACCGGAGAGCAGGTCGGAGCCCGCACCGGAGCCAGGTCCGGAGCCCGCCTCGGCGTCGCCGCAGGGGCTGGACCTGGGGCGATTGCGCGACCACCTGGAGCGCAGCCTGCCCGGTACGGTGGCCGGTCCGCTGCGGGCGCGGCTGATCGAGGGCGGCCGCTCCAACCTCAGCTACCGGCTCACCGACGGCGTCAACGACTGGGTGCTGCGCCGGCCGCCGCTCGGGCACGTGCTCGCCACCGCGCACGACATGGGCCGCGAGTACCGGGTGATGACGGCGCTGCGCGGCACCGGGGTGCCGGTGCCGGAGACGGTCCACCTGGACCCGGGTACGGAGGTGCTCGGCGCCCCCTGGTACCTGATGGCCTTCGTGCCCGGCGTCGTGCACCGGGACGCCGAGGCCTTCGGCGCGCTCGGCAAGGCCCGGGTGCGGGCGGTGGGCGAGGCCCTGGTGGACACCCTCGCGACCCTGCACCGGATCGACCCGGCGGCGGTCGGCCTGGCCGGATTCGGCCGTCCCGACGGCTACCTCGAGCGTCAACTGCGGCGCTGGTCGACGCAGTTGGAGGCATCACGGAGCCGTGACCTGCCCGGCGTCGACCGCCTGCACGAACTGCTCACCGCCCGGCGGCCGGCCTCCCCGGCCCCGGCCCTGGTGCACGGGGACTACCGGCTCGACAACGTGCTGCTCCAGGAGCACGACGGGCGGGACGTCATCGGCGCCGTCCTGGACTGGGAGATGTCCACCCTCGGCGACCCGCTCACCGACGTCGGACTGCTGGTGATGTACACCGAACTGGCCGGTGTCGGCGGCGGACTCGTCCCGGCCGCGGCCACCGCGCCCGGCTTCCCGCGCAGCGCCGAACTCGTCGACCGCTACGCGCGGTCCACCGGCCGGGACGCCGCCGAACTCGACTGGTACGTGGCGTTCGCCGCCTACAAGCTCGCCGTCGTCGCCGAGGGCATCCACTACCGGTTCCGCCAGGGCCGAACCCTCGGCGCCGGGTTCGAACGGGCCGGCACGGCGGCGCCCGTCCTGATCGAGCACGGCCTCACCACGCTGAAGGGACACTGACCGATGGACTTCTCCTACGACCGCCGCACCCTCGAACTCCGCGAACGGCTGGAGGAGTTCATGGACCGGCAGGTGTACCCGGCCGAACCGGTGCTGGCCGCCCAGCTCGCCGACCCGGCCCGGCCGCGCTGGGAGATCCCGCCGGTGGTCGCCGACCTGCGGGTGGAGGCGCGCAAGCAGGGGCTGTGGAACCTCTTCCTGCCCGGCGAGCACGGCGCCGGACTCACCAACCTCCAGTACGCGCCGCTCGCCGAGATCACCGGCCGCAGCCCGCACCTCGCCCCGCCCGCCCTCAACTGCGCCGCCCCCGACACCGGGAACATGGAGCTGCTGGCCGGGTTCGGCACCGCCGAGCAGCGCGAACGCTGGCTGGAACCGCTGCTCGACGCCCGGATCCGCTCCGCCTTCGCGATGACCGAACCCGACGTCGCCTCCTCCGACGCCGCCAACATCGCCACCCGGATCGTGCGCGACGGCGACGAGTACGTGGTCGACGGCCGCAAGTGGTACATCAGCGGCGCGATGAACCCCGACTGCCGCCTCCTGATCGTGATGGGCAAGACCGATCCCGGCGCCGAGCCGCACCGGCAGCAGAGCATGGTCCTGGTGCCGCGCGACACCCCCGGTGTCACCGTACGGCGCGGCATGACCGTCTTCGGCTACGACGACGCCGACCACGGCGGCCACGCCGAGGTCACCTTCGAGGGTGTCCGGGTCCCGGCCGGGAACCTGCTCGGCGAGGAGGGCGCCGGCTTCGCCATCGCCCAGGCCCGCCTCGGCCCCGGCCGGATCCACCACTGCATGCGGGCCATCGGCATCGCGGAGCGGGCGCTCGAACTGACCTGCCGGCGCGTCCTGGACCGCAGCGCCTTCGGCGGACCGCTCGCCGAGCAGGGTGTCGTCCAGGACTGGATCGCCGAATCCCGGGTCCGGATCGAGCAGTTGCGGCTGCTGGTGCTGAAGACCGCCTGGCTGATGGACACCGTCGGCAACCGCGGCGCGCACACCGAGATCCAGGCCATCAAGATCGCCACACCGCGCACCGTCGAATGGATCCTGGACAAGGCCGTCCAGGCCCACGGCGCCGCCGGTGTCAGCCAGGACACCCCGCTCGCCGCCCTGTGGGCGTTCAACCGCACGATCCGGATCGCCGACGGGCCGGACGAGGTGCACAAGCGCTCGCTCGCCCGGCGCGAGCTGCGTCGCTACCGCTGACGGGGCGCCGCCACCGCTGACGGGGCGCCGTCGCCGCTCCGGTGCCGGGCGGCCGCCGCCCCCGGTACGCCCGCCCGGGTCGTGCCCGAGTAGTACCCGGGTATGACCCGGCGGGTTGGCTCCGCGGTATGACGTCCACGCACCGCCCCGGCCCGTACTGTCGCCGTACGGGCCGGCCGGCGGACGGCGGGCCGCACGCCACGGGGAGCTGGGAGCATGCGCGAGCGGGTGCAGGGACGAGCCGCACGGGGCCACGGACGGGGACTGCGGACCGGCGTCGCGGTCGCCCTGGCGGCCACGGCCGTGCTGGGCGGCGCCGGGGCGGCGACGGCCCCGGCGGAGGCCGCGCCGGCGGTCGCCGAACGCCTGGCCAGGGCCGGACTGCCGCAGCCCACCGGCCCGTACGCGATCGGCACCACCGCGCTGCGGCTGGTCGACCACGGCCGGGACGACCCCTGGCAGCCGGGGCGGGACCGGGAGCTGATGATCAGCGTCTGGTACCCCGCCACCCGCCCCGTCCAGGCCGACGGGCGTGCCCGCTACATGGAGCCGCGCGCCGCCGGGCACTTCGGCGGCCCGGACGGCGCCGGCGTCTTCAACTACCGGACGGATCCGGGCCGCACCGACTGGTCCGGGGTCCGCACCCACGCCGGGCAGGACGCCCCGGCGCTGCCCGCCGCCCGGCCGCGCCCGGTGGTGCTCTACTCGGCGGGGCTCGGCGACCCCCGCACCTGGGGAACCGCGCTGGTCGAGGACCTCGTCTCGCGCGGATACGTCGTGGTCACCGTCGACCACCCGTCCGACTCCTCCGAGGTGGCCTTCCCGGACGGCCGGCTGACCACCTCCGTCCTCCCCGCGCTGGCCGGTCAACCCGGCCTGGACATCGGCGCGTTGCTCCGCAAGGCACTGGCGACCAGGGTCGCCGACACCCGCTTCGTGCTGGACGAGCTGGCCGCGCTGCGCACCGACCGTCGGCTGCCGCCCGCGCTGGCGGGATCGTTGGACCTCGACCGGATCGGCATGGTCGGCCACTCCGCCGGCGGCTTCACGGCCGCCCAGGCCATGCACGACGACCCCCGGATCAAGGCGGGCGTCAACCTGGACGGCCAACTGCACTTCCCCGGCCCCGACGGCACCGGGGTGCACCTGAGCAGCGTCGCCGAGGACGGCCTGGACCGCCCGTTCCTGCTGATGGGCACCGAGAGCGAGGACTCCGGCGGCTACCCGGGCCAGCCGGGCTGGGCCGCGTTCTGGCAGCACACCCGGGGCTGGAAGGCCGATGTCACCCTGCTCGGCTCGCAGCACGGTTCCTACACCGACGCGCAGTCGCTGCTGCCCCAGCTCGCCCGCCAGGGGGCCGTGCCGGAGGAAGCCGTCCGCGCGGACATCGGCGACATCCGGCCGGAGCGGGCGGTGCTCGCCACCCGGGCCTACGTCGGCTCGTTCCTCGACCGCTGGCTGCGCGGCCACGACGACCGCCTCCTGGACGGGCCCTCGCCGCTCTTCCCGGAGATGCGGTTCGAGCGCTGACACGACGTCAGCTCCGCTCCCCATATCGGTGATTCAGCGAATCTCCGAGCCCGGATTGGCGTCGTCCCAGCTCTGCCGCGAGTCGACGATCGCGTCGTGGTGGTCGTACGACCAGTCCGCCATGGCACGCACCAGATGGGTCAGGCTGTGTCCGAGCGGAGTCAGCTCGTAGTCCACCTGGGGCGGGATCGTCGGGTGGACGGTGCGCGAGACCAGGCCGTCGCGTTCCAGCCGGCGGACCGTCAGGGTCAGCATCCGCTGCGAGATCCCCGGCACACCGCGCTGGAGCTCACGGAACCGCCTTACCCCCTGGGCGAGTTCGACCACCACCAGGACGGTCCAGCGGTCGCCGAGCCGGTTCAGCAGGTCACGGATGCCGCAGTCCTCACCGTCCTCGCACCAGACCACCGGCCGCGCTCCCTCGGCCGGGGTGGTTACCCCGGTGTGCCCCACTGACATCGAAGTGCCTCCTTATGTCGAACGCCCAGGTTATCGAGGATGGAGACCGGGCCGCCGAGCAGGGCGGCCGGGGCCGGGCGGACGGACCGCACGGCCGGTACGGGATCGACAGGACTTCCGGAGGAACCATGCTTCTCGTCACAGGTGTCAACGGCGGACTCGGCTCGCTGGTCCTGGAGCGCCTCGCCGAACGGCCGGGCGGGCCGGAGGGCGTGGTGGCCGGCAGCCGGACGCCGGAGCGCGTGCGGACGGCCGGCGTGCCGGTGCGCGAGGTCGACTTCGACCGGCCGGAGACGCTGGCCGAGGCCTTCACCGGGGTGCGGACCCTGCTGCTCGTCTCGGCCGGCTACGGCGAGGACGACGTGGTGATCGCGCGCCACCGGGCGGCGATCGAGGCGGCGGAGCGCGCCGGGGTGGAGCACGTCGTCTACACCAGCCTCTCCGGCGACGGCGACCACCTCCCCTACGCGCTCGCGCACCGCTGGACGGAGCGGCGGCTGCGCGAGTCCGCCACCCTGCGCTGGACCGTCCTGCGCAACGGCCTCTACGCGGAGCTGCTGGCCGTCCTGGCCCGGCCGGACGCGGACGGCGTGATCACCGCGCCGCTCGCCGACGGACGCCTGGCTGCGGTCGCCCGGGAGGACCTCGCCGAGATCGCGGCGAAGGTCGCGTCGGCACCGGCCGAGCACGCGGGCCGGGTCTACGAGCTGGTCGGCGAGGAGGCGGTGGGCGGCGCCGAGGTCGCCGCGGCACTCACCCGGAGCACCGGCGCTCCGGTCGAGTACCGCCCCGGCACCCTCGCCCAGGCGCGGGCGGGGATCGCCGCCGCGGGCACGGCGTCCTTCCAGGTGCCCATGGTGGTGGGCACCCTGACGTCGATCGCCCACGGCTTCCTGGCCGGCCCGGGCAAGCCCGGAGACCTCGCCGCCCTGCTCGGCCGGGCCCCGCGGCCGGCCCTGGACGTCGTCGTGGCGGGCACCGACGCGTCCTGGTGACGCGGCCGGCCGACGGCGGCCGGTCAGAGCTCCGTGGAACGGGCCTCGGGGGCGCAGGACTCCACGTCCCCGGGCACAACCACGCTGTTCCCCGGGCGCGTCACCGCAGCCGGACCGGCACCGCCGGCCGACAGTCGCCGCCCTGACGTGCATCGTCAGTGCGTCGATTCCACGCGGACCGGCGAAGGGCGCGCGCCGTGGGGCGAGCGCCGTTACGCGCTCCCGTTCACCCGAACGCGCGGAGGCGAGCATTCACTTTCGGTGCTTCACTGCCAACTGAGCGCGATTTCCGTCTCACTCCGCCGGGTCCCTAGGGGCTCGTCCGAAAGGCTGCACCCATGCGTCGTCTCCGCCTCGCCATGCTGGCCGCCGCCGCGTCCACCGCCCTCGTCGTCGCCCTCCCCACCTCCGCCAACGCCGCCGTCGGTGAGTTCCTCTACAAGGTCGGCCCCGGCCTGCCCCACGGGCTGACCGACCCGCCGAGCGAGGAGTGCCTCAACCTGCCCGGCGCCACGGACGAGGAGCCGGGCCACTCGCCCCGGAACCTCACCCTGTCGACCGCCACGGTCTTCCTCGACTTCAACTGCGAGGGCGACGTCTACTACGTGATGAACCCCGGCAAGATCCTCGGCCCGAGGCTGAAGCTGCGCTCCGTCGTCTTCTCCTGACACGCAACCCCCAGGACGGCCCGGCGTTCACCGCCGGGCCGTTCCCGTAGGCCCAGGGCCACGATCCAACAATCGAACGCAGAAAGGTGGCCGACGCCCCCGAACGGGCACCGGCCACCTTCGCCGATTCGGTCCGGCTGGGTCCGGCTAGTTGGGGGTGCAGACGATGCCGCTCACGAGGCCGCCGACCGGACCGATCGCCAGAAGAAGACCCTCAAGCGGGGTGGTCGCGCAGGGGATGGGACCGTCGGCCGGCCGCGCAGCGCCAGTGCTCGGCAAACTGGAGCTGCCGACCGTCGCGGCGTCGGCGGTGGTGGCCGCACCGACCAACGGGACAGCGCCCATGGCCAGCAGGAGAACGGACGAGGCAACACTGCGGCGTATCTTGGAAGCGGACATCACTGCTCCTCACCATTGGGGCGAACCGGGACGGTTCACAATCATCCAATCGACTCGACGGAGAACCGCACCCCGCGCGTCCCGGTCGCTGCTCCGAACGAGCTACAACGTCATCCCTCGCCGCCGGAGCGCTCCCGAAGCACCGCCGGTCCGGCGGACGGTCCAACAGTCCCGACGGTCAAGATCAGCTGTGGACGTTCCTCCGACTCGCGGGCAGGGTCCTCCGGCTCGCCCCGGAATGGGCAGCGTCGTGATCCGGACGGAGCCGATGAACCCTTGACCCCGCTCGTCGGATGTCGGACGGTTGCCAGGAGTACGCGGAAGCGCGTGTTCTCGTCGTCGGCATACCGACCGAACCGGGCTTCAGGGTGCCAGAAGCGGGTTGCCGAGGACGAGGCTGCCCATGTGGCAGCCGGTCACCGTGTCGGCAAAGCGGATGGACAGCCGCAACCGGCCCTTCACATCCAGGCTGAGTTCCTTGGGCTTTCCGAGGTTGACCTCTCCGGTGAAGATCGATTCACCGTCGGCCAGGATGTCGAGCCGGGACGCCGTATTGGCGGAGTAGTCGTCAATGCCGGCGGTCAACGTCAGGGTGGCCCACTGGCGGCCGAGATTGTACTCCGCCGAGCCCGAGCAGTTCGAATCGGAACCGTCGGGCACCAGGGCTGTCTCGAATCCCTGGCTGTTCAGGGTCCCGCTGCCCACCTTGAGCCATGCGTACTTGCCTTTGGCGACCGGGTTCATCGTCGTGAGCAGCAGGGGTTTGCTGCTCGGGCTCGGCGTACCGTCCGGGCCGCCGCTCGGCGAACCCGTCGGCAGGGATGCCGCTACCGACGGGGGAGGCGCGGTGACCGTCACGGTGACCGCGGGCTCCGGGACGGAGACCGTCTTCGTCACGGTGGGTCGCGCCGCGGTCGGTGAGTTCGCTATGACCGGGAGGCCCAGGTAGCCGAAGAGCAGGCCGACCAGTCCGGTGCCCGCCGTGATCAGCGCGGCAATGTCACCGAGCGGGCGCCTGGACCGTTCAGCCGGAGTCTCACCTCGTGCTCCTGACTCTTGACCGTCGGCGTGCGGCGTTGTCGGTTGCACTCGCTCCCCCTTGTGAGCAGTCCACTTGCTCACATGATGATGACTTCCTGAATGACCGTCAAAGAACCTTGTCTGCAGCTGTAATCGGGGGAAAGGTCCAGCATGGGTGTTGCGACGATCCCCAGAACCCGAGGAGTGCGGCGGGGTCCCTCGATGTGCCGGCGAAGGCCCCGCCGGGTCACGGCAGCACCACCAGCCGTCCGGTGGTTGTTCCGTCGGCGACCCGCTGCACGGCGTCCGGTACGGCCTCGAACGGGAGCCGGCCGGTCACCAGGGGCCGCACGACGCCCTTGGCGGCGAGCGCGCTGAGCTCCCGGTGGACGGCGCGGACCGCCTCGGGGTCGCGGGTCTGATAGAGGCCCCAGTGCAGGCCGAGGATCGAGTAGTTCTTCACCAGGGCGTGGTTGAGCGTGGGTGCCGGGATGTCGCCGCCGGCGAAGCCGATCACCACGATCCGGCCCTCGAAGGCGACGCAGCGGGTGGAGCCGGTGTAGGCCGCGCCGCCGACCGGGTCGAAGACCACGTCCGCGCCGCGGCCGCCGGTGGCGGTCCGGACGGCGGTGACGAAGTCCTCGGTGGTGCGGTCGACCACCAGGTCGGCGCCCAGCGCGCGGGCGGTGGCCGCCTTCGCCGCGCCGCCGACCACGGCGATCACCCGGGCGCCGGCCGCCCGGCCGAGCTGGACGGCGGCGCTGCCGACCCCGCCGGCCGCCGCGTGCACCAGCAGCGTCTCGCCGGGGCGCAGCGCGGCGCGCCGGTGCAGGGCGAACCAGGCGGTCTGGTGGCCGATGTGCAGGGCGGCGGCCTCCGCGTCGTCCAGGGAGTCGGGGGCGCGGAAGGCGGCGGCCGCGTCCAGCAGCGCGTACTCGGCGAACGCGCCGTGCGGGAGGACGGGGGTGCCGATCAGCCGGTCACCGGGCCGCCACCGCTCGTCCGGGGGGTTGCCCGGCTGCTCCGGAACGGGTCCCTGGTCGGCCACCTCGCCGCACAGCTCCACCCCGGGGGTGAACGGCAGCGGCGGCCGCACCTGGTACTGGCCCCGGACCAGCAGCGCGTCCGGGAAGTTGACGGCCGCCGCCCGGACCCGGACCAGCAGTTGTCCCGGGCCCGGGACCGGGCGCGGCGCGTCCTCGGCGAGCCGAAGCACCGCGCGCGGTTCGCCCGGCTCGGGTACCTGCCAGGCCCTCACAGCGCCCCCTCCTGCTCCAGCTGCCGCTGGAGGCGGTTCATCCCGGCCAGCCAGCGGTCCGGCTCCCCGGCGCGCGCGGTGTAGTAGTCGGCCACCTCGGCGTGCGGCAGGACCAGGAAGCGGTCCGCCGCCAGGGCGTCCAGCAGGGCCGTCGCGACCTCCGCCGGCTCCAGCGCGGTGGGGGCGAGCAGCGTCTCGCCGACCGCGCCGGTGCTCGCCAGCATCGCGGTGCGCACGCCCTGCGGGCAGAGCGCGTGCACCCGGAGCCCGCGGTGCCGGTAGGTGGCGGCGAGCCACTCGGCGAAGGCGAGCGCGCCGTGCTTGGTGACGGCGTAGGGGGCCGAGCCGAGCATGGTGAGCAGGCCGGCCGCCGAGACGGTGGCGACGAACCGGCCGCTGCCGCGCTCCAGCCAGTGGGGGAGCAGCAGTTCGGCGGCCCGGACGTGGGCGAGGACGTTGACCTCCCAGGCGGCTGCCCAGGCCTCGGGTGCGGCGTCCGCGCCGCCGGCCGGGGCGACGCCCGCGTTGGCGCACCAGATGTCGAGTTCGGCGCCGTGCCGGGCGAGCGCTCCCCGGGCGGAGTGGACCAGGGCGGCCAGCCCTTCGGCGGAGGCGGCGTCGCCGGGGACGGCGGAGCCGCCGCAGTCGGCCGCGACGGCGCGGGCCGCGGTACCGTCGAGGTCGTTCACCACCACCCGGGCGCCGGCGGCCGCGAAGGCGCGGGCCACGGCGGCGCCGATGCCCCGGCCGGCACCGGTGACGACGACGCCCTGGCCGGCGAACGGCCGGGCGGCGGGGGCGGAGGCGGTCCGGGCGGGGGCGGCGACCGGTGCGTCGGCAGGGGTGCCGCTCGAGGTGCCGTTCGGGGTGCTCACAGCCCGCCGCCGAGGGTCACGCCGCCGTCCACCACCACGGTCTGGCCGGTGATCCAGGCCGCGTCGGGGGAGAGCAGGAAGGCGACCGCGCCCGCGACGTCCTCGGGCAGCCCGAGCCGGCCGAGCGGGTAGGCGGCGGCGACCTGCTCCTCCCGGCCCTCGTACAGGGCCTCGGCGAACCGGGTCTTCACGACGGCGGGGGCGACCGCGTTGACCCGGATGCCCTGGGGCCCCAGTTCGGCGGCGAGTTCGGTGGTGAGCCGGATCAGTGCCGCCTTGGACACCCCGTACATGCCGATGCCGAGCGAGGAGCGCAGACCGGCCACCGAGGCGACGTTGACCACCGAGCCGCCGTGCTCGCCCATCCAGGCGGCGTGCGCCCGGCGGGTCCAGGCGAGCGGCGCGAGCACGTTGACGGCGAGGATCTTGGCGGCGGCGGCCTCGTCGACGTCGAGGACCGGGCCGTACACCGGGTTGATGCCGGTGTTGTTGACCAGGTGGTCGAGCCGCCCGAAGGTCGCCACGGTGCGGGCGACGGCCTCCTCCTGGTGGGCCGGGTCGTCGGCGCGGCCTGCGACGCCGATGGCGACCTCGGGTCCGCCGAGGTCCTGGACCGCCTCGGCGAGCGGCTCCGCGTTGCGCGCGGTCAGGCACACTCTGGCCCCCCGGGCGACCAGCTCGCGTGCGATGCCGAGGCCGATGCCCCGGCTCGATCCGGTGACGACGGCCACCCGGCCCTTGAAGGAGTGCACCACGGGGATCCTCTCGGCGTGGACGGCGACCGGCCGACGGGCCCGGTGGCTCGGCTGCCGGTGGAGCGACTGCTGACTAAGCGCTTGCTCAGCATGGTGTCGGTGCGACACCCTGTCAACAGCCCCTGGGAGCGCGTCCGGGTGGGTGTCCGGCTGGGTTCCCGGCTGGGTGCCCGGCTGGGTCTCCCGTCCTCCGCCGGCCCGGCCCCGGGCGAATGCCCGTACGACCGCCCGGACGACCGATCTGCGAGGATGGCGCCATGACCAGCACGCCCATCGCCGAGCTGTGGCCCACCCTGCCCGGCGGCGCCGACACCCGCCCGGAGGCGGTGTACCGGCTGCTCCGGGCCGCCGTCGAGTCCTTCGCCGAGCGCGGATTCCACGCCACCACCACCCGGGACATCGCCACCGGCGCCGGGATGAGCCCGGCCGCGCTCTACATCCACTACCCCTCCAAGGCGGCCCTGCTGGCCGAGATCAGCCGGGCCGGTCACGCCGCGGCGCTCTCCCTGGTCCGGGCGGCGGCGGCCGGCGAGGGCGACCCGGTGGCCCGGATGCGGCGCCTGGTCGAGGACTTCACCGCCTGGCACGCCCGGGCGCGGACGGTCGGCCGGGTGGTCAACTACGAGCTGCACGCGCTCCCGGAGGACGACTACGCGGCGGTCGCGGCACTGCGGCTGGACATCGAGCGCGAGGTCACCGCGCTGATCGAGGAGGGGCGCGCGGACGGCCTGTTCGAGGTGGCCGAGGTACGGACCGCGGCGCGCGCGGTCACCTCGCTCGGGATCGACGTGTCCCGCTGGTACACCGACCGCAGCAGTGAGCCGCCCGAGGAACTCGGCCGCCGCTACGGCGATCTGGTGCTCCGGATGCTGGGCGCCGGGCGCTGACCCCCGACCGCCGGAGGGCGAACGCCGCGCCGGTCAGCCGTCCTTGACGGCGGTGTGCACCATCCACGCGACGTGGTGGCGCAGTTGGTACATCTCCACGGTGGAGCGCAGCCCCAGCCAGTGCTCGGTCACGCCGAGGCGGCGCAGCAGGGCGTACGGCAGTCGGAAGTACCCGTACAGGGCCTCGGTGGTGGGCAGGTAGTAGGGGGTGGCGTCGAGCTCCTCCTCCAGCCGGAAGCCCGCCCCGGTGACGAGTCCGCCCAGGGTGCGGGTGGTGTAGCGGCGGGCGCCGGGCAGCACCATCGCGTCCAGGTACGGGTCCAGCAGCGCCTGTTGGGTGTTCGGCATCTCCGCGCGCGGGACGGCGGCGGGGCCGAGCAGGACCAGCCGCCCGCCCGGTCGCAGCAGCCGGTGGAACTCCGCGAGGGCGCGCGCCGGGTCGTGGGCGTGGCAGAGCGTCTCCATCGAGTAGACGCCGTCGAAGGAGCCGGCGGGCAGGTCCAGCTCGTGGAAGTCGCCCCAGGCGAAGGCGGTGCGGTCCTCCAGCGCGGCCCGGGCGCTCAGCCGGCGGGCCTCCCGGACGTGGAAGTCCATCAGGTCGACGCCGGTGACCCGCAGGCCGAAGCGGGCCGCCAGCTGGCGGGCGACGACGCCCGAGCCGCAGCCGGCGTCCAGTACCCGGGCGCCGGGCGGCAGGGCGAGCTTGCGGCCGAGCACCCCCTCCAGCTGCCGTTGCGCCCGCCAGCAGCGCCATTTGGACTGGCCGGGCTCGGTCCAGCCCCAGTGCCGGGCCCGCCGGCAGACGAGGGTGTAGAAGAGCCGGTGACCGGTGGTGCCGTAGACCCGGCGCAGGCCCTCCAGATCGAGCCCGCTGCCGGCCTGTCCGCCGGTCCGCCCGCCGGCCTGTCCGCCGACCTCACCGATCATCGCGCCCGCCCGGCCTTTCGCTGGTCCGCGCCCTCGCCGTCCCGGTCACGCTACCGAGCGGGCGGCGCGGGCGCCGGTCCGGTGCGGCCGGACGGGCGGCGGGACCGCGTGGCGGGACCGTGCGGCGGCCCGGTCCGGGCGGGGCTCAGCCTGCTCCGGTCGGGGCGGCGGCCCGGGTCGCGGTGAGCAGGGCGTCGAGCAGCCCGGGGAAGCGCGCGTCGAGGTCCGCCCGGCGCAGCGAGACGTAGCGGTTGCGGCCGGCGACCCGGGTGGTGGTGACACCGGCCTCGCGCAGCACCCGCATGTGGTGCGAGACGGTCGATTTGTGCAGGTGCTCGAGGCCGAGGTGGCGCGGGTCGCAGGAGTGCTCGGCGCCGTCGGCGTAGCTGGTCAGCAGGCGCATCCGGACCGGGTCGCCGAGTGCGTGCAGCACGGTGACCAGGTCGATCTCGGTGGCGGTGGGCTGGGGCAGCCGCTCGTCTTCGGTCATGGCCGGCGGCCTCCTCGGGGCTCGGGCGGCGCTGGTGCGACGCGAACGGGACGGTTTGACAATCATCCACCAATCCGTACTGTTTGGCGAGCATCAAACTGTTGCCCATCCGTCCAACAACAGTGTTCCGCTGCCGTCCGCTCCTGGGGGGAACCACGTGCCCGTCCGACTGCTCCTGCTGGCCCTCGGCACCTTCGCCGTCGGCACCGACACCATGGTCATGGCCGGCATCCTCGGTCCGATCGCCGAGGACCTCGGTGTCACGGTCGCCGCCGCCGGCCAACTGGTGACCGTCTTCGCCCTCGGCTACGCGCTGCTCGCCCCGCCGCTCGCCGCGCTCACCGCGCGCTGGCCGCGCCGCCGGCTGCTGCTCACCGCGCTCGCCGTGTTCGCCGCCGCCAACGCGCTCAGCGCGCTCGCCCCCTCCTACGGGACCCTGCTCGCCACCCGGGTCCTGGCCGCCGCGGGCGCCGCGCTCTACACCCCGACGGCCAACGCCGTGGCCACCACCCTGGTCGCCCCCGAGCGGCGCGGCCGGGCACTGGCCACCGTGCTCGGCGGCATGACGGTCGCCACCGCGCTCGGCGTCCCGCTCGGCACCTGGATCGGCCGCACCGACTGGCGCCTCACGATGTGGCTGGTCACGGCCCTCGGCGCGGCCGCCCTGGCCGGACTCGCCCTGCTGCTGCGCGACCTGCCGGCGCCCGTCGCCGCACCCGGACTGCGGGACCGGCTGGCGCCGCTGCGCGACCGGCGGGTGCTCGGCGCCGCCTCCACCACCCTGCTCTTCTTCCTCGCCTTCCAGACCGTCTACATCTACCTGGCCACCGCGATCGCCCCGGCCACCGGTGGACGGGCGGACCGGCTGAGCCTGGTGCTGCTGGTCTCGGGCCTCGCCTCGGTGGCGGGCAGCTGGCTCGGCGGTCGCCTGGTCGACCGCGTCGGCGTCCGGCGGGTGCTGCTCACCGGCAGCACGGTGGCGGCGCTCGCGTTCGCCGCGCTCCCGTGGGCGGGGCGCTCGATGCCGGGCGCGCTCGCCTACGCCGCCGTCACACCGCTGGCGGGCTGGGCGGTGTCGGTGGCGCTGCCGCACCGGCTCGCCTCGCTCGACCCGGGCGGCGCCCAGCTGCTGATCTCGCTCAACAGCAGCGCCCTGTACCTGGGTACGGCCGCCGGCGGGGCGGTCGGCAGCGCGGCCGTCGCGCTGTTCGGCGGGCGCTGGTTCCCGCTCGCGGCGGCCGTGCTCGCCCTGGTGGCCGCGGCCACGGCCCACGCCGGTACCCGGGCCGGGGCCGGTGCCGTGGCGGGTGCCGGGACGCCGGCAGGCGGTGGCGGTGCCCCGTCCTCGTCGCCCGCCCCGGCCCCGGTCCCGTCCGCGTCGTCGGCCCCGGTCCCGGCCGGGTCAGTCCGCGCGGATCGCCCGGAACAGTAACTCGGCCGTCTCCGCCCAGTGTTCGACGATGTCCGCCCGCTCGTGCAGGACGTCCGAGATGTGCTGGGTGCCGAAGAGCGCGGCCACCAGCGACCGGGCCGCGGCCCGGGGCCGGATCCCCGCCCGCAGCTCGCCCAGCGCCTCGGCGCGGGCCAGCAGTCCGGCCAGCAGCTCGGTCCAGTCCACGTACGGCGTCGGCAACTCGGCATCGATCTGCGGGCGTTCGACCTGCAGCCGGGTGCCCGCCCGGACGAGGATGTCGTCCCGGAAGGCCAGCACCGCACCCGCCAAGAGGCGTTCCGCGGTCTCCAGTGGTCCGTGCCCCTCCGCGGTGACCGCGGCCAGCAGCAACGGCCAGCGGGCGTAGTGCTGTTCGACCACGGCGACGGTCAGCGCCTCCTTGGTCGGGTAGTGGAAGTAGACCGCGCCCTTCGTCATCCCCACCCGGTCGGCAACCTCCTGCACCGAGGTGTGCCGGAAGCCCCGGGCCGTGAACAGTTCGGCGGCGGCGGTGAGGACGAGCAGCCGGGTGCGGGTGGCCCGCTCCTGCTGGGGATCGGGACCCCGCCGGGTGACGATCGGCCGGACCCGGAACGGGCCGGGCGGTTCGGGTCCGGTCCCGGTCCGGGACGGGCTTCCGGTCTCGGCTCCGGCGCCGGGTCTGCTTCGGTGATCGGGCTCGGGCACGTTCGGCTCCTCGGTGGTGGGGGCGGGAGTTCGGTGTGTGGGGGGCTCCGCTGCAGGGCCGTCGACCCGCGTCCGATGGCGGCGTTTTGGACAGGGCGGCGGGAATCCCGCCTCGACGCCAATCCTTCCGGAAGGTAGGTTCCTGAGCCGGGACGCCCGCGACGGTGCCGCAATGCAGCCGGCCCGTGCGGGAGTTCGCGACCTCGGGGGAGGAAGCACCGATGAATGTTCCCGGTCGGACCTGAACGGAACCGGGCGGTGACCGTGCCGGCCCGGGAACATTCCCTCGCCACGGAATGTTCTCCGAACCCCGAGGAGGACCGCGTGATGAAGCAGCAGCGGGCCCGGCGTACGCGGGAGAAGGTGCTCGACGCCGCGGCCGAGGAGTTCTCCACCCAGGGCTACAGCGGGGCCACCCTCAACGCGGTGGCGCAGCGCACCGGCATGACCAAGGGGGCGCTGTACGGGCACTTCGACTCCAAGCGCGCCCTCGCGGGCGCCCTGGTCTCGCAGTCCCGGCAGGTCTGGGAGGAGATGCGGCTGACCCGCGACGTCCCCGGCGCCGGGGCCGCCGACGTCCTGGAGGCACTCGTCCTGGACCTCGCCCAGCGGCTGAAGGAGGACGTCCGGCTGCGCGCGGCCCTCCGTCTGGCCACCGACGTCCCGGACCCGGCCGCCCCGGCGGCGGACATCTTCTCGGACGTGCAGCGCGGCCTGGTCACCCTGATCCGCCGGGCCCAGGGCGAGGGCAGCATGGCACCCCGCCCGCCCGAACTGGTGGCCCAACTCCTGCTCGCCGTCCTGCACGGCGCCCCGCACGTCGCCTTCGGCCCCCCGGACGCGACCCCCGACGACCCGACCGCCTACACCGAGGCCTGGCGCATCCTCCTCGACTCCCTCACCACCGTGCCCTGACTCCTCACCGCCGCGCCCTGCGCGTTCCCGCTGTGCCGCCCGGACCGGTCCGGGCGGCACAGCGGGAGGGGTGCCGGGACGGGCCTCAGCCGTTGGCGAGGGCCTGGACGCGGTCGAAGGCGCCGTTGAAGAGGTTCTGGTCGCCGGGGAAGGTGCCGGAGTCGGCGTGCTGCCAGATGGTCTGGTAGCTCCAGCCGGCCGGGAGGGTGCCGACGGCGGAGGCGTAACGGGCTATCCAGAGCGGGTTGGTGGCGCCGAAGGAGGCGTTGTTGCCGGTGCAGGTGGCCCACCAGTTGGTGGTGGTGTAGATGGTGGGATAGCGGCCGGTGCGGGAGTGGACGGTGTTGCTGAAGGCGCGGATCCAGCTCACCATGGCGCTCTGGCCGAGGCCGTAGCAGGTGGCACCGTAGGGGTTGTACTCGATGTCGAGGGCCGGCGGGAGGGTCTTGCCGTCGCGGGACCAGCCGCCGCCGTGGTCGACGAACCAGTTGGCCTGCGCGGTGCCGGAGGAGCGGTCCGGCAGGGCGAAGTGGTAGGCGCCGCGGATCAGCCCGGCGTTGTAGGAGCCGTTGTACTGCTGGGTGAAGTACGGGTTGGTGTAGGTGGTGCCCTCGGTGGCCTTGACGTAGGCGAAGCGGGCGCCGTTGGCGCGCACCGAGGGCCAGTTGACGTTGCCCTGGTAGCTGGCGACGTCGAGCCCGGGTGTCTGGGTGGCGGCGAGGGCGGCGAGCGGGGCGGTGCCGTCGCGGCCCTCGTGGGCGGCCACGGTGGAGCCGGCGAAGTCGAGCTCGGGGTGGATCGGGGGCAGGTGGCCGCCGGCCGCGTGCGCGGGGGCGGCGATGCCGACGGCCAGGGCGACGGCGGTCGCGACGGCGGCGAACGCCCCGAGCCGGTGCTGCCGGGGCTTCCGGAGGACGCTGGTGCCGGAGGGGCGGGCGGAGCGGGAAGTGCTGGGCATGACACTCCTCTGGTCCGGTGCTGACGTCCCGTGGGGCGGGTGCGGACTGCGGGACGGCCGGTGACGGTGTCCGGCCGCAGCAGGGTAGCCATGTACGTGCCAGCCCGCCAGGTATCGGTGGCCACATTCCGACCGGGGGTCACAGGGGAATGGTTCCGACCACCCGGACGCCTCGTATCCGCAGGACCGGTGCCCACCAGGGGCGGGGCTGCCGGGCCCGGGGCAGCGAGCGGTGCGGGGACGCGCGGGTCCGCACTCCCGCGCCGCCCGGGCTTCGCACGCAGGTCGGACGTTGGTCGTCCTTTCTTCGCGTTGCCCGCAAGTCCTCTGCTGCTCACGGGAGATGCCGGACGCCCGGCCGGGAAGCCCCGGCCGGGCGTCGGTCCCGCGCGGTACCCGGACCCCGGGACGTGTCACCGGGGCCCAGGAACGCCGCTGGATCAGCCGATCAGGTGCGAGACACCGCCGTCGCCGGAGGACTGGGTGTTGTGGCCGACGTTGCAGATCTGCTTCGGGGTCTTGTTCAGGACCGGGACCTCGATCGGGACGGCCACGCCGATGACGGCGCCGACCGCGATGTTGTGGACCTCCGGGAGGCAGATGTTCGGGTTGTCGAGGGTGTGGAAGTTGGCGCTGTGGTCGCCGTGGGTGCCGGTCTGGTTGGTCCCGCCGTTGCCCTGGGACGAGACGGCGGCGCCGTCCGAGTCGGCGATGGCGAAGGCCGAACCGGCGGACATCGCGATGGCAGCGGCGGCCAGGCCGGCGGCGGCGGCGAAGGTGTTCTTGAACATTTCCGCATTCCTCTCAAGATGAACTCGAAGCACTGGTCGACCCGGTGGTGGTCGACAGTGCGCCGGCTGAAGGTGCTGCACGCCCTGAACCGGTTGCAATCACTGCTGTCCGGATCAAAGAACGGCGGTCCGGAAAGTTACGACCTGCGGCGGAACCGGCCACCACCGACACCCGCACGGCTGAGCCGGGCCCGGCAGGGTGACGTCTGCCCCCTCACCGACCACCCCGCCGACGCCGTCGCCGGGCCCCTTCACCGGCCCCCTCGTCGGGCCCCCTCGGCCGTGTGCGTCAGCGCGCCGCGCGTCCGACCGAGTGGGCCAGGTGCCTCCCGGCCAGCTCGAGCCAGTGGGCGGCCCGCCGTTGTGCGTCACCGCTGTCACCGGCCAGGGACAGCAGGGTGAGCGCCCGGTGGTCGGTGGAGTCGCCCGCGACGACGCGCACCGGCACGGCGGCGCGCCGCGCCCGGGCCATCACCTCGCCGACGGCCTTGCCGAGCAGGCTGGTGGCGTCGAAGCGGCCCTCACCGGTGACCACGAGGTCGGCCCCGGCGATGGCGGCGTCCAGGCCGAGCAGGTCGGCGACGGCTGCCGCGCCCGGGGTGATCCGGGCGCCCCAGGCGGTGGCGAGGCCGTAGGCGGTGCCGCCGGCCGCTCCGGCCCCGGGCTGGTCCGGGTCGCCGCCGAGCAGCCCGGCGTAGCGGCGCAGTCCGTCCTCCAGCAGGCCGATCTCGGCGGGACCGGCGCCCTTCTGCGGGCCGTAGACGGCCGCCGCGCCGTCGGGGCCGTGCAGCGGATTGGTGACGTCGGTGAGCAGTCGCACGCCCCCGGGCGGGCCGGGGCGCAGCCGGCGGGTGTCGATCCGCCAGGCCGCGGAGAGGGCGCCGCCGCCGTCGGGCAGCGGGGCCCCCGAGGGGCCGAGGACCCGGAGGCCGAGTGCGGAGAGCAGCCCGGCCCCGCCGTCGGTGGAGGCTGAGCCGCCGAGGGCGACGGTCAGCGCGGTCGCGCCCGCGTCCAGCGCGGCGGCGATCGCCTCGCCGGTGCCGCGGGTGGTGGCCGCGAGCGGTGCGGGGCGGCCCTCGAGCAGGGGGAGCCCGCTGGCGGTGGCGAGTTCGACGAGGGCGCTGCCGTCGGGGAGCAGCAGGTAGCGGCCCGGGACGGGGCGGCCGTCGGGGCCGGTGCAGCCGGGGACCTCGTGGACGGTCGCGCCGGGGTGGGCGGTGGCCACGGCGTCGAGGGTGCCCTCGCCGCCGTCGGCCATGGGCAGCGACAGGAGTTGGTCGCCCGGCCGTACCGAGTGCCAGCCGTCGGCCAGGGCCCGGGCGGCCTCGGCGGCGGTGGCGGTGCCCTTGAAGGAGTCGGGGGCGAGGACGATCCTCATGCCGGGACCACGTGGGTGAGATGGCGTTCGGCGAGGGTGCGCAGGGTCCGGTCGCCGGGGGTGTCCCAGATCTGCTGGTTGAAGATCTCGACCTCGATCCAGCCGGTGTAGCCGGCGGCGGAGACCTGGTCGGTGAGGGTGCGGAAGTCGATGTGGCCGTCGCCGACGTGGCCGCGTCCGAGCAGGACGTCGGCCGGGAGCGGCAGGGTCCAGTCGCAGACCTGGTAGGAGGCGATGCGGCCCTCCCGGCCGGCGCGGGCGATCTGTTCGGGGAGCTGCGGGTCCCACCAGACGTGGTAGCTGTCGACGACCACGCCGACCTGGGTGGCGGGGTGGGGTGCGGCGAGGTCGAGGGCCTGGCCGAGGGTGGAGATGACGGCGCGGTCGGCGCAGAACATCGGGTGCAGCGGCTCCAGAGCCATCCGGACGCCGAAGTCGCCGGCGTGCGGGGCGAGTTCGGCGATCATGTCGGAGACGGCGCGACGGGCGCCGACGAGGTCCCGGCTGCCGTCGGGGAGGCCGCCGACGACCATGACCAGGGTGTCGGTGCCGAGTTCGGCGGCCTCCTCGATGGCGCGGAGGTTGTCGGCGAGCGCGGCCCGTCGTTCCTCCGGCCCGGTGGCGGTGAGGAAGCCGCCCCGGCAGAGGCTGCTGACGGTCAGTCCGGCATCACGGCAGAGTTTGGCGGAGCGGGCGAGGCCGGTCTCGGCGACCTTGTCCCGCCACAGGCCGATGGCGGGGATCCCGGCGTCGACGCAGCCCTGGACGGCTTCGGGCAGGCTCCAGCGCTTGGTGGTGATCTGGTTGAGCGACAGGCGGGAGAGTCCGGTCACGGCGCCGGGCTCCTTTCGGGCAGGGGAGGGCGAAGGCAGGGGAGGAGAGGGACGGGAGGTCAGGGCGGAGAGGTCAGGGCGGAGAGGGGAGGCCGGTCGCCGCTCAGCCGAGCGGGGCCGCCACGGCGAGGTAGCGCCGCATCCGGTCGGCCGCGAGATCGGGGTCGGGCAGGATCCCGGCGGCGTCGGCGAGGCGGAACAGCTCGACCAGGTGCGGCACCGAGCGGCCGCTCTGTGCGCCGCCGACCATGGTGAAGTGGTCCTGGTGCCCGGCCAGCCAGGCGAGCAGGACGATCCCGGTCTTGTAGTGGTACGTGGGGGCGGCGAACAGGTGCCGGGCCAGCGGCAGGGTCGGCGCGAACAGCGCGTCGTAGCGGTCGAGGTCCCCGGCGTCCAGGGCGTGCAGCGCGGCGGCGGCGACCGGGGCGATCGGGTCGAAGACGCCCAGCAGGGCGTCGCTGTGGCCGTGTTCGTCGCCGCGGATCAGTTCCGGGTAGTGGAAGTCGTCGCCGGTGTAGAGGCGGACCCCGGCGGGCAGGGCGCGGCGCAGCGCGATCTCGCGGTCGGCGTCCAGCAGCGAGACCTTGATGCCGTCGATGCGGTCGGCGTGCTCCCCGATGAGTTCCAGCACGGTGGCGGTGGCGGCGTCGAGGTCGGTGGATCCCCAGTAGCCGGCCAGGGCCGGGTCGAACATCTCGCCCAGCCAGTGCAGGACGACCGGCTGCTCGGCCCGGCCGATGATCCCGCTGTAGACGCTCAGGTAGTCCTCGGGGCCGCGGGCGCCGGCGGCCAGGGCGCGGCTGGCCATCAGGATCGGCCGGGCGCCGGCGGCCTGCACGACGTCGAGCTGCTCCTCGTAGGCGGCGGCGACGGCGGGGAGGGCGTGGGTGCCGGGCGCGAGGTGGTCGGTGCCGACGCCGCAGGCGAGAAGTCCGCCGGTGGCGCGGGCCTCGGCGCCGGAGCGGGTGATCAGTTCGCGGGTGGCGGGCCAGTCGAGGCCCATGCCGCGCTGGGCGGTGTCCATGGCGTCGGCGACGCCGAGGCCGAGGGACCACAGGTGGCGGCGGAAGGCGAGGGTGGCGTCCCAGTCGACGGCCGCGGGTGCGCCGGGGGCGTTGTCGCCGAGCGGGTCGGCGACGACGTGGGCGGCGGCGTACACGACGCGGCCGGCCGGCGGCTCGGCGGCGGGCGGGAGGCGGGGCGGCTCGGACATCCGGTGGCGGCCGTGGCCGGGCAGGTCGATCTCGGTCATGGTGTCAGCAATCGGGTCGGGGTGCGGGTGGGAGCAGGGCGGGAGCGGGAGGAGCCGGGGCGGCGGGAGCCGGGCGCGGGGGTCAGAGGGCGAGGTCGGGCACGTCCAGGCGGCGGCCCTCGCGGGCGGAGCGCAGGCCGAGTTCGGCGAGCTGGACGCCCTTGGCGCCCTCGAGGAGGTCCCACCGGTACTCGGAGCCGGTCACCACGTGCCGCAGGAACAGCTCCCACTGGACCTTGAACCCGTTGTCGAACTCGGCGTTGTCCGGCACCCGCTGCCACTGGTCGCGGAAGGACTCGGTGACGGCCAGGTCGGGGTTCCAGACCGGCTTGGGGGTGGCGGCCCGGTGCTGGAAGCGGCACTCGCGCAGTCCGGCGACGGCGCTGCCCTCGGTGCCGTCGACCTGGAACTCGACCAGCTCGTCGCGGTCGACGCGGACGGCCCAGGAGGAGTTGATCTGGGCGGTGATGCCGCCCTCGAGCTCGAAGATGCCGTAGGCGGCATCGTCGGCGGTGGCCTCGTAGGGGCGGCCCTGCTCGTCGACCCGGGTGGGGATGTGGGTGGTGGTGTGGGCGTAGACGGAGCGGACCGGGGCGACGATGCCGTCCAGCACGTAGCGCCAGTGCGGGAACATGTCGAGGACCATGCCGCCGCCGTCCTGGGCGCGGTAGTTCCAGGACGGCCGCTGGGCCTCCTGCCAGTCGCCCTCGAAGACCCAGTAGCCGAACTCGCCCCGCACGGACAGGATCCGGCCGAAGAAGCCGCTGTCCACCAGGCGCTTGAGCTTGAGCAGGCCGGGCAGGAACAGCTTGTCCTGGACGGCGCCGCTGCGGACCCCGGCGTCGCGGGCGAGGCGGGCCAGCTCCAGCGCGGCGTCCAGGGACTCGGCGGTGGGCTTCTCGGTGTAGACGTGCTTGCCGGCGGCGACGGCCCTGCGGATGGACTGTTCCCGGACCTGGGTGAGCTGGGCGTCGAAGTAGATCTCGGCCAGCGGGTGGGCGAGAGCCTCGTCCAGGTCGGTGGTCCAGTGGGTGAGCGCGTGCCGGTCGGCGATCTCCTCGAGCTTGCGGGCGCTGCGGCCGACCAGGATCGGTTCGGGCCACAGCACCTCGCCGTCGCCGAGGGGCAGTCCGCCCTGCTCACGGATGGCGAGGATCGAGCGGACGAGGTGCTGGCGGTAGCCCATTCGACCGGTGACACCGTTCATGACGATGCCGATCACCCTGCGGGACATGGTGGACCTTCTTTCGCGGGGAGCTGCGCGGGATTCTTGGTAAGCGCTTTCCGCCGGGTACGTTACGAGCATGCCGAACCCGAGGTCAACCACCCGTGCCACCCGTTCCACCGGTGCCGTGACGCTGCAGCGCGTCGCGGAGCACGCCGGGGTGTCGATCGCCACGGCCTCGCGGGTGCTCCACGGGGGCACCCGAACCGTGGGGGAGGAGCTGCGCCGCAAGGTGGAGGACGCGGCGCGGGACCTCGGCTACGTCTCCAACGCGCCCGCGCAGGCGCTGGCCCGCTCCTCGACCTCGGTCGTCGGCCTGGTCGTCCACGACATCGCCGACCCGTACTTCGCGGCGATCGCCGCCGGGGCGATGCGGGCCGCCAAGCGGCACCGGCTGATGGTGATGATCGCCGCCACGTTCGGCGACCCCGAGCTGGAGATCGAGTACGTGCGGAGCCTGCGGGCCCAGCGGGCGCGGGCGGTGCTGCTCGCCGGCAGCGGCGTCGCCGATCCGGACCTCACGGCACGGCTGGCGGCCGAGCTGGACGCCTTCCGGGCCGACGGCGGCCGGGTGTCCTGCATCGGCGAGCGGGGTGTCGAGCCGTACGTGCCGCTCGACCACACCGGCGGGGCCGAGCGTGCGGCCGCCGAGCTCTGGCAGCTCGGGCACCGCCGGATCGGCGTGGTCGCCGGTCCGGAGCGCCTGGTGACCGTGCGGCGGCGGCTCGCCGGGATCAGGGCGGCGTGGTCCCGCCTCGGTGGTGAACTCCCGGACCGCCGCGTCGTGTTCGCGGACTTCACCCGGGCCGGGGGTCGGGACGCGGCGCTCGGGCTGTTCGCGGCCGAGCCGGGGGTCACGGCGGTGCTCGCCCTGAACGACGTGATGGCGGCGGGTGTGCTGGCCGCCGTCCAGGACGACCTGGGGCGGAGCGTCCCGGCGGAGGTCTCGGTGGTCGGCTTCGACGACGTCCCGTTCGCGGTGGACCTCCGGCCGTCGCTGACCACCGTCCGGCTGCCGTTGGAGGAGGCGGGGGAGCGGGCGGTCCAGCTGATCGCGGACGGCGCGTCGCCCGCCCGGCAGGCGCCGCTGGGCGTGGCCCTGGTGGTGCGCGGCAGCACGGGGCCGGTCGCGGGCTGACGGGCGGGCCCGCGGAGGCGTGGATAGCGCTTACCAGAAGCGGGAGCACCTCCCGGCGACCCGGACCCGGGCAGGGGGAGCGCCGAGGGGCCCGAGCCCTCGGTCGCGGCGCGTCCCGGGCACGGATCCTCCCGAAGCCGGGACGCCGGGTGTCACACGGTTGCCCGTCGTCCGGGGCGGCACGCGGCTCGGAGCGGCGGATATCCCGAGCGGGTGGCGGTCGACCGCTCATGATGGCTGCGGGTGGCCCGCCGGGGCCCGGTCCGCGAGGAGTGCAGGCAGGTGGATCTGTGGCTGCTGAACCACGTCCCGACCGTGCCGCTGGCCGCACTGGTGGTGGGAGGGTTCGTGCTGGTCGCGCTGGGGAGCAGCGTGCTGGCGCTGCGCCGGTTCCCGGAGCTGGCGGACGGCGAGTACAACGACATGGCCGGGGTGCTGCTGGGCATGTTCGGGGCGATCTACGGCATCATCCTGGCGTTCGTCGTGGTGAACCTGTGGACCGAACTGCACGACGCCGGGCACATCGTGGCCACCGAGGCGAGCGCGGTCTCGCAGATCGTGCGCGACGCCGAGGCGTTCCCGCCGGCCACCCGCGACGCGGTGCACGCGGCCGTGCACGACTACGTGCACGCCGTGGTGGAGGACCAGTGGCCGCTGATGCGGGAGGGGCAGGGGGACTCGGCGGTGACGACCCGGGCGGTGGACGGCATGTACCGGGTGTTCGTCGGGTACCAGCCGGAAACGCCCGCCGAGGAGGCCTTCTACGGCAAGGCCCTGGACAGCCTCAACGAGGTCGCGGGCCTGCGGCGCAGCCGCCTCGCCGACAGCCGGGGGAGCCTGCCCGAGCTGCTGCAGGCGTTGATCTTCGGCGGTGCCGTGGTGATGACCGCGCTCGCCCTGATGTACGGGGTGCGCGACCGGCGGGCCCGGCTGCTGTTCGTCGGCACGGTGGCCACGCTGATCGGCTTCAGCCTGCTGCTGGTGGTCGTGCTGGACCGGCCGTTCTCGGGGGACCTGAGTGTGTCCCCGCAGCCGTTCAAGGAGAGTGCCCTCGCCCGGTTCTGGTAGCGAGGGCACCCCTCCCGGACGCCGCGTCCCGGGTCGGCCGGTGGTGCTCAGCCGGTGGTGGTCCAGTCCTCGCGCAGTCGGCCGAAGACCTCGTGGAACGCGGGGAAGGTCTTCCGTACGCAGCCGGGGTCGTCGAAGGTGATGCCGGGGGTGCGCAGGCCGGTGACGGAGAAGGACATCACCATCCGGTGGTCCCCGTGGGAGGCGAGGGCGGCGCCGCGCGGGGTGCCGGGGCGGATCTCGATCCAGTCGGGCCCGGTGGCGACGTCGATGCCGAGCCGGCGGAGGTTCTCGGCGGACGCGTCGAGGCGGTCGCACTCCTTGACCCGGGTGTTGGCGACGTTCTCGATCCGTACCGGGGTGTCCGCGAACGGGGCGACGGCGGCGAGCGTCGGCATGGTGTCGGAGATGTCGCGCATGTCGACGGTCAGGCCGGAGAGCCGGCCGCCGGCGGGGCCCTCGACGGTGGTCCGGTCGGTGCCGACCTCGACCCGCGCGCCCATCCGGGCCAGCACCTCGACGAACCGCAGGTCGCCCTGGAGCGCGTCCTTGCCGAGCCCGGGGACGGTCAGCCGGCGGCCGGTGAGCGCGGCGGCGGCGAAGAAGTAGCTCGCCGTCGAGGCGTCCGGCTCGACCGGGTAGGTGGCGGCCCGGTAGCCGCCGGGCGCGACCTCGAAGACCCGGCCGGTACGGGTCACCGTGGCGCCGAAGGACCGCATCATGGCGACGGTGATCTCCACGTACGGCGCGGAGACCAGGTCGGTGACGGTGATCCGCAGGCCCTGCTCGGTGAGCGGGCCGAGCAGCAGCAGGGCGGTGAGGTACTGCGAGGAGAGGCCCGCGTCGAGGGTGATCGCGCCGCCGCGGACGCCGTCGGCGGTGATCCGCAGCGGGTGGTGGCCCTCGGCCTCCTCGTGCCGGAGGTCGACCCCGAGGGTGCGCAGCGCCTCGGTGAGCGGGCCGAGCGGGCGGCGGCGCATCTGGGCGGAGGCGTCGAAGCGGAACTCGCCGCGGCCGGCGGCGGCGAGCACGGGCAGGAAGCGGGCGGTGGTGGCGCCGTCGCGGCAGTAGACCTCGGCGTCGTGCGCGGGGCCCTGCGGGCGGCCCTCGATCGTCCACCGGTCCGGGGCGGTGGTGAGCGGGTAACCGAGCGCCCGCAGCCCCTCGGTGAAGCCCTCGGTGTCGTCGGAGCGCAGCGGCCGGAGCAGGGTGGTGGTGCCCTCGGCGGCGGCGGCCAGGAACAGTGCGCGTGCGGTGACGGACTTGGAGCCGGGGATCTCGACGGTCGTCATGGGGCCTCCGGGGCGGGCGGTCCGGGCGTGCCGGGCGGGGTTCGTGGTCCTCCTGTCATCCTGCCGGAGGCGGTGCCGCTCGGGGGAGGGTGTCCGGGTGATGGACGGACGGGCGGACGGGCGTCGGGCGGCCGGGCGGACGTCGGGCGGGGGCGGGCGGTTCCGGGCCGGGCCGGTCCGGGTGGTCGGGAGGGGCGGGTGGTCCTGGCCCCCGGGGGGCGGGGTGCGCGCCGGGTGCGCGCGGCCGGACCGGGTCGTACGCGCAGGTGGGCGCCGGGGGCGGCTGTGGCACGATGCGGGGGATCGGCCGAACGGCCGCCGCCCCTTCGCCCGGGCCCGCACGGTCCGGGCCCGCCAGAGACGAGGACCCTGTGCCCGAGAGCACCACCGGCGCGGCCTCCGAGGCCGCCGGCACCGACCGGCTGGACTTCCGCGCCGCGACCTCCGCCGATGTGCCCGCCCTGCTGTACCTGGTCGAGTCCGCCTACCGCGGGGACGCCAGCCGGGCCGGCTGGACCACCGAGGCCGACCTGCTGGCCGGGCAGCGCACCGACGCCGAGGGAGTGACCGCGGCCGTCACCCACCCGGACGGCGTGGTGCTGCTGGCGGAGCGGGACGGCGAGCTGCTCGCCTGCTGCCAGCTGGAACGCCGGGGCGCGCGCGCCTACTTCGGCATGTTCTCGGTGCGTCCCGGCCGTCAGGGCGGCGGCCTCGGGCGGGCCGTGCTCGCACGGGCCGAGCGGTACGCGGCCGAGGAGTGGGGCGTGGCCGAGATGGAGATGACGGTGATCGAGCAGCGTTCGGAGCTGATCGCCTGGTACGAGCGCCGGGGCTTCCGCCGCACCGGCGACTTCTCGCCGTTCCCGTACGGTGACGAGCGCTTCGGCATCCCGCTCCGCCCCGACCTCCGGTTCGAGAAGCTGACCAAGGAGATTACCGTTCGGTAGTGGTGACGTGGCGTCAGATGGTGTACGAATCTGACGTGGTGTCAACTCTCTGACCTGGGACGATGCCCGACGGTCCGGCCCGATGATCTATTGGTCCAGACCAACGTGAGAGGCTGGCCGGCGAAAGGCCATGTTCCGTCCCAGCTCAGGGGGGCCATTCCGCATGCCCGCACACCATGGCAACGCCGTGTCCGCGCCCGACCGGGAACCGCACCACCCGGGGCGCCGAATACCCGACGGCGGGCCCGACGACCGTCATGACAGCCTTCTCGCCGACCGTCCGGGGGCGTCCCCCGGTACACGTGCCGACCGTCCCGGGGCGTCCCCCGGTACTGGTGCCGACCGGCGCGCCGAGGACGAGCTGTCGCGCCTGCCCAGTCCGCCCGACGACGAGGAGCTCTACTGGTACTTCGGCCCGCAGCGCCGCTGGGTGCTGCTCTGCGCCACCCTCTCGTACGCCGGCGCCACCGCGACGCTCGGCCTCTTCGCGCTCAGCCGCCCACTGCTCTGGCCGTTCCTCGCCCTCACCGTGCTCAACGCCGCGACCTGGCTGCTCTCCGTCGTCGACGGACAGCGCTCCCGCCGCTTCACCCGCGACTCGCACGACCTGCTGGTCCGGGCCTGGCGCCCCGTCCGGCACCCGGGCGTCGACCTGCTGCTGCCCACCGCCGGCGAACCGCTCGCCGTCCTGGAGAACGCCTACCGGCACACCGCCGCCGTCCGCTGGCCCGGCGAACTGACCGTCCTGGTCCTCGACGACGCCGCCCGGCCCGAGGTGCGCGAACTCGCCGAGTCCTACGGCTTCGAGTACCGCAGCCGCCCCGACCGGGGCCGGTTCAAGAAGGCCGGCAACCTCAACCACGGCCTGGTCGAGGGCACCGGCGACATCATCGCCGTCCTCGACGCGGACTTCTGCCCGCGCCCGGACTTCCTGCAGCACCTGGTGCCGTACCTCGACGATCCGGACATCGGCATCGTGCAGAGCCCGCAGTGCTTCGACACCGACGCCGGGATGTCCTGGCTCGAACGCGCGGCCGGCGCCACCCAGGAGATCTTCTACCGCTGGATCCAGCCCTCCCGGGACGCCCAGGACGGCACCGTCTGCTGCGGCACCAACGCGCTCTACCGGCGCGCCGCGCTCGAACGCGTCGGCGGCTTCGCCGAGATCGACCACAGCGAGGACCTCTACACCGGCCTCTCGCTCGCCCGCGCCGGGTGGACCACCCGGTACGTGCCCGCGCTGCTCGCCAAGGGCATGTCGCCCACCGGCCTGCCCGCCTTCATCAGCCAGCAGTACCGCTGGTGCCTCGGCTCGCTGGCCCTGGTCGGGGACCCCGACTTCCGGCGCGGCCCGCTTCCCCGCTCGGCCCGGCTCTGCTTCTGGAACGGCATCCTCGGTTACCTCACCAGCGCGGTGAACGTCTTCGCCGTGCCGCTGCCGGCCCTGATCATGCTGTTCTTCCGGCCCGACGAGATCGCCCCGTGGCAGGTGCTGCCGTTCCTGCCGCCGATCTGGGTCGCGCTCGTCCTGCTCCCCGCGATGTCCCGCACCCACTGGCGCTTCGAGGTCACCCGGGTCCAACTCCTGGGCGGGCTCTGCCACGTGGTCGCGATCGCGCACGCGCTGCGCCGCCGCAGTGCCGACTGGGTGCCCACCGGCGCCGTCTCCGGCGGCACCGCGCTGGCCCGCAGCGTCGCCAGGATCGGCGTCGGCTGGCTCGGCCTCGTGGTCGTCGCCGGCGCGGTCGGACTCGTCCGCGCCGTCAACTCCTACGGCTGGCAGCCCTTCTGGGCGCTCGCCGGACTGCTCGCGCTCACCACCTACACGGTCGTTCCGCTGATCGGCGCGCTCCGGCCGCTGCTCCGCGGTGGCAACGGCGCCACCGTCGCGGACCTCGCCCGGCCCTCGGACCGGCGCGCCGGCCGTTCGGGCAACCGCTCGTCCGCCCTCCCCTCCGACCGTCCCTACGGCCGCTCGTCCGACCTGCGCTTCGGCCCGGCCGAGGCCGTCGCCGTCACCGCGGTGCTGCTGCTCTGCGGCCTGCTGGCGTCCGGGTGGGCCGACCCGCTGGTGTTCTGACGCCGAGTCGGATCGCTTTCCTCCCCCGATCGTTCCGCTCCACCCTTCCTTGCGCGTCGCCCCACCGGCGCGGACTGCCGGCCGGCCGCCCCATCGGCCCGCCGGCCCCGACCACCGCTGCCAGCCCCTGCAAGGAGCTTCGCCGTGCCCACGGCCGTACCACCAGGCGCCGATCCGTCGCGCGCCCTCGTCCCGACCGACGTCCTGTCCTCCTCGTCCTCCTCCGGGCCCGCGGTTGCCGGGCCCGCTGCTGCCGAGCCCGCCGTCGCGCGCACCGACGCGGCCGGACCCGCCACCGCCGACCCGCGGCCGCGGGCCGCCTTCCGCCCCGACATCGAGGGCCTGCGCGGTGTCGCCGTGCTCTCCGTGCTCGCCTTCCACGCGGCCGTCCCCGGCCTCACCGGCGGCTACGTCGGCGTCGACGTCTTCTTCGTGGTCTCCGGCTTCCTGATCACCGGACTCCTCCTCGCCCGCCCCCTCGGCCTGTGGGACTTCGCCGCCCGCCGCGCCCGCCGCATCCTGCCCGCCGCCGCCGTGGTCCTGGTCGCCACCGCGCTGGCCGGCGGCGCCCTGCTCGACCCGCTGCGCGGCACCGACCTCGCCCGGGACCTGATCGCCGCCGCCGGACAGTTCTCCAACTGGCGCTTCGTCGGCCGGCAGACGGACTACCTGGCCGCCGAACACGACCCCAGCCCGCTCCAGCACTTCTGGTCGCTGGGGGTGGAGAACCAGTTCTACCTGCTCTGGGGCGTCCTGCTGCTCGGCCTCGCCCGGCTGTTCGCCGGACACCGCCGGCGCACCGTCACCGCCGCCACGCTGACCACCCTCGCCGTCGGGGGCGTCTCGCTGCTGCTCTGCGTCCGCTGGACAGCCGGCTCCGCGCCGCTCGGCTACTTCTCCACCGCCAGCCGCCTGTGGGAGTTCGCCGTCGGCGGCTGCGTCGCCCTCGCCGCGCCGGCCCTGACCACCCGGCTCGCCCGCGGCGGCCCCGGTGCCCGCCTCGGCGGCGGACTGCTCCGCGTCCTCGGCTGGGCCGGCGCCGCCGCGCTGCTCACCGCCGTCCTCCGGTACGACCGCGACACACCCTTCCCCGGCACCGCCGCCCTGCTGCCCGTCCTCGGCACCGCCGCCCTCCTGCTGGCCGGCCCCGCGCACCGCGCGCTCGGCGCCGGTGACGCCGGCCGACTGCTCGCCACCCGCCCGCTGCGCGCCGCCGGTCGCCTCTCCTACGCCTGGTACCTCTGGCACTGGCCGGTGCTGACCATCGCCCAGGCCCGCTGGGGCGCCCTGCCCTGGACCACGCTGGTCGCCCTCACGGCGGCCGCCGCCGTCCCGGCCTGGCTCACCCTGCGGCTGGTCGAGCAACCGCTGCGGTACGGCAGCAGCCCGGCCCCGCGCCGGGGCCTCGCCGTCGGCGCCAGCGCCCTGGTCATCCCGCTGATCGCCGGCCTCACCCTGGGCGGCGGCACGGTCCGCGCGCTCGGCGACCCCGACCGCGCGACCGTCGCCCCGGCCGGGGCGGTGGACGGCCCCGGCCTCTTCGCCCCCGGTACCAAGGTGCTCGCGCTCACCCCCTCGCTCGCCCGGGCGCGCGAGGACTTCCCGCCCGGCAAGGGCTGCGAGATCCCGCTCGGCGCCGAGACCAGCCCGCGTTGCCTGTTCGGCACCGAGTCCAGCCCCGACCGGATCGTGCTGATCGGCGACTCGCACGCCGGTCAGTGGATCTCCGCCGCCCTGGCGATGGCCGAGCAGCGGCAGTGGGCGCTGGAGGTACTGGTCAAGCCGGGCTGCCCGCTGGCCACCCTGACGGTGCGCAACAACGTGCTCGGCCGCACCTTCGAGGAGTGCGACCGCTGGCGGGAGAACACCTTCACCCGGCTCACCTCCGGCCCCAGGCCCCGGCTGGTCCTGATGGCGGGCCTCAACCGGTACGGCGGCCAGGACGAGCGCACCGAGGGCTGGACCCGCACCCTCGACCGCCTCACCGCCCTCGGCGCACCGCTCGCCTACCTGGGCGACACCCCGATGCCCGGCAAGGACATCCCGACCTGCCTGGCCGGCTCCGACGGCCGTTCGGACGAGTGCTTCTTCCCGCGCGCCACGGCCTTCGAACGCGACCCGCTGCTCGACGGCGGCCTCGCCGAGCGCTACCGGGTCCGGGCCCTGGACCTCGGCCCGCTGCTCTGCCCCGGCACCGGCCCGGACTGCCCGGCCGTCCTGGAGGGCGTGATCCTCTACCGGGACACCGGCCACATCACCGACACCCTGGCCCGGGTGCTCGCCCCGCGCCTGGACCACGCGCTGTTCGGCCCGGGCACCGTCTCCTGACGCCCGCACCGCCGCCCCGGCCGTCCGCCCGCCGCTCCGGTGGGCGGACGGCCGCCGTCGTGCGACCGCGCGGCCCGGTGTCGTCGGCGGACGCCCCGGGCAGTCGGGTTCCCCGAGCACCACGCGTTGTCCCTCGCGGTCGCTCACAGGGCACCATGGCCTACTGCGGGCAACGCCTCGTCCGCGAACGGGCCGCGGCCACCGGCTCCGACCACGCCCGCGAGCACGTCCTCGCCGTCGATCCTCAGCTGCAACCGGGCAGCCCACCGCCGCCCCTGTGGCAACACTCCGACCTCAAGCCGGTTGAACACCTGATCGCCCTACGGGAGCGTCGACTCCCGCACGGCAGCTCTGACGCCGAGGCACATCACCCGACCGACCCCACCCCGAAGGCCTCCGTAGCAGTGAGGGGCCTCCGGCGAGGAAACCCGGTGGGTGGGAAGTCGGGCCGATCGACTTCCCACTCCCCGGGGTGCACGGGTTTTCGCCCGCTCGGTTCGGGTGAGCGGCGGCCCGTGCGATGGCCACCCGGTGCGAAGAGCTCGCCGTGCGCTCCGAGGCGGTGGTCCTGGTCGCGGTCGTCGACGAATGGCTGTGAGCGGGACGGTGCGGAGCCGGGAAACAGATGGAACGGCCGACGGTGACCTGCAACTCTGGTCGGGTGCTGCTCGAACTGACGGGTTCCAGTTGCTCGGGGAAGACCACCGTCGCCCGTGCCGTCGGTGAACGGATCGGCGGGGTCGTCGTGCACGACTTCGACGAAGTCGGTGTTCCGGACGACGCGGACCGGATCTGGCGGAACCGGACGACCGAGATGTGGGTGCGCCGTGCACTGGACTACCAGCGGCGCGGACTCGATCTGCTGCTGACCGGGCAGTCTCCGCTCGGTGAGGTGCTGGCCGTTCCGTCGGCACCACTGCTGGAGGGAATAGCGGTGTGTCTGGTCGACGTGTCCGACGGGATCCGGCGTCGCAGACTCGCCGAACGCGATCCGGGCCGGTGGGACGCGCCGGCCGTCGAGGCCTTCCTCGGCTGGGCCGACTGGCATCGCCAGCACGCCCGGGACCCCCGGTACCGGCCGGATGTCATCACCGACGGCAGCTGGTCCGAGATGGTCTGGAACCGGTGGACCGACTGGACCGCCGGTGACCGACGATGGTCCACCCACCTGATCGACACCACGGACCGGTCCGTCGCGGACTCCGTCGACCAGGTGGAGCTTTGGGTCGCCGACCGGCGCGAGGCCTTGCGGTCAGGCCTGCTCGGACTGTCACGAGGCTGGACGGATCGGGCATTTCCCGATGGAAGACCTTGATCCACTCGAGCGGACCGGGGCCGGTCGTTCTCCCCTGGCGTGGTCACCGGAACGGGGTGGCCGTGCTCGTGCCAGTACCGGGTGTTGACGGGCATGACCGCTGCCGCTTGCCCTGTCGTACCGGGAGTGGGAAGTCGGGCGGATCGACTTCCCACTCCCCGGGGGCGGGTGGTCAGGTCCTGGGCTGCTCGGGTGGGCGGGTGCGGGCTCAGCCGTAGATGCCCCGGCAGATGCGGGCCTGTTCGGAGCCGGCGGGCCAGCGGCCGAAGTGCTCGGCCTGGTCGCAGATCGTGCCTCCGCCCGCCCCGGGCGGGCCGGGTGCCGCGGGCGCGGCGGCGGTGGGCGGTGCCGCGGTCGTGGGGGAGTGGCCGGGCGCGGCGGCGGCCGCGGGTGCCGGTGCGGGCGCCGCCGGGGTCGGGCTGCCGGGTGCGTGGGTCGTCCTGGTGGGCGCCGGGCGCGGAGTACGGCTGGGCTTCGGCCGGGTGCCCGCAGGGTCGCCGCCCTCCGGGGCCGGCGCGGCTCCGGTCGGCGGACCGCCCGCCGCGACCGCGCCCGCGTCCGTCCCGGCGGCTGCCGGTGCGGGCGGCGGCGGGCCCTCGTTGCTGGTCGGTGACGGCAGCGGGGAGGGCGCCGGGACCGGCAGCAGGCCGGTGGTCGGCGAGACGGCCGGGGACGGAGCCAGCGGCGGTGTCGTGGAGGGGCCGGGGAAGGCCACCACCCCCGACGACTCCTCGCCCGACCCGGGCCCGCACATCGCCAGCACCGCCGCGAGCCCGGCCACGATCCCGGCGGCGCTCGCCGCCCAGGTCCGGCGGCGCCGTCGCCGTTCCGCCGCGGCGGCGTCCGCCATCGCCTCCCAGGGCGGTGTCGGGACGGGCGCCGGGGGCGGGGCGGGCACCGGCGGGGGCTGCCAGGCCGGGGTCGGCCACTGCCACTGCCCGGCGCCCGTTGCCGGCCCGGCGCCCGCGCCCGCCCCTGCCGCCGCGTCCGTGCCCGCCGCCGCGACCGGGCCGGTCGTCGGTCCGCCGCCCGCCGGGGTGCTGCCGTCCGCCGCCTGTCCGCTCATGTCCTCGTCCTCCTGCCGTCGTCCACCGCCGCCCGTCCGCGCGTGGCCTGCCGGGAGGGCCGGGCTGTGCCGGGTGGGCCGGACGGGCCGCTCCGCGCGGCCGCCTTCGCGGACCCCCGCTCGCGCTGCCCAACGAGCCCGCCGACGGCGGGACATGACCCGGCCGAGGGTTCCGACGGGCGCACGGAGCGCTCCGAGGCGTCGTCGTACGCTGCCTGCCGCAGCCCGGGTGCGCCGCCCGGGGGTCCGTCACATGCTGGGTGGCATGGAAACGAACAGCACCTCCGCTACGGCGAAGCCCCTGGTCGAGATCGCCGAGTTCCGCACCGACAGCCGGTACCGGCTGGTCCGCTTCGAGGGTCACGGCTGGGAGCCGCTCGCCCCGGAGGAGCTCGAACCGCGGATCCACCAGCTCTTCCCCGACCTCGATCCGCGCGATCCGGACCGCGTCCACTGGGTCGACCGCCCCTGGGAATGGCCCGCCTGGCACCCGGGTGAAGCCTGACCGCAGGTGTGAGGAGCGGCAGGTGTGATGTTGACGCGGCCCGTTGACGCGGCGTCTTGACGGGGGAGCCGGGCACGCCCTCCAGGAGCCGTCCGGGTCGGCTGTTCCGGCGGACAATTCGGTGGCCGGGTCCGGGGCGTGGGTGCGACGATCACCGGATGGGTGCACTGGACGCGGTGGCGGCGAGGGTGGCCGGTGGGGCCGACGTGGAGTTCCGGCCGAGCGGCTCGTCGATGGTCCCGCTGATCCGCAGTCGGCAGTCGGTGCGCGTGGTCCCGGCCGATCCGTCGAAGCTGGAGGTCGGCGACATCGTGCTGGCCAGGGTCGCCGGCACCGTCCGTCTGCATCTGGTGTCGGCCCTCGACCACGCCAGGAGGCGGGTGCAGATCAGCAACAACCGGGGCCGCGTCAACGGCTGGACCGGACACGACCGGGTCTTCGGCATCTGCGTCGCCGTCGACGGGGTCCCCCGGCCCGATGCGGCGGGGAAGTCCCGGTCCGCCGGCCCGGACGGCGCCCGCTGAGTGTCCGCCGACCGCTCGCCGAGCGTTCGCCGAGCGCCTGCCGATCGGGGGTGTCCGCCGAGCGGACGCGCGGTCAGCGCCCGAGCAGCGCCTTCAGGGTCCGCGCGGTGGCACGGGGGAAGGCGGTGTTCCCGTTGTGCCCACCGGGGAAGGCGACCGGTTCGGTGCCGAGCAGTTCGGCCAGCGCCAGCGCGCAGCGGTAGGTGTGCACGTCCGGGCGGGTGGTGCGGCCGGTGGCGGGGAGGACACGGGTGCCGGAGTGCCGTGCGGCGGCGGCCAGCTCGGCCGGGCCGAGCCCGTCCGTGGTGACGGCGGTGAACTCGGTGCCGATGAAGAAGTCGAAGTTGGCCAGTCGGCGGGGCGTCATCGGCTGCGGGGTGAGGCCCTCCTCGGTGGCGTCGTGGCGGGGGTCGATGCCCAGGTGCCGGGCGATCGCGGGGAAGGCCGCCGCCGCGCCTCCGGCGGCGTGCGCCGCCCGGACGGCGAGGAGTTCCGCGATGTGCTCGGCACGGTCCGGCGGGGGCAGCAGGTTCGGCAGCACGGGCTCGTGCGCGACCAGGGTGCCGAGGACGCCCGGGTGACGGGCCAGCACCTGGAGGCCGATCGCGGCGCCCATGCTGAACCCGGCCATCAGGGCGGGTTCGGGAGCCCCGCCGACCGTTCCGTCCTCGCCCGCGATCCGGGCGGCCTCGGCGAGCAGCGCGGCGACGTCGTCGGCGTGGTCGGCCATGGTGACCGGTCGGGCGGGGTCGTCGAGCGTGCTCCGGGAGAGGCCGCGGCGGTCGTAGGTGACGACGGTGAAGGTGTCGGTGAGGTGCGGGACGAGGTCGACGGTGCGGTCCGCGTCGCCCTCGCCGCTCTGCGAGAGCAGCAGGACGGGGCCGTTGCCCGCGAGCCGGTAGTGGAGGGTGGCGCCGGGGACGTCGAGCGTGCCCTCGGTGGCGGTGGTCCCGGAACCGGCGGTGGTGGTCATGGAACCGGTGGTGGTGGTCATGGTGGCGGGTGTCCCTTCGGCGGCGGTTCGAGCGGAGGAGCCGGTGTTCGGCCGGCCCGACCGACACTAGAGCATCGAGAAAGATGCATCAATAGAGATGTATCTAATCTGATGCATCTTCTTCAATGCATCGATGCCGATGTAGCCTGGCGGCCATGAACGGAGTCGAGCTGTTCCTCCTGGGCCGCACGCTGATGAAGGTCGGCGAGCAGGCCATGCCCGAACCGGCCACCGGCTCGCGCGGTTCGGTCCGCTCGGTCCTGGTCACCCTGGGCGAGATCGTCGCCAGCCCGGGGACGACCGTCGGCGAGATCGCCACGCGCACCGGTCTGCCGCAGAGTCAGGTCTCCACCGCCGTCGCACGGCTGGTGGAGGCGGGCTCGGTCGAGACCGGGCCCGACCCCGCCGACCGCCGCCGACGGCTCGTCCGGCCCGCCGCCGAGCCCTCGGTCCGGGTCGCCGAGGTCCGGACCGCCACCGTCGACGACGCCCTCGCGGCCGCCCTCGCCGGACCCGACGGTGCCGCCCCGGACCCGGCCGTCCTGCACGCCGTCACCGAGGCCCTCGCCACCCTCGCCCGCCACCTCGCCCCCGGCCGCCGGGTGCCGCCGGCGGGGTGACCTTCCGTCGCCCCGGCCGCTCGTCGGAACGGTTGTTCGTACGGCGTGGCTTCCGCTCCGGGCCCTGATCCCCTAGCGTGCCGCGCATGATCAGCAGTCACTCCGCCGGCCCGGACGGGCCGCGAAACGGACGTACCGCCCGCGCCGCCGGCACCGGACGCGCCTCCCGTTCCGGACGTACCGCCCGCGCCGCTCGCACTGCCCGTTCCGGCCCGCTCGCCGCGCTGCTCGCCGCCGTGCTCGGTCTCGGCACCGTGGCGCTGACGGCCCCGCACGCCGCCTCCGCCGCTCCCGGCGCCGCCCCGGCCACTCCCGGAGCCGCTCAAGCCGCCGCCGGGGCCGCCCAGGCCGCCGCCGGAGCCGCGCCCGGCGAGGTCGTCCTCGACGAGCACTTCGACGGCCCCGCCCTGCCCACCGGCTGGACGGCCGTCGAGGGGCCGTGGCGGATCGAGAACGGCCGCCTGGTCGGCACCTCCGCCGACTGGAACCAGCAGAGCCGGATCACCTTCGGCCGCCACCTCACCGACTTCCGCATCGAGGTGACCGCCCGCTTCGAGAGCGTCGTCGACGCCGCCCGCTGGACCGCCCTCGGCCTGGACGTCCCGGCGAACGGGGCCACCCCCTGGTCGATCGCCACCGTGCGCTCCGGCACCACCGCCGCCAACGGTCTGGAGTTCGCCCGACGCACCCCCGCCGGCGCCTGGAACGTCACCGACACCGCCGTCGCGCCCACCGCGGCGGGCACCGGCCGGGACGTCCGGCTCGCCGTCGAGGTGCACGGCGGCGCGGCCCGGTGGCTCCTCGACGGCCGCGAGGTCATGCGCACCACCCAGGTCGCCCGGAGCGCGGACGGCGGCCAGGCCCTGCTGGTCAACGGCGCCCGGGTGTCCTTCGACGACCTCAGGGTCACCGCGCTCGCCCCCGGCGCCTTCCTCCGGCAGCCCGGCGCGCCACTCACCGTGTTCGCCCATCGCGGCGCCTCCTCCGCCGCCCCCGAGAACACCCTGCTGTCCGACGAGGTGGCCCGGCGCGCGGGCGCGGACTGGATCGAGAACGACGTCCAGCCCAGCAGGGACGGCGTCCCCCACGTCATGCACGACGACACGGTGGACCGCACCACCAACGGCACCGGCCGGGTCCGCGACCTGACGGCCGCCCAGCTGGCCGCGCTGGACGCCGGTGCCCGGTTCGCCCCGGCCGCGGCCGGCGCGCGCGTGCCGACCCTGGCCGCCCAGCTCGACGACCTGCGCACCCGCGGCGGCAGCCTGCTGCTGGAGATCAAGGGCCCGCACACCCGCGACGAGGTGGCCCGGATCGTCCAGGACGTCCGCGACCGCGGCATGGCCGGCCGGGTTCTCGTCCAGAGCTTCGAGACCGACGCCCTGCGCTACACCCGCGAACTGGCCCCCGAACTGCCCCTCGGCCTGCTGCGCGCCTCGCTGGACGCCGACCCGGTGGCCGTCGCGCGGGACCTCGGCCTGTCCGTCTACAATCCCGCCGACGCAGCCCTCGCCGGCCGCCCCGAGGTGGTGGCCGCCCTGCACGCGGCGGGCGTCGCGGTCAACGCCTGGACGGTCGACGCGCCCGCCCGCTGGAAGGCCCTGGACGCGCTCGGGGTGGACGGCATCATCACCGACCGCCCGGCCGAGCTGGCCGGCTGGCTCGCCGCCCGCCAGTAGGGTCGTCGGCGCGCCTTGCCGTGGTCGTCCCCGGCGTCACCGGAGTCACCGTCCGACTCGTCGTCAACAGCCGTGATCTGTCGGCGGATCTCCTTCAATCACGGGTCTCCTGCGGCTATCCTCGCCCTGCGGTGGATCACACCGGAGTCGGCCGGGGGCGTGGAACGCGCGTGTGTCGCGCGGGGTGGGGGAGAAGTGGCGCACGAGGCGGAGTCCTTGGACTCCCTGGAGTTCTGGGTGACCGAGGACGAGGAGGAGGACGGCGACACGATGGGTGTCTTCCGGCGCGACCGGGAGGCCGTCCTGCGCCGGGTGCCGCTCGGGGCGCTGCGCTCGAACCTCACGGAGACGGTGGACGCGCTCCAGACCCTCTTCGAGCAGATCGCCGACCGCGGCGGCCCGTTGCCGCTCAAGGAGGTCCAGCTCAGCTTCCAGGTCTCCGCCTCGGGCGGCGTCCAGCTGGTCGGCACTTCCCAGGTCCAGGGCACCCGTGGGATCACCTTCGTCTTCGGCAACTAGCGGGACCGGATGGGCGGGTTCGCCGCACTTCTGATCGGTGCCAGCGACTACGAAGGAGAGGAGTTCATCACCTCACTGCCCTTCGTCCCCCAGGATCTCGAACGCCTCGACGGGGCCCTGCGGGCGCGCGGCTTCCGGGTCGAGCGGCCTGGAGTGAGTGGCCGGACGGGCTGGAACTTCGTGCACGGCGAGGTGACGCGCTTCCTGGAGGAGGCGCCGTCCGGCGCAACACTGCTGATCTGCCTGAGCGGACACGGCCTGCACGCCCGGGGCGTGGACTATCTGGTGCCGGAGGACCTGCGCCGGTTCCGGAAGCCGCCGTGGAAGGGCTGCGTCGCCATCGACTGGCGCCGCGAGATCGAGAGCAGCCGTGCCGCGGCGGTGCTGTTCCTCGTCGACGCCTGCCGGGAGGGGGTGGGTGACGACACCATGGGCGGAGCGGCGGCCTGGCCGACCAGGAGGGCCAGGGCCGTCAGGGCACAGCAGGTCGCCCGCCTCTACGCCTGCGCGCCCGGGGGGCTCGCGCACTTCGCCACCTCGGGGAGCGGCTCGTTCAGCCTGTTCTCGCGGGCGGTCCTGGAGACGCTTCGTTCGCACGACGGCGAGTTGACCCTGGAGCAGCTGGCGGAGGCCGTCCAGCACCGGATCGGGGAGCTCCACAGGGAGCACCGCAAGCTGGGCGCCCCGCAGGAGGTCCGGGTCCTCTCCGACACGGACCGGACGGCGTTCGTGGTCGCCGGCCCGTTGCTGGAGCCCGCCCCCGACCCGGTCGACGAAGGCCCGGTCGACGACGAACCGGTCGCGGCGGACCGCCCGCCGGCCGTGCCCCACCTCCACGACCTCGTGGGCCGCGCGCTCTTCCAATGGAAGTCCTACGGGCGGACCGAACTCCTGGCGGAGTACGCCGCGCTCGGGCCGACCGGCGAACTGCTCGACCTCGCCGCCCGGTTGGAGGACGGAGCGGTCGCGGCGATGTGGGACGCGGCGGCCGGCCTCCGCCCCGTCGACCCGCTGCTGGAGCTGGTCGGCGCGCTCTGCGCGGCCGGCCGGAGCGAGGTCGCGCACCGGATCCTGGAGGCGGCGGCCGCGCGCCCGGTACCCGAACTGCCGCTCGTGCTCGCCGGACTGGCCGCGCTCGCCGGTCCCGTCGACGAACCCGGACCCGCCGGACTGCCGGCCGACACGGTCGAGGCGCTGCGGTCGACGCTGCTCCGGGCCCTGGCCGCGCTGCCGGTGGACGGCTGGGCGGCGTGCGTCGTGGAGCTGCACCGGGCCGGACTCGCCGCCGAGGCGGCCGGGGTGTCCGACGGGCCGAGGCCGGTGGAGGACCTGCCGCCGCTGCTGGCCGCGCTGGACGCCGAGGAACTGCCGGCCGAGGTCGAGCGGTTGGTGCGGGCGAGGGTGGCCCGGCTCGGTTCCGGGGCGGTGGACGGCCTCCTCGTGGAGCTGTCCCGGGCCGGGGCGGTCGAGGCCAGGGCGACGGCGCTCGCGGCGGTGGCGGAGTGGCCGGTGTCGTCGGTCGCCCACTGGCTGCGGTCCGCGAGGGTGCGGGATGGCCTCGACCGGGACGCGGCTTCCGTCGTCCGGGCCCTGGTGAGTCACCGCGAGGTCCGGAAGCTGCCGAGGGTGTTCCGCGAGGCCGGCCTGCAGAGGTTTCTCCAGCTGTTCCGTGAGGAGTGTGCCCAGCGGGAGCCCCGCGCCCTGCATCGTCTGCTGGACGTCCTGTGGCACACCGTTGACCGCGACCTCGCTCCGGCCCGCGCGGACGCCGTCGCCGTCGTCCGGCGCGCGGCCGAATTCATGCGGCCGGAGGACGCGGGTGAGCTGACCGTCCTGCTCTGCGGTCACGGGCCGCGAGAACTGCTCGACCCCTTCCTGGAGCGGCTGTGCGGGGAGCCGCCGGACCGGGTGGCGTACGCCCTGGTCCGGGTCTGGGAGCTCCCGACCGTGGGGCGGCCGGACCACGACCCGGTCACGGCCGCCGTGTCGGTGCTGGGCCGGCGGTACCCGGCCGAGGAAGTGCGCGTCCTGCTCGGGGAGCTGGAGCAGCGACGCCTGTCCGCCGTCACGGCCCGGCTCCGGGACGCCCTGGTCCGCGACCGGTCGACGCTGGAGCTGCTGACCGTGCTGGCGGAGGCGCCGTCGACGGAGCGTGATGTGTTCCTGCGCCGGATCCTCGTGCTGCGCCGGGAGCCGGGCCGGCTCGCCGAACTGCTCGACGCCTGCGGTGAGGAGCGGTTCGCGTCCCTGGGCGACCCGCTGGCGCGGGCCGTCGTGGCCGAGTGCGAGGCCGCCGAGCTGGCGGGTGTGCTGGTCGAACTCCGGGCCCGGAAAGGGCTGGCCGGGGAGCGGCTGCTGCGCGACCGGCTCGAGCCCGTCGCGAGCACGGCGGCGCCCGCCCCGCCCCGGGAGCCCGTGCCGGTGCTGCCTCCGCTGCCCCGGGAACCGCACCGGGGTCCCGGCCCGGCCCCGGCCCCGGCCCCCGGGCCCGACCCCGTTCCCCTCCGCCCGGCCGCGGACCGGGGCGCCCTGCTCGGCCTGGCCTGGCGAGGATCGCCCGGCGAGGTGGCCGAGCTGATCGTCGCCCTCGACGCCCAGGGGCCCGGTGCCGGTGCGGCGGTCGATGTCGACGAGCTGCTCCGTACGTTCCTCGACGCCGGACCGGTGCAGCGGAGCGGAGCGCTGATCGGGGCTCTGGGGTCCGAACACCGTGGATCCCGCCCCGGCGAGCAGCTGGTCGAGGCGCTCAGGGCGCACGCTGCCAGGCTGTTCGCGGCGGCCCGGGCGACCGGCTCCGAGCAGGGCACCTCCTACCTGCTGGACGCCTTCCTCGGCGGGCCGCCGATCCTGCCGCCGGAATTCCGAGCCCTGATCGGCGAACTGCGCCGGACCGGCGGCGGACGGGAGGCCGGTCTCCTGCTGGAGCGGCTGGGGAGCGAGCGGCCGCCCCCGGTCGTCGTCGGCCTGCTGGAAGCGCTCCGGGACGACGAGGCGTTCGAGGTGCTGTGCCGGGCGGCGGCCGGGCGGCCGGTCCCGGAAGTTGCCGAGGTGCTGCGCAACTTCCGGCTGGAGCGGCCGCGGCGGGGGCAGGCGGTGCAGCGGTTCGTGGAGCACCTCGCGCGGGCGACCCCACCGGACCGGTTCGCGGAACTTCTGGTGGAACTGCTCGTCGGCCGGCAGGGTGTGGTCGCCGGTGCCGTGCTGCAGGCCGCCCGCTGGACCGGTTCCGAGGAGGAGCTCGGCCGGCTGTTCACGGCGCTGGCCACCCGGGGCGAGGAGGCGCGCGGCGTCGCGATGGACACGCTGGCCCCGGAGCTGTCGACCCACCAGGCCGACTGCGTCCTCGCCCACCTGCGCCGGAACGGTGACGAGCAGCTCGGGATGCCCCTGCTCCGCGTCGGCGCGAGGAGGGTCCACACCCCACTCTTCTGGGCCGGACTGAACGAGCGCGGCTGGTTCCGGTACGCGGCCGCCCTGGTCGACGAGGCCCCGCCGGACGCCCCGCTCGTGGCCTGGTACCGGCAGCTGCACCGGACGGCGCCCGGTCTGGACCGCGCGGCCCTGCGGCGGGAGGTCGGGGCGGACGGCCCGGTCGGGGAACTCGCCGGCCGTGCCGCCCGGGGCGAGCCGGTCAGGGCGGCCCTGGCCGCGGCGGCCCTGCACCGGAAGCCCGCGGACGTGGTCGGTCTGCTGGCCGCGCTGGCGGACCGGCCGCCGGTGCGGCCCGGCGCGGGGCCGTACCCCGATCCGGCGCCCCGGACCGCGGTGGCGGCGCGGCAGGCCGAGCTGTTGGCGATCCTCGCGGCCGCCCGGCCCCCGGTGGAACTCGCCCTGATCCTCCGGGCCCTGCGGGAGGCCGGTCGGCCGGCCGAGGCGGAGCGGATCGTCGACCACCTGCTCGCCGACGAACCCGCCGACCGGGTCGCGGCGCTGCTGGACACGCCGTTGCCGGTCGTCGGACCGACGGACCGTGACCCCTCCGGACGGTCGAACGGGACGGCGGAGCTGCTGGCCGGTCGGATGCTGGCGGGTGACTCGGTGGCAGATGTGATCGGGCGCCTGCTGCGGATGGGCTGGCGGAGGAGCGCCGAGGTGCTGGCCACCGAGCTGTCCGCCCGGGACAGGACCGGTGCGGAGATCGCCCGGGCGGCGGCGAGCCTGGTCGATCTGGCGCCGGAACTCAGCCACGCGATGACCGTGACCGTCTGCCGCCACCGGCCTCCGGAGCACGTCGCCGACTTCCTCCAGCACCTGGATCCGACGGGCCGGGGAGCGCCGGTCCGGGAGGCGATCGAGATGGTCCGCTCGGGCCGTCGGGACGACGACGTGGCCGAAGTCGGGCGGATGCTGGAGCAGCGGGGCCTCCGGGAGTTGGCGGCCCGGCTGTCGGGGCCGGCGGAGCCGCCCGGCCGGCGGCCGCGGTGGGGCCGCCGCAGGCACTGAGAGCGGTGGCGTCCGACGGCCGGGGTGTGCCGGGCCGGCCCCCACGACCGGCCCGCCACATCCCAGTTGCAGCCTCCCGCCCCCCGGGTCAGCCGTTCTCGGCCGCCGTGTCGGCGTCGGCCGCGGCGGCGGCGCTCTCGGCGGCGTCCAGCTTCTGCTGGAGGTCCCCGGGCGGCGCGTCGTCGGCCGTACCGGGTGCGGCCGCGCCGGGGGCGGCGTTCCCGGGTGCGGCCGGTCCGTGGGTGACGACGGGGCCGCAGCCGGTGAGCAGTGCCGCTCCGGCCAGCAGCACGGCCGCGAGCACCCCGGCGGCGGGCCGGCGGGTCACTTGCCGGCGCCCTTGCCGTGGGCGGCGCACCAGGTCGCCACGGACTTGAGGTCGTCCTGCCGCGACTTCAGGGTGCCGACCAGGGCCTTGCGGGCGGTCAGCCGGCCGTTGAGGTAGGTCTCCACCTCGGTGTGTCCGGCGGCCTTGGCGTTGGCGACCCGCTGCTCCAGCCGGGCGACGGAGCCGGCCACGGTGGCGTTCCCGTTCAGCCGGTTGAGCGCGTTGGTGAGGTGCCCCTCGGTGCTGGGCAGCCGCTTGCAGATGGTCCTGGCCCCGTCACCGGTGGGCGTCGGCAGGGCGGTCGGCGAGGTGGCGGCGGCCGGCCCGGTGCTCGGGGCCGCCGGAGCGGCCTGGGCGGCGGGCGTGGTGGCCAGCAGCGCACCGGCCAGGGCGAGGGCACCGAGCGCGCCGGCCCGGCGACCGGAGGGGAGGCGGTTGACTGCGGGCATGTGACGTCCTCTCGTCGGCCCGGACCCGGACGGTCCGGTGCGGTCGGGTCGGACGGTAGAGCGCGTTCTTGTGGAATCCCTGTGGAACGGCCGCGGCTCCAACGGGTCCGTTCAGCCTCCCGGGTCCGTTCGGCTTCCCGGGTCCGTTCAGCCTCCCGGGTCCGTTCGGTGCCCCGGACCGGAGAGCCAGTCCCGGCGGGCCGGGAGTTCGAGGGTCGGCGCGTCCGGCCGGGGGAGCGGGAGGAGCACCTCGGCCCGGCAGCCGGCGGCGCCGTCGGGCGGCGCGGTGAGGGCGGCGCTGCCCCGGTGCAGCGCGGCCTGCTGGGCGACCAGGGTGAGCCCGAGGCCCGAACCGGGACTGTCCCGACGGCGGTGGAAGCGCTGGAACACCGCCGTCCGGCTCTCCGGCGGCACCCCGGGACCGTTGTCGTCCACGGTGAGCCGGGCCTGCGGGCCCTCGGCGGAGAGCCGGACGGCGACGCGGGCCGGGACGCCGTCGGCGCCGCCGTGCACGGCGGCGTTGCCGAGGAGGTTGGCGAGCATGATCCGCAGTCCGGACTCCCAGCCGAAGAACCGCAGTTCGGCCGGGGCGTGCACGGCGAACTCGGTGCCGGGGTGGCGGCGGCGGGCCTCCACGACCGCCGCGTCGACGAGTTCGGCGAGGTCGAGCGGCTGGAACGCGTCCAGCTGGACCAGGTCGCCCCGGGCCAGGGTGCTGAGCGCGGTGAGCAGGTCGAGCAGTCGCGCGTGGTCCTGCCGCAGCTCCGTCACCACCTCGTCCCGGTCGGCGGCGGGCAGGTCCGGGTGGGCGGCCAGCACGTCGAGGTTGGTGCGCAGGCTCATCAGCGGGGTGCGCAGCTCGTGCGAGGCGTCGGCGGAGAACGCCCGTGCGGTGTCGAGCGCCTGGGCCGTCCGCCGGGCCTGTTCGTCGTAGCGGGTGAGGAGCAGCGCGAGGGCCGAGGACAGCTCGTCGACCTCGGCCGTCCCGGTCCGCTCGGGGACGAACCCGTGACCGCCGGGGCCGTGCGGAGCGCCGGCGGGTGACGCCGCCGGGTCCAGCCCGGCGGCGCGGCGGCTGAGCCGGCGCAGCGGGGCGGTGGCCCGCTCGGCGAGCGCGAAGCCGAGCAGCGCGGAGACCGGGGCCGACACCAGGGCCACGAGCAGGACCCGCCGCCGCACCGCGGCCGCCTGCCGGTCGGCCGGTCCGGTGGGGGCGATCACCTGCAGCAGGCCGGCGCCCTTGCCGTTCTCGCCCCCACCGGCCGCCCGGGTGAGGACCCGCCAGGAGCCGGCGCGGTCCCGGACCGTGACCGGCCCGCCGCCCGGGAGGACGCCGGCGTCGTCCGGCTGCGGGCCGACGGACAGCAGCACACCGCCGTCGGTGCCGGTCACCCGCACCCCCAGGTCCAGGGCGGCGTCCACCACCTTGCGCTGCTGGTTCTGCTCCACCTTGGGCCGGCCCTTGCTGTCGGCGGCCACCAGCGCCCGGACGCTCGGCAGCAGGGCGGCCGCGCGTTCCCCGAGCCGGGCGTCCTGCTGGTGCCGCAGGTCCCGGCCGACCAGCGGCAGCAGCAGCAGACCCGCGAGCACCACCAGCAGCGGCACCACGGCCGCCGCCCAGAGCGCGATCCGGGTGGAGAGCCTCACCGCGGGGCCTGCCTCGATCCGTCGGGTCCGCCGGGTGTCCGCAGCACGAAGCCGACGCCCCGGACGGTGTGGATCAGCCGGGGCCGCCCGCCGACCTCGGTCTTGCGCCGCAGGTAGCTGACGAAGGTGTCGACGGCGTCGCTGCGCACCTCGACGTCGTAGCCCCAGACGCGCTCCAGCAGCAGTTCGCGCGACAGCACCAGGCCGGCGTTCCGGGCCAGGTGCGTCAGCAGTTCGAACTCGCGCCGGGTGAGGGCGAGTTCCTCGCCGTCCAGGTGGGCCAGGCGGGTGCCGGGGTCGAGGCTGAGCGGGCCGGCGAGCACCCGGTCGTCCGGCTGCGGCGGCCGGCGGCGGAGCAGGGCCCGCAACCGCAGGACGAGTTCCTCCAGGGCGAACGGCTTGACCAGGTAGTCGTCGGCGCCCGCCTGGAGTCCGGCGACCCGGTCGGCGGCCTCGTCGAGCGCGGACAGCATCAGCACCGGGAGGTCGTCGCCCCGGGCGCGCAGGCGGCGGCAGACCTCGACGCCGCCGATGCCGGGCATCGACACGTCGAGCACCAGCACGTCGGGCGGTTCGGTGGCCATCCGGGTCAGCGCCGCCCCGCCGTCCTCGGCGAGGGACACCGTGAAGCCGCTCAGCCGAAGTCCGCGCTCCAGCCCCCGGCGGATCGCCGCGTCGTCGTCGACCACCAGGACCCGCCCGCCGGTGACAGTCGTGTCCCCGGTCCCACTCGTCCGCATCGGCGCCTCCTCCGTCCGGCCGCCGACCCTCTCACACCGGGGCGCCGCCCGGCCCCCGGGGGTCTCCCGGACCGGCCCGGACGGCGCCGGTCGAACGGGACGGTGACGGAACGGGAGAGCCGGTGACGGAACGGGGGAGGCGGTGACGGAACGGGGGAGCCGGGCCGGGCGGTGCCGGGCGGGTCTGGAAGAGTGCGGGCATGACACTCCGCTGCGCCGTACTCGACGACTTCCAGGGCGTCGCCACCACGATCGCCGACTGGTCCCCCGTGGCCGACCGGGTGGAGGTCGTGACGTTCCGCGAGCATCCGGCCTCGGTGGCGGAACTCGTCGCGGCGGTCGCCGATTTCGACATCGTGGTGACGCTGCGGGAGCGGATCGCCTTTCCGGCGGAGGTGTTCGAGCGGCTGCCCCGGCTGCGGCTGCTGGTCGCCTCGGGGATGCGGAACTCGGTGATCGACCACGCGGCGGCCCGCGCCCACGGGGTCACCGTGTGCGGGACGGCCAGTTCGTCCACGCCGCCGGTGGAGCTGACCTGGGCGCTGCTGCTCGGGCTGGCCCGCGGCCTGGTCGAGGAGAGCACGGCGCTGCGGAACGGCGGGCCGTGGCAGAGCACGGTGGGCGCGGATCTGGCGGGACGCCGGCTGGGCCTGCTGGGCCTGGGGAAGATCGGCGCCCGGGTCGCCCGGGTGGGGCTCGCCTTCGACATGGACGTACTGGCCTGGAGCAGCAACCTCACCGGGGAGCGGGCGGCCGAGGTGGGCGTGCGCCGGGCGGGGTCGAAGGAGGAGCTGCTGCGGGAGAGCGACTTCGTCTCCGTGCACCTCGCGCTCGGGGACCGCACCCGGGGGCTGCTCGGCGCGCCGGAGCTGGCGCTGATGCGGCCGGACGCGTACCTGGTCAACACCTCCCGGGCGGCGATCGTGGACCAGGGGGCGCTGCTGGCGGCACTGGCGGCGGGGCGGATCGCGGGCGCGGCGGTGGACGTGTTCGACCAGGAGCCGCTGCCGGCGGACGACCCGGTGCGGACGGCGCCCCGGCTGCTGGCGACCCCGCACCTGGGGTACGTGTCGCGGGACAACTACCGGCGCTACTACGGCGAGGCGGTGGAGGACATCGCGGCCTTCCTGGCCGGGGCGCCGGTCCGCGTGCTGGGCGACTGACGACCCTCGGACGCCGGTCCGCGTGCTGGGCGACCGATGACCCTCGGACGCCGGTCCGCGTGCTGGGCGACCGATGACCCTCGGACGCCGGTCCGCGTGCTGGGCGACCGACCGACGGCCCCCCCCCGGGGGGGGCCGTCGGCCGGGGGGGCCCCCCCCCCCCCCCCCGGGGGGGGGGGGCGGGGGGGGGGGCGGCGGGCCGGGAACCCGTCCCCGGCCGC